>PLLX01000191.1:0-53824 GCA_003141415.1 Bacteroidales bacterium
ACTGTAAAAGTTAAAAATGCAAATGGATGTCAGAGTGCAGCATCAGCAGCCACAGCAGTAACGGTTAATGCTTTACCGGCAACACCAACTATTACTGCATCAGGTCCATTAATTTTCTGCTCAGGTGGTAGTGTAACTTTAACTTCAAGTGCAGGTACAACCTACTTATGGTCAACAGGTGCAACCACCGCAAGTATAAACGCTACCACAGCAGGAAGTTATACTGTAAAAGTTAAAAATGCAAACGGATGTCAGAGTGCAACATCAGCAGCCTCAGCAGTAACGGTTAATGCATTGCCACCAACTCCAACTATTACGGCTGGAGGTCCTACGACCTTCTGTGCTGGTGGTAATGTTACTTTAACCTCAAGTGCAGGCACAACTTACTTATGGTCAACTGCTGCAACTACTGCAAGTACAAACATTACTACTGCAGGAAGTTATACTGTTCAGGTATCCAATGCGAATGGATGTCAGAGTGCAGCATCAGTAGCAACCGCAATAGTTGTAAATGCCTTACCGGTACCTACAGAAAGTAATAATGGTCCGGTATGTGCAGGTAGTGCCCTCAGCCTGACTGGTGGTCCGGCAGGTATGACTATCTATTACTGGAGGGGCCCAGGCGAATTCACCTCATTAGTACAAAATCCGTCAGTATCGGATAGTGCCACCCTAAATATGACAGGGGTTTATACTCTAATAGTTACCAATATCAATGGATGTACCAATACGGCCACACAGCAAATAATTGTTAATGAGACCCCGGTTGCAGTTGCAGGGCCGGACCAGGAACTGAAATTTAACTTTGAAACACAGATGAATGCAGAATTATCTGCATCCGAAACAGGTGAATGGTCTTTAATTTCAGGTTCAGGTCACATTAATGAGATTCAGTCTCCAACAACCAGGGTAACTGAATTGTCAGCAGGGGAAAATAAATTTTTATGGAAAGTGATGAAGGGTAATTGTGAGGACACTGCAGTTGTTAAAATTACTGTTCATGATCTTTTTGTACCCTCAGTAATTACACCCAATGGCGACGGTAAAAATGATTATTTCAAGATAAGTGAATTCACCGGTGATGTGGAGCTGATCATCGTTAACCGGTGGGGGAATGAAGAATATACAAATGCCAATTATTTAAATGATTGGGACGGACGAAATAATAAAGGTGTGGAACTTCCGGCTGACACCTATTTCTATGTATTGAAATTTGAAAACGGTAAGATAAAAAAGGGATCTGTTTTAATTAAAAGGTAAATGAACCGGATTATTCTGAGCATATTAGCAATATCTTTTCCATTCCAGCTGTTGGGACAGATGTTTCCGTTGTCGGATCATTATGTTGTAAATGCCCTTGCTATAAATCCTGCTTTTGCAGGTTGCCAGGATGCACTGAGTTTAACCGCTTCATATCGTGATCAATGGGTTGGATTTAATGATGCTCCAAAAAGCTATATTCTTTCCGTTCATACACCGGTTTTTAATGACAGGGTTGGTCTTGGATTACTCATTGATAACAACAGTATTGGTATATTTAAAGAAACCAGTTTCTTTGGCAATTATGCATACAGAATGGAACTACGTAATGGCAAATTAGCATTGGGATTAGGTTTTGGCATTACCGTGAACAATATTGCATGGAATGAGCTGATCGCTGCTGATCCAAATGATGTACAACTGATGAATAATAATACATCAGTTGTCATGCCAAATTTTAGTCTTGGCATGTATTATTATACAAAAAAGTACTTTATTGGTATCTCCGTACCGTTGTTTTTAAGTCAAGAGCTGGATAAATATAATGGCAAATATAAAATTAACAACAATTTTTCCGGGTGCAATTATTTTTTTTCCGGAGGTTATGAGTTGGATATCAGTCCGCATGTAAAATTACTTCCTTCCATGTTAATAAAATATCATCCGGATAACCCTGTCCAAATCGATTATAATGTACAGATCAGTTTAAAAGACAAGATATGGATGGGTATTGGTTACCGTAACAAAGATATACTGGTTGGAATGCTTCAGTGTCAGCTCAATTACCAACTCAGAATGGCATATTCCTATGATTTTTATTTTGGTAGTATTGGAAAATATATGAATGGTTCTCATGAGATCGTTTTAAATTATGTACTTAAATATTCACGAAAGGTAATAGGCCCCAGACAGTTCTAACAGACTAATTTTATGAGTCAAAGCTTTTGTTTATTAATATTTGCATCATTGTCTCTTATAACTGAATCGTTTGCTCAGTCTGATAGTTATATTATAAAACCGACACCATTCAGTTCAAGAATATACAATGAATTTTCCCCTGTATTTTATAAGGGAGGGATTGTATTTTGTTCAGATCAGAGTGATAATTCTCTGGTAAGTTATAAGGATGATCAAAACAGACTTTTCAAAATATTCTATGTGACCAGAAACGGCAGTTCAGGATGGAGCCATCCAAAGCTACTGGCAAAGGAAATTACAACTGCTTTTAATGATGGGCCGGTTACTTTCAATGAAAATGGGAATATCATGTACTATTCCAGGAATAATTCCATTGAAAATTCGATGAAAAACATTTCTGATACCTCAAATAAACTGGGCATCTATTCTGCAGAATTAATAGATGGAATATGGACTAATATCAAACCTTTTACCTATAATAACCCGCTCTATTCTTTTTTTACACCTTCACTTACACCTGATGGAGGAAGAATTTATTTTTCATCTGATATGCCTGGTGGCTATGGTGGAATGGATCTTTATTATTGTGACAGGCACAATAATGACTGGGATAAACCTGTAAATATGGGCCCGGTTATAAATACACCAAAAAATGAATCCTTCCCTTTTGCATGTAAGTATGGCAAACTTTATTTTGCCTCTGACGGGCTTAAAGGTTTTGGAGGGAAGGACCTGTTTTATACCCAGGAGTTAAATGAAGAATGGATGGTCCCGGAGCACCTGGATTCACCAATAAACTCAACAGCTGATGATTTTGGGATTGTTATTGATTCAACATTTGAAAATGGGTATTTTTCGACAAACAGGCGGGAAACAGATGATATTTTCAGTTTCAGTTCAGCACCAATAGAATTCACTACATGCGACACTATAAAGGAAAATAATTATTGTTTTACTTTCTATGATGAAAAGCAACGACTTATTGATACAGTACCGGTAATTTATCAGTGGGATTTTGGTGAAGGGATAGTACGTATTGGTAAAGAGGTGAAGCATTGCTTTGCTGGTCCTGGAAAATACTCAGTTAAGCTAACTATAATTGATGAACTCACAAGTGATACCATAGCAAAACAGGTAGAGTATAAGGCAGAACTTGAAAATATAAAACAGGCTTATATTAATTCAGATAAAATTGGTATAGTTGATAAATCAATATCCTTCATGGGGGTAACTTCCGACCTTAAAGGTTTTAGAATCACGGACTATTTCTGGAACTTCGGAAACGGTTTTAAACCAGGAGGACAATTTATAAACAATACATTTAAAAAGCAGGGTGAATATATGGTTAAACTGGGCTTATTTGCCGAAAAGGATAGCCTGGGTGTGATTCCCAAAATATGTGTCATGAAAAAAATAAAAATAAATTGAAGTGAAAAGATATGCATTGATCATATCATTTATTCTAAGAGCTGGCATAGGCCTGTTTTCCCAATCTGCTCCGGCAATTGATGAAAACATTCCTTACCTCATAACCTTTGGAAAAGACGCCCTGACATCCTGGGGGGACGATGATTTTTGTCAGATATTCTATTGCGTCATTCCTCCATCACAAACTGGGCCTGTATATATCCGTGTTTATGATCCGGATACGGGTGGGGACCTTGATGAAGTCAAGGGAGAATTTAATACAATTGTAAACTTTTCAATTTATGGAGGGAAAGATTGCTGGTCAGATACAACAGCACAGGACATTAATAAGGCAGCAAATTATAAGAGTGGATATTTATTGTCATCAAAATCATTTGGGGTCGATCCGAAATACGATAAAAAGTGGTATAGTTTTGGACCTTTTAATCCTTCCGAAGGAAAGTATGTTGAGAAACTTGGGGGCCGTGTATTTAAAATCATTGCGCAGGGTATTTCAGGGGATGATGGGAATATTTATAAATACTTTTTAAGTACGAGTCCTGTTGAAAATGTTGCAGTTGAGGGTGGTAATTGGTTTACCTATAAATATCATTTCAGACTATCGGATGATCAAAAACATGTATCTCAAATATATCCCTTTGCTGATGACAAGACCATTTCTATCGAAGTCTCAAATTTTGACTGGGACAATGACGGAATAATCAGGATATTTTCAGTTGCCAAGAATGGTATCCTGTGTGATGTTTCAGGAGATAACAATTGGATAGTAAGGAAATTTCCAATAGTGGCTGAAGAAAAAAATTCAACCATTGAGATACAATTTTTAAAGAAACAATCCGTACAGATAAGAAACAATAATGTGGTGGTCATTGTCAGGAATCAGTATGGCATTTCATTGCCATTTTACGTTGTTCCTATAGGAGGTGTTCCAGTATATTCTCCGAAAATCCGAATGAAATGAGTACTTCAGTCATTTTATTCACTTCAACCTTCAGGCACTATTTAGTTACAATGTTTTTATCTGTAAAAATTCATATAAAGGCTTATATAAATTTGGAAGGAATATTATTTTTTTTCTTTTCTATTCTGACCAGCCATGCATTTTCCCAGGACTATAATTTCCGTAATTTCAATTCAGAAGATGGATTAGCCCAATCCTATGTTTATTCTATCATCCAGGATGTACATGGTTATTTGTGGGTTGGTACGGGGAACGGAGTATCGAGATATAATGGATTTAAATTTGAAAACTATTTAAACAGTGACTCATCGGCAGGCAACGTTATAACTTGTAGTATCAGCGATGGGGAATGCCTGTGGTTTGGCCATTATAATGGCGGTTTATCCTATTTTAATGGGAAAAAGTATCATGCTGTCAATATGCAGCTACCTAATCTAAGCCCCATAACACATTTTGCAAAAAGTCCGGATAGCATGATCTGGGTAAGTACTTATTCGGATGGCTTACTGAAATTAGATAAAGAGAAGGGGGTCGTAAAACACAATATATTTAAAGATCAGACAATTATAATATCATTTGACTTTCTTAATGATAGTGAATTGATTGTTGGCACAAATTCAGGCTTATTATATTGCAGATTAAAAGAATCAGGAGAAATTGAAATGATACGTCATGTTTCAGAAATTCCGGAATCCAAAGTAATGTGCATTCAAAAAATGAGAAACAAGTCCGGATTTTATATTGCTACGGAAAATGACGGCATTTTTCAACTAACTTATGAAGACAAACTGTTTAAAGTTTTAAAAATAAATACAGATCGGGATTCTGACTTCACAGGTATACAATATCTTTATGAAGACAGCCAGTCAAATTTATGGTTAAGTTCTTTTGGAAACGGGCTCATCAAAATGAGTTATTCCGCCTCAGGGGAGTTAACAAAGATTAATTATTTTAAGAGGGCCAATGGATTTGCTACAGACAATGTAAAAACTATTTATGAAGATCGCGAAGGAAACATATGGATTGGCAATTATGGTCAGGGACTAACGCTAATTACACCTAAAACTTTTTCTGTTTATACATTTGATAACCCTTTATATGGGAATAACATTTTTTCATTCTACTTCGATCAGAAATACAGATGGGTAGGGACTGAAAACGGCCTGTTAAAGATAGATAAGCTGACGGGTAAAATTGTAAAGTTTTACGGCAAAGGAAGTGGATTACCAAAGGATACAGTGACAACAATTTACTCCACCAATGGAAAAGAACTTTGGATTGGAACCGGGAGAAATGGTGTATTCCTGATGGATTCAGGCAATGAGAAAATCCTTAAATACCCAATTGAGAATGGAGCACTTGAAAACTCTATAACCATAATAACAGGAAAAAGAGAACAGGTTTGGATAGGGACAAAAAAAGGATTATGGAATCTTAATTCAAGAACCAATAAGAAAAACTGGTATTCTATTAACCAGGGTGGCTTACCTCATAATTTTATTAACTATTTATATATTGATAGATCAGACAGATTATGGGTAAGCACTCCCGGCAGTATACTGGCATACATTAAGGATGAAAAGGTCATTAAGTTACCTTTGAATTCCCTTAGTGGTAATTTAACATTAGGCCCAGTTACTGAAGATCCTGACTCCCGAATATGGGTGGGTTCAAACGGGAATGGTGTTTTTATGATACAGTCCGATTCTGTTGTTAATCTTACTGTAAAAGAAGGTCTTGTATCAAATTATTGTTATTCTCTTATTTGTGATGATCATAAAAATATTTGGGTTGGTCATAAAGCTGGATTAAGCAGAATCAGAACAACTGATTTTTCAGTAAAACCACTACAGCATATTGAAGGCATAACGGAGAGTTTTCAATTTAATCCCAATGCTATATTTAAAGATCAACAGGGAAAAATCTGGTTTGGATCGGATAAAGGAATAGTTTCCTATGATCCATCGATGGAGTATCCCCAATTACAACCACCTGTTTTAGGAATTACTTTAATTAAGATAAATGATGATGAAAAAGAGATTACTGATAAAATAATTCTCTCTCCTGGGAATTACAAAATAAGAATTGATTTTTTGGGCATCAGTTTAAAGGAACCGGCGCTTGTTACCTATCAGTACAAATTGGAAGGTTATGATCAGTGGTCTGAAATTACAAAAAACACAAGTATCACCTATCCTCGTTTACCAGAAGGGGATTATAAATTTATCTTAAACGCACGAAGCGGAGATGGTGCCGTATCCCAAAACCCGCTGATCATTAGTATTATCATAAAAAAGCCGATCTGGATGAAATGGTGGTTTTATGTCGTAATTGTCCTTTTTCTTTTCTTGCTGACTTTATTTTATATAAAAAGACGTGAATATAAATTCTTTGCTGAGAAAAAAATACTTGAAGAAAAAGTCAGGGAACGAACATATGAAATTCAATGTCAGAAAAATGAAATTGAGTTGCAACGAGATATGATTGATGAAAAGAATGCCAATATCACTTCAAGTATAAAGTATGCGAGCCATATACAAAATGCAGTTTTACCTCCAATAGAACTTATAGATAAATTATTACCTGACAATTTTATCCTGAGTAAGCCAAAAGACATAGTAAGTGGTGACTTTTACTGGTTGGCAGAAAAGGATAACAAAATTGTTTTCGTTGTAGCTGATAGCACAGGTCATGGAGTCCCGGGAGCATTTATGAGCATCCTAGGCATCACATTATTAAATGAAATAGTAAATATTCAGGGAATCACAAGATCAGATGATATTGTAACAAAACTGCGTGAAAGCCTTATTCATTCCCTTCAACAAAGCAGGAAAGATATTCCCACTTCAGATGGCTTTGACATAGCTTTATGCGTACTTGATCAGCAACAAAAAAGAATTCAATATACCGGAGGGATGAATAATCTAATTTACATTCATGATGGGAAACTGGAGGTAATAAGGGCAGATCGTAATTCTGTCTGTGTTGTATATGACAATTCCAGCCCTTTTACGATGAAAGAAATTGACTATAAAAAAGGAGATGTATTTTACCTGTTTTCCGACGGATATCAGGATCAGTTTGGGGGGGAGCATGACAGAAAGTATTTTGTCCATCGTTTTTATTGTGAGTTGTTAGACATACATAGATTGCCAATGTTAAAGCAAAGAGAAATCCTGGAAAAGAACCTTAAGGAATGGATGAGAGATGAAGTTCAAACTGATGATATTACAGTGATGGGTATCCGTTTATAAGAAACTGGAGACTACAATTCACAGGACGATTCCTTTATAAAGTTGGAAAAGCCGGTGTTCAAAACGCCCGGCTTTTGCAAAAAATATATCAATACGATTTGTCCATTACAAATCATTATTTTTATAAAAAATCTTCGGTATATTCTCCTTAGCTTAATCTATTGAACCTCAATTCTATGAAAAAAATACTTAAAATGATCCTCTGGGTCTTTTACGCTGTTCTGGGCTTAATCCTAGGTTTAATTATTTTCCTGTACACCTATTATAATATACTCGAGAAAAAGCAGATTAAACTGGATAAACAATTGGAAACAAGATCGGAGGTTATTACAATGCCATCAGATACTACTATCAATCCGGTCCAAGATGAAGTTCTTAACCTTCTACCAGTTCCTCAAAAGGTAAAATTCACCGGAGGGCACTTTGTTTTTCCTTCAACATTTGTTTATTCGGTTTCCGATACATTAAAAAAATCAGTGGAGGATTTTCTGAAAATACTTCCCGAAATTAAGACAAGGTTCACAGGGCATGGAGAGAATATTCAATTCAAATATAAAAAGAACTTACAGGCTCAAGGCTATACTATGGATATTAAGCCCCCCAAAATAATTATTGAATACAGCAATAAGCAAGGTTTATATTATGCAATTGTTTCATTAAAAGTACTCAGGCAGAACTATGCCGGAACCATTCCCTGTGTGTATATTGAAGACTCTCCTGATCTGGATGTCAGGGGCCTGATGCTTGATATCAGCAGAGATAAAGTGCCAACAAAAGAAACACTGATGGGTATTGTTCAGTTGATCGCTGATCTGAAGTATAATCATTTCGAACTCTATGTTGAGGGATTCTCATTTGCCTACCCTTCATTTAAAAACCTCTGGGAAGGTAAAGAAACACCGGTAACCGGAGAAGAAATTCAAACACTTGATAATTTTTGCTGGACTCATTTTATTGACTTTGTGCCCAACCAGAATTCGCTTGGACACATGATGGCATGGCTTGCAACTGATCAGTTTAAAGACCTGGCCGAATGCCCAAAAGGATATAAAATCATGGGTCTGATGAACATGAAAGGAACACTCGATCCTATTGATCCATGCAGCACTGAGCTGGTATCAAAAATGACAGATGATTTACTCCCCAATTTTACATCTTCCAGCTTCAATGTAAATCTTGATGAACCATTTGAACTTGGTAAAGGGAAAAGTAAAGAACTCTGCAAGAAAAAGGGTGAAGGAGAAGTGTATATGGATTATGCAATTAAGGTGCATGAAATGCTTGTCCATAAAAATAAAAAAATGCTGATGTGGGGTGATATTGTGATGAGGCACCCTGAACTAATCCCGAAAATTCCTAAAGACATCACCCTTCTCGACTGGGGTTATGAGTCGAGCTATCCTTACGAAAGACACTGCAAAACCCTGCAGGAATCAGGCCTGAATTATATGGTATGCCCGGGAACAAACAGCTGGACAAGCATAACTGGCCGTACCGACAACATGCTCGCTACTATTGAAGCAGCCACAACAAATGCAGTAAAGTACGGAGCTAAAGGGATGCTTCTTACCGATTGGGGTGATATGGGTCATTGGCAATATCTGCCTGTGAGCTATGCCGGGTATACTGCCGGCGCAGCCCTCAGCTGGAACAGCAAAAGCGCCAAAGACATGCCCTTAAACAAATTTTTAAACAGTTATGTTTTCAGGGATGAAAATTCAATTATGGGTGATATTGTTCTGGATATGGGCCGATATAACAAATTCGAGGAAATTCCTCTTTTCAATATGACTACTACAATGTTGTCGCTCCAGTTTGGTCTTCGGGACAAGATAATGATTACTGCAATTTTTGAAAAAGTAATGAAAGGCATCAACGATTTAATGAAGGATCTGGCCCCGGAAATGACAACCGCATTAAAAGAAAAATTTGATAACAGACACTCGTTTGATTACCAGGGAATGCAAAAATTCATTGATTCAAAAGAGGCGTTGCTGAACATGGTAAAAATCAAAACTGCAGACAGCGTGCTTATCCGCGATGAGTATCTCAATGCAATAAGGCTTATCAGGCTTGGAGTCGGGCTTCAGAACTATACTCAATTCAGGAAAAACTTTGAGAGAGATAAGGAGAAATTACAACTTAAATCTCTTCATGAGTTAGGGAAGAAATACCTGGAAGAAAATCATCGTTTGTGGCTCTTACGCAATAAGCCCGGCGGATATGACAGAAGCACAGCTGTATTAAATAACCTTGTGAACCAGATTGATGATCGTCTTCTTTTGCTTGACAAATCTTTCATTACGAGAGGTTGGAACAGATTTCTTGAGAAAATAGGTACTGCAGGTGCCGTTTTATATTTAAGGTCGGCTTCATGATTTCGGCAATCCGTTGTTTCCATTTGGATTTGGATTGCACTACTAAAAATTAAGGACTAATAATTTCCGTTCATGAAAACAATCAGTATTTACCTTATTCTGGTCCTCTTAATCTCACTTAATTGCTCCTCAGGCAATAAAAACAGAGAAATAAAATCAGGAACTGGGACGCCGGAAGGGAAAATCACTGACGATTCTCTTCTGACACTGATACAATATCGAACATTCCAGTATTTCTGGGATGGGGCTGAACAAAATTCAGGAATGGCTCGCGAACGATTTCATGTTGACGGTATATATCCCGATAATGATATGAACGTAGTAACATCAGGAGGAAGTGGCTTTGGTCTGATGGCAATCCTGGTAGGTATTGAAAGAGGTTTTATCACAAGGGATGAAGCATTTACCCGTTATTCCAGGATTGTGGAATTTCTTAAAAAAGCCGACAGGTTTCATGGAGCATGGTCCCATTGGATTTATGGTGAGACCGGAAGAGTAAAACCATTTAGTCTAAAAGATAATGGAGCGGATATTGTTGAGACTGCCTACCTGATGCAGGGACTACTTGCTGTAAGACAGTATTTTATTAATGGATCTGAAAAAGAAAAATTACTTGCTTCAGATATAGATAAATTGTGGAAAGATGTCGAATGGAAGTGGTTTACAAAAGGAGGTGAGAATGTTTTGTACTGGCATTGGTCCCCTAATTATGGCTGGGATATGAATTTTGCCGTGAGAGGGTATAATGAATGTCTTATACTTTATGTATTAGCAGCATCGTCGCCAATATATCCAATAAAACCAAATGTTTATCATGAGGGTTGGGCACGATCCGGAGCTATTAAAACGCTCAGCGGAAAATACGGATATGTCCTGAATCTAAAACATAACGACGCAGAGGAATATGGCGGACCACTTTTCTGGGCTCATTATTCATATCTGGGATTGGATCCTCGTTTCCTGAAAGACAAATATGCCGACTATTGGCAGGAGAACAAAAATCAAACCCTTATTAACTGGAAATGGTGTTCGCAAAATCCTAAAAAATTTGCCGGATATAGCGATTCCTGCTGGGGGCTAACTGCAAGTTATTCTATAAATGGTTATGCTGCACATTCACCAGGTGAGACAGGTGACCTGGGAGTTATTACACCCTCTGCGGCTCTTTCCTCGTTCCCCTATACTCCTGGGCAATCAATGAATGCGATGAAATACTTTTATTATAATCTTGGAAACAAGATCTGGGGTGAATATGGATTCTACGATGCTTTCAGTGAGCAGAATAACTGGTATCCTCAGAGGTATCTCGCTATTGATCAGGGTCCTGTTATTATAATGATAGAGAATTACAGAACCGGATTATTATGGAACCTATTTATGTCTGCCAGGGAGATTCAAAATGGATTAAAGATTCTGGGATTTACAGTAGATTGAAAAAAATTACTTAATCTGAGAGACCTGATCATATTGATAATAATGTGTTTATCAACATATTTTTTAACAGTCAATAAGATTATTTGATTTTTATATTGTTATGTTCCATAATTTTAATATATTNNNNTAGATGCTACTAATGCAGCAATTTCAGCTGCACAGACTGCTGAAGCAGCTGTTTATGTACCGGCTGAATTTACAGCTGTACAGGATTCAATGAAAGCTATTAATGCTAACATTGAAGTTCAGAAATCAAAATTATTCAAGAAATTTGGCCCTATCACAATCAAATTGGATGAAACATTAGCTGCAGCAAACAAAGCAGCTGCTGATGCTGTTGTTAAGAAAGAAGAAGTTAAGAAAGAGGTTGAAGCATCTCTGGCAGCTGTTAAAGCTGTTATTGAAGAAAACAAAACTCTTGTAACCAAAGCTCCAAAAGGAAAAGAAGGCGCAGCTGTTCTTGTACAGATTAAAACCGAAATGACCACAATCGAAGCCTCTGTAGCTGAAGCTCAGGGTCTGTATGATAAAGGTTCATACATGGATGCAAGCAACAAAGTTAAAGCAGCAAATGAAAGAGCAACCGGTATCAATACCGAGCTTAAAGATGCTATTGCTAAAGTGCATGGAAAAGGGAAACCAGAAGCACCAGTGGCTAAACCAGCAGCTAAGCCAGCAGCTAAACCAGCAGCTAAGCCAGCAGCAGCTCCTAAGAAAAAATAATTAAGTATAAGCTTATTTATATAAGACCCCCGGGAAATTCCCGGGGTTTTTTTTAAAATCGTCACAGGTTTACATGAGAAAGGTTTGGAGAGATGTGCTGATTTTTTCTGCGATTGCAGTTTTTATTCCATTAGTAATCTTATTATTAATTCGTTTTACTCCTCACCCCCCAATTGGTGAAATGGAATCTGCCAGGGAAATTCTTTCTGAGGCAGGAACAAATAAAGCAGATACATATTCTAAAAAGCTCTTTAACGAGGCAAAGAGCTTCTATGATTCTGCTATGGTAAACTGGCAGAAAGAAAATAAAAGATTTATTTATTTCAGGCATTATGACAGGGTTGTAATGTTTGCTGATCTCTCTGCGAAAAAAGCAAGCCAGGCTATGGATAATTCCATAAGCAGTTCATCAAACCTTAAAATAAAACTGAAACAAAAAATTGAGTCTCTTAATGAACTTGTGGGTCAGATAGATGAACTTTTCACTACTTATCCCTTAACCTCAGAAATCCGTAACCGTATCTCAAAAGGAAAACTTTTACTTAAAGAGTCAGAAATCGTTTATAATAAGGGTCAGTATCTGCTGGCAAACAGGAAAATTACTGATTCCGAGTATCTTCTGACAGAATCGTACGATAATGCATCTGCAAATCTGAAAAACTATTTCAAATCATTTTCAATATGGAAAAAATGGGTTGATAAGACTTTAATTGAATCTAAAAAAAGCCGTGATTACTCAATAATTATTGATAAATTTTCACGAAAATGTGTTATTTATCTTAGCGGTACAAAGAAATATGAATTTGAAGCCGAATTAGGAAGTAACTGGGTTGGAGATAAAAGAGAAAGAGGCGATATGGCTACTCCTGAAGGAATGTATAAAATTGCACAAAAATTCAACGGAAGTAAGACTAAATACTATAAAGCGCTGTTACTCGACTACCCGAATGATGAAGATAAAGAAAAATTTAAGTCTGAGATTGCTCACGGTTCTCTTCCGGCTTCTGCGAAAATTGGGGGTTTGATTGAAATTCATGGTAACGGGGGAAAAGGGATTGACTGGACCGAAGGGTGTATCGCTCTTACCGATTATGAAATGGATCTCGTTTTCAAGATCGTAAAAGTGGGTACTCCGGTTACAATCATAGGATCAATGGTTGAACTGAAAGATGTTGTGGACAAGTAAATTATCTGATATGAAAAACAAGAAGATAATAGATGACAGTACACAAGCTGAGAATGAAAAAAACACAGCAGCAAATAATACCGCTAATATTAAGAATATTAATATGGCGGATAATACCTTATCACAAAAAACAGGTGCCAGAAAACTGCTTTTCAGTTTTTTTCATTCTGTATTTATAATTATTTGTTCTATCCTGGTAATTTTTATTCTGATTATTTTTATCCTTTACGTGGTTCCTGTTCTTATGGAGTTTTCACCGCAACAGAAAACTGAAATCACCAATAATAAGGAACTAATGAAAGATCCTCTCTATAAAAAGCAGATAAGTCTCCTAACAAAAGATGTTCAGCGTTTATCACTGAAATTTAATGCTTATACTTCCGGGCAATCATATATTGTCATTAATACAACTGAAAACAGGTTCTTCCTTTATACAAATAAAAAACTTGTCAGAGAAGGATTTTGCAGTTCAGGAAGTTATACGATGCTACAGACAGCAGGCAATAAAAAATGGATTTTTAAGACTCCAAAAGGAAAATACTGGATTCATGGAAAAACAACCAATCCTGTTTGGAAAAGGCCCGACTGGTCATTTGTAGAAGAGGGCTCACCGATACCTCCTAAAGATGATTTTTCAAGGTATGAATATGGGGTTTTAGGTGATTATGCACTTGCACTGGGAGACGGATACCTGATACATGGTACTATTTACAAACGTTTTCTTGGTATGCCTGTAACTCATGGTTGTGTAAGACTGAATGATGACGATCTTAAAGTGATTTTCAACACACTGAATATTGGTTCGAAAGTTTATATTTTCTGATCTGACCGAAAGAAATAAAATGGAAACCGAAATTACTAATAAACCATCCCGACAAAAAGTGACTTTCATAGTGCTGATCAGTATTATATCTGTCTTCATTATTTATTATTCTATAATGTCAATGACCAGCCCCGTAAGGAAACTGGAAGAGATAAAAAATAAATTCGGATCTAAATCTGCTGAGAATAATGAAGTGGACCAACGAATATTGATGGATTCAACATATCTTAAGTTATTAAAGGAAAAAGCTTTTCTACAGTCAAGGGTGTTAATGGCTGAGACAGATTCGATTTATCTTACAATTAATCTGGCAGACAGTACTGCTAATCTTGAAATATGTGGAGTCGTCGTTCATAAAGCAAAGATGAACAGTGTGAAAACCAGTCAGATTCTGGTAAAAGGCAATGAGAATACAATACTTTCAATGCTGGCATCTCCTTTTACAATATCGCATGCTTTTGCTACAATAAAGAAGGAACCCTTAATGATAAAAATGGCTCCTAAAGATACTTCAGAATACAAACCTGATATTATGCCGGATACATCGATCACTGAACCAGTCAATTATATTCTTGAAATGAAAGGGGGAATCAGAATCTATGTTTATCAGGAGGAAAATGTGAAATTTAATGACAGGATGAGTCACCTCAGTTTCGATATCAAAGACAAGCTTAGAGATACATGGAGTGCCTTAAAGAATGTAGCCGTTTTGAAAGTTCCTGAATATCATCCGTTTATAAAATTAAGACTGCCACGGACCGATGCAAAGATCATTTTCAGAGCTATTCCAAAGAATGGACAGATAGCAGTTTACAGTTAGTAAAGTTTGAAGCACTTCAACCCATGGTAACAGATTTTATGTTATCTTTATGTTACTAATAATTTAATTTATGAATTTATGAAGAAAACTGTAATTGCATTATTCATAGTTCCCGGATTTTTAATCTTTAGTCTCTCTCTTTTAAGTTTTCCGGCAAATGCTCAGGAAGCTTCAAAAGCACTAACTTCACTTCCTGACAGCGTAAATAAAATTGTTATTGCGTCCTGTACTCCATGTCATACCAATGAGGGTGGATTAATGTCCAAGTCCAAATTGAATTTTACAGAATGGACCAGTTATTCACCGGAAAAGCAAAAGGAAAAGGCTGCGAAGATGTATTCAGAGTTAAATAAGGGTGCCATGCCTCCAAAAGCTGCCAGGGAAAAAAGCCCCGGTCTTATTCCAACCAAGGAACAGATTGATATAATAAAGAAGTGGTCCGAGTCTTTTCCTTCTGATAATAAATAACAATTAACAGTAAGTTATTTTCATACAATTTATTAATAAAGTAAAACATTTCAGAAATTAGTTTCTTCTGGAAAGGGTAACCTTTTTTCCCGAAACCTTCGTTATATATCAAAAAAAAATGTAGGTTTGAANNAACAACAGGAAAAAAATCAATTACCGTCTTGTTATTACCGGTCTGCTTTTACAAATTGCTTTAGCAATCTTTATTCTTAAAGTTCCTATCGGACAGGAGATTTTTTTCTGGTTGGGGAAGGCTATTAATAAGCTTCTTGACTTCTCTAAAGCAGGCGGCCTTTTCGTTTTTGGTGATTTAACTAAAGTAACTCAGATACTCCCTGCGGGTATTGTAAAAAGCGGCATTTTTCTTTTTATACTATTACCTACAATCATTTTCGTCTGTGTTCTGGTTGCAATTGCGTATCATATTGGCCTGATGCAAAGAGTTATAGCAGTCATCGCACGTTTTGTTCATTGGGCAATGAGAGTCAGTGGGAGCGAAGCTTTATCAAATGTTGCCAGTGCCTTTGTGGGTCAGGTGGAAGCTCAGATTATGATACGGCCCTATCTTTCAGGAATGACAATGTCGGAACTACTTGCTTCTATGACAGGAAGTATGGCTTGTATCGCTGGCGGAGTAATGGCAGTATATATTTCTATGGGTGTTCCGGCTTCATATCTTCTCGCGGCGAGCCTGATGGCAGCACCAGGAGCATTGGTTATTGCGAAAATTGTCTTTCCGGAGACTGAAGAGTCAGAAACTCAGGGAACGGTAAAACTTGAGGTGAAAAAAGAACATTCAAACATTATGGATGCTATTTCACATGGTGCCAGTGATGGTATGAAGATCTCCATAAATGTGATTGCTATGTTAATCGGTGTTATTGCACTGATAGCACTAATAGATGCTCTGCTTGGTTATTTTGGACATTTTTTGTCATGGACAGGATTGTCACTTAATGCATTGGGCTTGAATGTGGATAATCTGCGTCTGAAAGATGTTGTTGGTGCATTCTTCAGCCTTTTTGCAATAGTTATGGGAGTGCCACCATCTGAATCACTGCATGTTGGTTCCTTAATGGGAACAAAAATGGTAATTAACGAATTTGTTGCCTATTCTGACCTGACACCAATGATACAGCAAGGTCTGCTTAGTGCAAAATCAGTCGTAATTGCGAGTTTTGCTCTTTGCGGATTTGCAAATTTCAGCTCAATAGCTATTCAGCTTGGGGGAATCGGAGTACTTGTACCAAATCGTAAAGCCGACCTTGCAAGACTGGGATTTAAAGCGATGCTTTGCGGAACGATGGCTTCTTATATTTCAGCTTCTCTGGCCGGGATATTGCTTTAAAACTAAGTTAGATTGTTAGATGGTAAATATTGGAGAGATGGCAGAGTGGTCGAATGCGGCGGTCTCGAAAACCGTTGTTCGCCTTCCGGCGAACCGGGGGTTCGAATCCCCCTCTCTCCGCAAAGCATTGCAGGTTTCCTTTCCATGGATCACGACCGAACGAAATAAGGTCATGATCCCCCAAAAAGAATAAGATCCTTTTATCTTAACTTTTGCACTTAATAGAATTAGTTGTGATAATTTTTGATTCCAGATTTGAATAACCTTATTTTGTAATTCTATAATTACAAATAAAATAAACCTTAAGTTCCTAATCATGAAAAAATCTTATAAACTATTGTTGATATTCGGATTTGCAGGCATAGCTATGTCGGGTTGTAAAAACAAACCTGTAGTTGTAGAAGACAAAGCCAATCCATTCTTTTCCGTATATAACACTCCATTCGACGTTCCTCCTTTCGAAAAAATCATGGCTAAACATTATTCGAAGGCTTTTGAAAAAGGGATGGCTGAAGGAAGAAGGGACCTTGACAAAATATTGCAGAACAAAGAGGAACCTACATTTGTGAATACGATCGACCCGCTGGACACAATGGGTAAACTTCTTACAAAAGTGTCATCAGTATTTTTCTCTCAGACTTCTGCAAACACCAGCGATTCTCTTCAGAAGATTGAAATGGAAGTTTCACCGAAGCTTTCAGAGTACAGGGATGAGATTTTACTGAATCCTGTACTTTTTAAAAAAGTTAAATCAATATATGAGAACCTGGCCAGGTTTAAACTGGATGATGAGCAAAAATTCCTTCTTGAAAACCTGTATAAAGATTTTGTACGGAATGGAGCTCTTCTTTCCGGTACAGATCAAGATACACTTAAAAAACTTAATCAGGAAATCTCAGTACTGACTGTAAACTTTAGTCAGAATGTCCTTTCAGAGACTAATAAATTCAAATTGGTTATTGAGAAAGCAAGTGATCTGAAAGGATTACCGCAGAATGTAATAAATGGTGCTGCAGAACTAGCTAAAAATGACAGTCTTGAAGGAAAATGGGTGTTTACTACCCAGAAGCCAAGCATGCTCCCTTTCCTGACATATGATGATAACCATGATATTCGTAAAAAGCTATACGATGCCTACCTTACACGTGGTAATCATAATGATAAGCTTGACAATAAAAAAGTTCTTGCCGACATCGTCACTCTTCGCGCCAAAAGGGCAAAACTTCTGGGTTACAAATCTCACGCTGACCTGAACCTTGAAAACAGAATGGCAAAAAAACCCTCAAATGTGTATGCACTTCTTGATAAGCTCTGGACTCCCGCATTAAAAGTTGCCGGGGAAGAACTTAAAGAAATGCAAAAAATTGCTGACAGGGAAGATGCCAAATACAAAATCGAACCGTCAGACTGGTGGTACTATGCCGAGAAACTGCGCAAAGAAAAATATAACCTCGATGACAGCGAACTCAGACCTTATTTCAAACTCGATAATGTAAGGGAAGGTGCTTTCTCCGTGGCAAATAAGCTTTATGGCGTTACATTCACTCCAATCTCCGGCATTCCTCTTCCGCACCCTGATGCAAAAGCATTTGAAGTTAAAGAGGCTGACGGGAGTCACCTCGGAGTACTTTATATGGATTTTTATACCAGGGCAAGCAAGGGGCAGGGAGCCTGGTGCGGTTCATATCGTGATCACAGGTGGTTAGATGGTAAAGAAATAAATCCTGTTGTTACGGTGGTATGCAACTTCACAAATCCTTCAAATGATATTCCGTCGTTGCTTAGCCTCGACGATGTTAAAACCCTTTTTCATGAGTTTGGGCATAGTCTGCAGGGTCTCTTTTCCATAAATAAATACGGCACAACAAACACCGCAATGGATATTGTTGAATTGCCTTCCCAGATTATGGAACACTGGGCTATTGAACCTGAGGTATTAAAGATGTATGCAAAAAATTATAAAACAGGTGAAATTATGCCGGATGCACTCATCAATAAGATACAAAAGAGCAGTTTTTTCAACACCGGATTTAACAATGTAGAGCTTCTTGCGGCTTCAATTCTTGATATGGACTATTATACACTCGAGGCCCCTGTGAATATTAATATTGAAAAATTCGAAAAAGATCACCTTCAGAAAATAGGCCTGATAAAAGAAATAGAGCCACGGTACCGAAGCACTTATTTTCTCCATATTGTAGGCGGGTATGATGCTGGTTACTATTGCTATACATGGGCAGCTGTACTCGATAATGATGCTTTTGAAGCATTTAAAGAAACCGGTATTTTTGATAAAACAACAGCTTTATCGTTCCGTAAAAATATTCTGGCTCCTATGGGAATTACAGATGCTATGCAAAGCTTTGTCAATTTCCGCGGCCGCGAACCAAATATTGAGCCATTACTTAAACACAGGGGACTTATGCAAGGTGCCAGGTAAGAACTAAAATGCGCTGCCGATCTCTTCTAGACTGACACCTAAGACTTTACGTGATACTTTATCGAGCTCTCCGGTGTCACCCTTCAAATGAAGAGTAAACTGAATATGACTGAGACTTTCTCCCGGCTTAAGATCAGCAGCCGGTGAGGAGGTTTCCAGTTCATAAAAAGGACCCATTTGTGAACCATTTTCCAGAGGCCCATCATTATATGAATTGAGAGCATCTCCCGAAAAAGGATTCTCCTGGATCTGCCATGATGAGTTTACATAATCTTTTTTCCCTTCTGCCATTCTGCAAATCAGAAGTGTCAGAATTTTATTATCTGAATCATAACTTCCCATTATACCTGTAGCTCTTAAAGGAGGAATGCCAATTTTACCGCGGCTTTTTCCATCTGCTTTAAAAAATATGTGATTACCTTTTACCTTCAGCCGGTCATCGGAGATCTTGCCAAAATAAGTATCATTGACTTTTGGACCAACAAGTTTTTCATCACCTGTGTTAATGGGAATAGTTATGATTATGGCAGGAGAGGGGTTAAACATCCCAAGCATCCATATTGATAAAAGACCCGTTTCTTTTTTCCATTCATTATCGCTCTTGTTAATTATTTTATTATCAGAACGATAGGCAACGAATTTAAGACCTTTAACATCAATTGAAATTAGCCTGGTCACCTCATTCTCAGTCAGGAGTGTTACCTCTCTCTCAATTCGGAATTTAAAAGATGTTCCACTGTAATTCTCAGTCTCAATATCATTTCCAAACAGGGCCGATGAATCTGTTGAAGAGATGAGCTGGAATGGATTTGTATCCAGGAATGCAGGTGTTTGCCAGTTGTCGTAAATAAAAGATTTTCCTTTGTTGAAGAAAATGGAAAACTGGCCACCTTCAGGTCCGAGCCATAAACGCTCTTCACCTCCATAGGGATTAATATGAGACACCAGTTTACCGGAAGCAATAAGCTCCCTGTTGATCCATCCAAAGCTATATCCCGAATCACCTTCCGCCGTACTTGTCATTACCCTTGCCTGCCATGCAGGTACCAGTGTAAGAGCTGAACTGGCATTTTTGAGTTCAAGAATTGAGGTGTGTTTCTTCAGGAAATCCCTGTTAAATCCGTATTGCTTTGTGCTGTCGATTGTCATAGCATTTTCTTTTAGATTGATTTTTTTAGACTGATGGGAGCCTGAACATGATGTCACCATCATGGAGGCAATTAAAAGAATTTTTATTGGATTCATTTTTATGTTTTTAAGTCATCACCTGTTAAAAAGAATTTCTGTACCTGATAATAATTACTAAGATATTGATAATCGTTCTATTTTTGCAAATATCTCCCGAATATGGTTAAGACGAGTCTTTGTGGTTTAACTTCAGATGAAATCCTCGATCTCATAATACCTTTGGGGTACACTCGTGCTCATGCCATTTCAATCTCAAATAGTATTTATAAAAAAAGTGTTTGCGATATTTCTCATATTGCGAAAATTCCATTAAGACTCAAAGCAGAGCTCCGTAATATTGCATTAAGTGGGATTTATTTTCCTCTGGCTTCGGAGGTTTCAGTAGACAAGTCAATTAAATATCTCTTCAGGACTGATACCGGGAAAGAGATTGAAACGGTTTATATACCGGATAATAAGAGAAATACAGTGTGTGTCTCAACCCAATCGGGTTGCAGAATGGGATGTTCGTTTTGTGTTACTGCCAGACATGGTTTCAGAGGTAATCTTACAGCAGGAGAGATTGTGAACCAGATAATAGCTCTCCCACAGGCAGCCAAAGTTACGCATGTCGTTTTTATGGGTATGGGTGAGCCGATGGATAATCTTGAAAATGTTCTGAAGGCCTGCAGCATAATTACAGCAGAATGGGGCCTTGCCATCAGCTCAAGGAATATAACTGTATCAACAGTAGGCATAGCTTCCGGAGTTGAACAATTCCTATTAAGATCTGAATGTAATCTGACATTAAGTCTTTTTTCTCCTTTCGGTGAGGAGAGAATAAAAATTATTCCTGCAGAAAGTCAATACCCGGTTCAGAAGACAATTGATATAATGAAAAAATTCCCGCTTAGAAAGAAGAGGAGATTAAGTCTGGCATATGTTATGATAAAAGATTTAAATGATACTGATTTGCATCTGGAAGGACTTAAAGCTATACTCAGGGGTTCATCAATAAGGGTTAATTTGCTTTCTTATCATCATGTTTCGAACGATCAAAACTGCTCATCTTCAGCCGAACGGATGCAGTTTTTTAAACATAATCTTATAGTTTCCGGGATTTCTGCCTCAATCCGTAAATCACGTGGTACAGATATCTCAGCAGCGTGCGGGCTACTTGCTATTCGTTAATCAGTTGAAACATATATTCATCCAGGTATCCGTTGAACGTTTGTATCCAATCTTTTTTAATTCCTATCCGGACAAATCCCTGCTTTTGAAATAGATCTATGCTTTCACTGTTGTTTGCCAGTATATTGCAGTAAAGCTGATGAACCTGTAGTGTTTTAAAACAATATTTTATGAGGCAGGTCAGAGACATTGAAGCATATCCTTTTCTCCTGTAAGATTCGTCGGCAATGAGTATTCCAATTCCGGCTCTTTTGTGAAATGGATCAAAATCAAAAAGATCAATAGTCCCGATAGTCATCTTATCTTCAACATGGTCAATCATTAGTCTCAGCTGACCTGTTTCATAGATGTTTTTATCAGAATTCTCAAGATATCTTTTGAGGATATATCTTGAGAATGGAGAGATTGTATTACTTATTGCCCAGTAAATTTCGTTATTTTCCCACTCATAAAGAAGCTCCAGATCTTCGGGTTCCAGGGCCCTGAGCTTGATGTTTTTGTACTTCATGAGCTGTTTCTCAGATTATTATTGAGTCATCAATAAATAAAGATTCCTTATAAAAGCATCTTCGTAGCCTGATCTCTTAATTGACAGTAGTGCTTCATTGGCTTTTGAAAGTGTTGCATATTCGCCAAAATAATATTTATACATTCCATCATCGGATTTTATTTCATTAACCCCTACTATTCCGCTAAAGCTCCTGCTTATATCCAGAGGATTCTTGCTTGCTTTAAGTTGTATAGTAAAAATTCCATGATCAATTTTGCTAAGAACGGCTTTTTTTTCTGCAGAGGTCAAATTATTTTTAGATTCATTATCAAGTTCATATTGATTTAAAATATAGGCTTTGTTAAATCCCATTTCTCTGGCATGGTTCAGGTATTTCAAAGCATCTGTTTTATTGTAAAATACTCCGAGCACATACATAGAAACTGTGTCCATTTTAATTGTTCTGATAAACAGCATATCGTCATTAGTCAATGAGGAAAAGTAATCTGGAGTTAACTTTTTTCCGGTTTTTAAGAGAACTATACTGTATCTCATTGAAAATGGTTGTCTGAGATGTTCCGGAGTATACGTCTCCTGACGAATAATGACACCTGTCTTAGGATCGACGATACCGAATGTGACTCTCCTGTTATACTTTCTTCCTTCAGGATTATCTGAGCCGTCTGGATTATAGTTTACAGCTACATAATTTGATTCTCCATATGCTTTCTTATCAAATCTTGATGGTGAAGTTCCTTCTGTTGACAGATAATCTATTACAGACTGAGCCCTTTTGTCGGCCAGTCTTTTGTTATATTCTTTGCTGCCTTTTGAATCGGTATAACCGGCGACTTCTACTTTTAATTCCGGATAACTGATGAGAATAGATTTAAGACTTTCGAGACCTGATTTTGCCAAATCGTTGAGTTCAAAACTATCGAATTCAAATAATATATTATTTATTGAGAGGAATTCACCACCGAAAACCTTATCAGGTATCAGTGACGAATTGAGAGAAACATAATTGGCTGAAAAATACAAAGGTATATTAAGGTTAATAGTGTCGGTCTTGTATCCTGTATGACTAATAAAGAGTCTATAGTCGCCAGGTTTAACTTCAAATTTAAATGATGCCGAATCATTTAATACAATATTTTTAGATGAATTCGCTTTCTTGGAGTCAACCAGCCATAGCCGTGTTTGTTTAGGATCAACTGCCATTCCATCCTGCAGTGTAATAGTACCCTTGGCTAATGTTATCTTATCAGCGGGGTCCTCCGCTACAAGCGTATAAATGTTCCGTGATTTGGTTTTTTCGTCATACAGACTCGTAATAAATCCGGGTTTATTGTTATTAAGAATAAAGAAGTTGTTTTCTAAAGTATTATTAAAAGCATATGGCATCCCAACCGGATTTGTCCATGTTCCGTTTTTCTTTACAGATCTGAAAACATCATATCCTCCCATACTTATGTGTCCGACTGAGCTGAAAAGCAAAGCGCCGGTTTCCTGATCAAAGAAAGGCGTATCTTCGTTATAAGGAGTGTTAATAACATTCCCGCAATTTATTGGCTCACCCCATTTACCATCTGCATTCTTTTCCGAATACCAGATATCAAGTCCTCCCTCTCCACCCGGTTTATTACTGGAAAAGTACATTGTCTTACCATCAGGGGTTATAAAACCATGCGATTGCCAGTAGATAGAGTTAATCGGTTTTCCAACACTTTTAATTTTTGTCCAGGTAGAATCCTTCCTATGACTGTAATAAAGATTTCCGTCGCCGCCATCGTCCATATAAATTATTAATAATTTTCCATCTCCTGTAATCGAGTTTGAATAAAATCTGTCATAACCTCCAAGCTGTTTAGTAATATCTGCGGGCCTTTTCCATGTGTCTGATTTATAAGAGCATAGAATACGTGTTTTCCCATCTTTTATTTGAGTGAAAATAAATACTGAATCATTTTTAGCAAGAACCGGATTGCAAGCTCCTGGATAATCGCTTAGCCATGTTATGAAAAGATCGGTATCAATCGTCAAGGGTTTCTTTTTCATTTCCAAAGCATAGAGGCAATCTCTGATCTGGTTATCAATATACTCCTCCCTGAAGACTTTAGTTCCACTCAACCTTTTCTTTGCATCATAATAAAGTGTTATGGCTTTTTGAAGGCTATCATTCTGATGATAGGCGATAGCGAGGTATAGGTATGTGTCAAGGGGTGCCTTGTCTCCGTATTCAAGGTATTCCTTGTCATTGCTTACAACATTTAATGAGGCTTTTGACAGAAGTCTCAGGGCTTCAGGGTTTTTCCCATCGAGGTTTAAGTAGCATATTCCAAGCTTTGCAGTAAGATTGAAATTTTCGGGATAAATTTTAAGAAGGGCCGCATACAGATCAGAAGCCTTCTCATAATTCTGATCATAATAATAATAGATATCAGCTTCCTGAACGGCTTTGATAAATCCTTTTTTAGATATAACCTGTGAAAATAAGGGTAAAAAATAAAAAATCAGAAGAGAAAGGATAACTGTTTTCCTTAAAGCAGTATTCATTATTTTGACACTTTCTTGATAAAGATTTCTTCAGGATATCCTTTCCTTATTAACTCCAGTCTTAATGAATAAGCATCTTCCCTAGTCGGAAATTTACCCGTAATGTATCGGTAAAACTTATCGATATCATTATACAATACTTTCATATCAGTAATGTATTTAAAGTAGGTTACATCAACAGGATTATGAAGTGCCATAACCTGAACAGTATAGTAAAGCACATCGGCGTCTTTAATATTAATATCGCCTACGTCGCTTACATTTAAGTTTCTTATAAGAGTGCTTGTATCAACAGAAGAAACAGTAGGTATCAGATTAAGATTTATCTTATCATAAATTACTGGCGGCAAGCTGGTCTTTTTTATAGTTGTATCTTTCTTCAGAGACACATCTATATTTAATATCATATTCGGATTGTCCTGCAAAATGGCAGTATCAATAGCCTGAGTTATGTATCCGAATCCTTTATAATATATTCTGAATTGTCCAGGTGCTACAAAAAAGCTATAGAGACCGGTATATTTATTAGGAAAACCAACATCGAGAGTATCTCCGGATACTTTATTAATAAGATGTATTGAATAATTTTCATCAAAGGCTACAATAGTATCTTTCAGACTGAATTTACCTCTTATTTCAAATAATTGGTTAACATCTGTTTTCCCTAATCCCAGATAGAATATATCTTTCTTTTTGTAGCCAGTTATCATTGAATAATAAGCATTCAGCCCGTTATTTACAGGTTGGAAAAACTTATCGTCATCAGTTGTATTTATAGGGTATCCGATATTGGTTGGTGTTTTCCATGTTGTTCCTGTTTTCTGACTTTTGAAAATATCAAATCCTCCCATTGAACTGTGTCCCTCCGAACTAAAATACAGTACGGAATCATTCTGAGTTATGAAAGGAGTATCCTCATTAAATGGCGTATTGATTGAAGCTCCAAGATTTACTGCCGGGCCCCAATCTCCAGATGCTTCTTTTTCAGAAACATAAATATCGAGGTTACCCTGACCTCCATCTCTGTTACTGGCAAAATATAATTTTTTACCATCGGATGAAATTGAAGCGTGGGATTCGTAAAACTTGGTATTTATATTCTTATTTAATTTCTTGATGGGTGTCCAGGCTCCATTAATAAAGTTTGAAGAATATATAGCGCCATCGTAGTTATCAGTTTTATACAGAAACATTTCTGTCCCATCGTTGTTAAGTGAGCATGATGAGCAATCTTCTCCGGCATTGAGCTCGGAAGTTATTTCAATCGGTGTCTGCCATTTTCCTCTTACTTTCTTAGAATAGAAGATAGCATTGACTACGCCTCTTCGTTCCGTGTAAACTATAGTATTCCCGTCAAAACTTACAGCAGGATTGTCGTTTAATGAGCCCTGACTGAAATCGCTTCCCATGGTCTTTTTGCTGAAAACGGTTGGATTTTCCTTATATTGAATAGCATTTTTGCAGGCTTGAATCTGTTGTTCAATGTACGCGAGATTCTTCATTCCCCCTTTGGAAGTTGTTTCCCGCGCTAGCTTATTAAAAGTTTCAAGTGTGCTAAGAGCCTTATCAAGTTGATTGTTAATCAGATAGGCTTTAGAAAGAGAAAAATAGGAGTCCAGAGGTGCCCGCTTCTCTTTAAAAGATTCCGTTTTGGAATCATAACTGGCAGTCTTAACAGCAGCCTCGAGGTAGGGAATTGATTTCTCTTTTTCCCCGGGAATATTCAGATAGCAGTTTCCTATTTTATATTTAATATTAAAATTATCAGTAGTATCAAGAAGAAGATACAGCTGATTTGCCAGCTCATATTCTTCATAGAGATAATATGACTCTGCTTTTGCAAAAATCTTCTTCATTTCGCCGGAGGATTGAGCTGAAACAGCGACTGGAAAGAAAACCAGTGTAATTAGCTGCAGTAGGAGACTTATTTTATTTACTCTGAATTTTACCATCAAAACAAATATAGTAATTTATCTAAAAGATAGCTAATAACGGGTCAATTTTTATTTAAAGGTGACTTTATAAATATCTTCTTTCCCGAATCCTCCTGTATTTTTAAATTTTGAATAATAACCTGATTTCCCATCTCCAACAGGCATAAAGAAAATGTCATCATCGGGTGTGTTAATCGGATAACCCAGGTTTTTAGGTATACTCCAAAGTCCGTTTGATTGAAGATCGGATCTGAACAAATCGTAACCTCCGATGTTTTCATGCCCCTGGGAACTGAAAAAGAGGGTCTTCCCATTATTTATCAGAAATGGTCTGTCCTCATTGAATTCGGTATTAATTTCCGGACCCATATTTACAGCAGGACCCCAGTCTCCATTTGCTTTGTGAGAGACATAGAGATCGAGTCCGCCGAACCCGCCTGGTCTGTCGGAAGCAAAAATTAGTTGGCTTCCATCTTCAGAAATAAAACCGTGTGATTCCCAATATTTTGTATTGATATTTTTATTAAGCTTAATAGTCTTGCTCCAACTATTACCATCATATGAACTCACATAAATATCACTATTAATATGATCATCTTTAGAAAGAAATAGTAATTTACCATCTGCGGAAAGGCATGAAATGTAAAAATCTCCATCAGATTGGAGCTCAGGAGTAATATTGACAGGAGCAGTCCATTTCCCATTAACAATTTTCGAAAACATTACAGCATCATAGAATTTGAGTGATACCATGTAGGCAAATGATTTTCCGTCAGCTGAAATCAGGGGATTGAATTCTGATTTATCATCATTAAAGAGTTCACCGATATTTTCCTCAGAAAATGAGATAGGTTTGGCTATCAGATCTTTAGCCATATCACATACTTCTATTTCGTTTTTAATAAAATCAATGTTCTCATGATCGTCGGGAAGAAGGGTTTCCAGGTAGGTTATAAAAGTTTCTTTTGCTTTATCAAATCTATAATTTATCCGGTATGCTTTTCCAAGTTCAAATAATGCATCATATGGGGCAGATGTCTGAGTGAGGGTACCCTCTTTATGCTTTACAGACATGTTTTTTGATGCATTTTCAAGATACTCGATAGAGAGATTTTTTTCCCCGGGAATATTGAGATAGCAAACACCTATACAATAAGCGAGGTTCGCGTTATCCGGAAGTTTTTCATAGAGCTGCAGATAGTATGTAAGGGCATCGGAATAAGCTTCATTCATCAGAAAATATTCAGCTTCAAGGAATGAATCCTGAAGATCTTTATTCTCTTGGGCATAAACAGGAATGATAAAAACTATTGTAAAAAACAGACACACTGCTCTTTTGCTCATAGACAGAGATTTTGGTAAACAAATTTATTAAAAAAAAGCAAAAGAATTGTTAATCATCTATTATTTTATAAATATGACCGGCAGAAGCCGGTCATATTCCCTGATTACTATTTTTTCTGATTCCTTTTTCTCCTCCACAATATCAGGAATAAGCCTAAGATTCCGACTGCAAGAAGAACCCATAAAATCCACAGATAGCCTATCCCCGGAGGTCCAAAATGCGATTTAATCTTTTCTGCAGAGATGTTTTTAGCAGATATAAGGTTCGCAATACTCTTAGAAACGGCTTCCTCAGGATACTTATCTTTATTCTTGAAGAGATATATCAGAAGATCCTCCGGTGTTTTGATTCCTTCTTTTTTCAAATCAATGGATTTCAGTGCTGAAGCGAATGGATCTTGTGAATACTCAATCAGATCGTTGAGGTATTGTTCAACTTTGGTATCGGGCAAGGAACTAATCATCACCAATATTTCTGAAATCTGGCTCTGCGTAAGTCCATGCTTAACAGCTTCATCGTAAAATGCCTGCAGCCATTTCTCTTTAGTAGTAATGTTGCTCTGGTCGACAGCTGCCACAGATTGGCGAATAAGGTCCCCTGAAGTTGAGTTTTCACTGAAGGCCAGGATTTTACTTCTCAATATTGCGATGGATGGATCTGTTTCAGCTAATACTGCTGCAGCAATTCTGTTAAGATCCTCAGGACTTATCTTACCATTAGTCATTCTATTAATATACTCCTTCAAATCAGTCCAGGTACTAAGATTAAGTGCATAAATATCAAGATCTGTGAGAAGTTTTTTCAAGTCACCATCCGTATGTTTTGCTAATAAATCAACCGCAGCCTGTGTAAGGATGTTATCCATTACAGCCACTCTTAGAGCCAGTTTATCGACCTCTTCCGGACTTACACCTTTTTTATTTGCTTCTTCTTTCAGAAATGAGATATAATCATCGACTTTTCCAAATTCTTTATTCTCAAGATTTGCTTCAGTAACAACCGTCAAAAGAGTATCCTTAGCCCTGCGCTTCAGCATACTGGAGAGTATGGCAATCTGTTTTTGAGATATGATCCGTTTATATTCCGGACTTATAACAGGTTGATTTGTAATGTTTTTCTCCCTTGTAATCAAAACCTCTGTTGTGGTAGTGTTATTAAACCTGTCGGTCAGCTTAAAGACGACCCTGTTTTTTCCATTCCTGGGTGCCATTTTATAGTTAAAAGTTGAATCGAGGATAGTAAAGTGTTCGACTGACACTAGTGAATCTCCAACCCAATGTTCAACTGTAAGGAAAGACTTAGGCTCAACCTTCAATGGAAACAAGATTGAGTCACCTTTTGTAACAGAAATGGTTTTATTGGTTTCAACATTTAAATCAGCAACAAAGTCTGTTTTTGGCAATATTGTTCCGGGCACAACAAAACTGTCGGAAGGGTTTAAGAGAGGTAAATCAATTTTTCTGACGACTTTTTCGCCTCCATCCGCTTCGTAAGTGATTTGATAATCCCCCTGTGGAAGCTGAAACTCATATTCACCTGTTTTAGGATTCGAATAGACAATCAGTGTCTGGTTTGGGTTTTTAATATTCATAGCGCTGATCTTCACGCTATCATTCATATTATTAATGAGGTCAGCTACTTTTACCATGCCTCTTACAAAGAATTTTCTGGGATGATCATTAGAAAAAATCTCAATCCGGTATATATCCTCTTTACCAAAACCTCCGGGAAGTTCTTTTGATGTATATCCTTCATAACCTTGATTAAGAGTCTTAAAGAAAACATCATCATCGGTTGTGTTAAGTGGATAGCCGACATTCAGAGGAACCGACCATTCGCCGTTATCCAGCAGAGTTGAATAGAAAATATCATACCCTCCCATATTAAAATGACCCCTTGAGCTAAAAAACAGGGTCTTGTCATCTGCGCTCAAAAACGGAGATTCTTCATTATAAGGTGTATTTATAACGGGCCCAAGATTTACTGCCGGCCCCCAGTCACCCGAACTGTCACGATTCGAGACATATATATCAAGACCACCGTATGTCCCTTTTCTATTACTGGTGAAGTAGAGTTTTTTATTGTCGTGGGATATAGTTGCATGTGATTCCCAATATTTAGTGTTGATGTTTTCATTTAGCTTTACAATAGGGGACCATACTCCGTTTTCAAATCTGGAAGTATAAATAATTCCATCATAATCAGCTGAACTGTAAAGGTATAGATCCTTTCCATCTTTCGAAATAGAAGTCGGGAAAAGATCACGGTCAACTTTCAACATCTCATTCATATTCTTCGGTTCTGTCCATGCACCATTAACTTTTGTTGAAAATAGAAGTGCATCATAAAATGGCTGACTTCTTGAAAATACAAGAAGATCTTCTTTATCCGATACAACGGGATTAAAGTCATTGTTGGGACCATTAATTATGTTACCAAGATTTTTCTCTTTAATATACAGAGGCATCCTCATGAGGTCCTTGGCATTCCAGCATGATTGTATCTGAAGGTTTACAATTGTTGAGTCGTATACTTCAGGATTAAGATTTTTTCTGAAGAGTTCATAAGACTTAAGTGCTTTATCGATCTGGTTGTTGATACGGTATGCGTTTGCGAGGTAGTATAGTGCATCATAAGGTGCTCCTGTTTCATTGAATTTTCCTTCTTTGTATTTTGGATCAATATTCTTAACAGCATCCTCAAGGTAACTGACAGCTTTGGCTTTCTCTCCGGGGATATTTATGTAACATTGACCAATCCGGTACTTGAAATTTGAATTATCAGGGTAACTTTTTAGTAACTGAAGATACAAGGGAAGTGCATCCTGGTAGGCTTCAAATAAGATCCAGCTTTCAGCGTCATAAAAATTATTTCTACTATCTTCTTTTGACTGAGAAAATAAATCAGAGTTGATAAGTGCAGCCAGCAGCCACGTTAAGATAATTAACCTTTTCATCATAATACAATTAAATCTAAATGGAATGTAGGCATGTGAAACATTTGCGAAAAATTTAATCCTTACTCTCTATTTTTAGAATGGAGCAAATCAATGTGTTATTTCTCTACTCAAGGCTACTAATATAGGATAAATATTAGAAAAAAGGGCTATTTATAACGGTCCTTTTTACCAAATCTTTCCTTTTTTTTTCTAAATCAGTTTATTAGCAGATGAAAATCATGATCAGTATCTGATTCTGAATCTAAGATTAAACAATATCGGGAGAATAATTTTCAAGGATCTCTTTCACTTTATGAAGGAATTTCCCCGCCAGTGCACCATCGATTACCCGATGGTCATAACTTAATGAGAGTATCATTATCTGCCTGATTCCTATCATGTCTCCTTCAGGGGTCTCGATAACTACCGGCGTTTTTCTTACCACACCTGTTCCAAGGATTGCAGCCTGTGGCTGATTAATAATCGGTGTCCCGGCCAGATTATTGTAACTCCCAAAGTTTGTGATCGTAAAAGTGCCTCCGGTAATTTCATCAGGTTTTAATTTATTTATTCTGGCTCTTTCTGCAAGATCATTGACTGTTTTTGCGAGACCGGTGAGGCTTTTCTCATTAGCATTTTTTATTACCGGGACAATCAGATTACCGTCGGGAAGGGCGGTGGCCATTCCTATATTTATATTCTTCTTTTTGATGATGTTGTCTCCATCAACTGATATGTTTACCATTGGAAATTCATAGATAGCCTTTGCCACAGCATCCACAAAAATCGGGGTCAAAGTAAGTTTTTGCCCTTCAGAAGCTAAGAACTTTTCTTTGTTGGCATTTCTCCAGTTCACAAGACGGGTTACATCTGCATCAATGAAAGATGTGACATGTGGCGATGTTCTTTTCGACAAAACCATGTGTTCAGCTATTATTTTCCGGATCCTGTCCATCGGAATTATTTCATCTCCGGCTGACCTTTTAACAATTATTGTCTCTTTCTTTGGAGCCTTTACGACATTTACAGCTTCTACAGCCTCTAAGATTTCTGTAGTTTTGTTTGATTCTTTTGCCGAACTCCTGATTTCAAGTATTTTTAATATATCATCTTTCGTTATCCTGCCGTCCATTCCAGTTCCGTTTGTTTTATCAAGATCATCATAACCAATACCCTCGCGTGAGGCAATACTTCTTACAAGTGGTGATATGAATTTTCCGGAAGGTGTCCGGCTTTTCATATCATGCGATAAAACTTCTATTTCAGTTTTTTCCCGTTTTACTGCTGCAATTGTTTCCCTGACTCTTTCAACTTCTGCATCAACTTTCTTCAGATCTTCTTTGGACGGCGTAGCATTATTTTCAATGACAGCCAGTAATTCACCAATTTTGGCAATTGAACCCTCTTTAGCTATAATTGAGACTAAAGTACCTGATGCTGGTGCCGGGACTTCAGAATCCACTTTATCCGTTGCTACTTCAACGAGCGGGTCATCCTCCTTTACCTGAGAACCTTCTGTAACAAGCCATTTATTAATCGTTGCTTCAATTACTCCTTCTCCCATTGCAGGTAATGTGATATTCAACTTTGCCATATATCTGAGTTTTTTACTGTTATTTTTTAATTATCAGTTGAAGTTCAATTAATGATATAATTCACTCGCTTCCCCTGTTTTTTTACCCCCAACGCCCCAAATGGAGGCTATAACTTTAATCTTCTTTTCAGGGGGTAAAAAACTATTACATAATAAACAACCGGATCATTGAAATGTTTCAGATATCCGTTGCATGTTGAAACAATTATGTTATAGGTTCTGATTACCTGCTGAATGTGAGTCTCAAAAGGCGATTCATTAGAGCTAAACCTTCCCTGAAGTAGATTGCCGGTATTACAATAAGCTGGAATGATCCATATTTTCTTTCCTTTGCCCGTTTTCTCACATATACCCTCATTGCTTCGTAAAAATGGAGAATGTCTTTAAAGCTATCTCTTACAGTGCTTCTTCCTTTGAAATGAACTATCTGGATCTCAGGGAAATAGTAATTCTTATAACCTGTTTGCAATAACCTGTAACTCAGGTCTATATCTTCACCATACATGAAGAAATCTTCATCCAGCAGTCCTGATTTATTGAGGGTTTCCCGGCGAATGAACATGAATGCACCAGAAATTACTTCAGTTAATGAAGTTGCATTATTATCAATTTGAGGCAGATAATATCTGTTAAAAATTTGGGATTCAGGAAACAAGTATGAAAAACCAGACGATTTAAAGAATGCAGTTCCCAGGGTTGGGAAAGCCCTTTTCGATTCAGGGAGAAATCTGCCTTCCCCGTTTATCATTCTTATTCCTAAAGCTCCTGCGTCATGGTGTTCGTTCATGAAGTCAATACATTTCGAAAAAGTATTCTCTTCAACAATTGTGTCGGGGTTAAGGAGCAACACAAAGCGTCCATCCGACATTTTTATTGCCTGATTATTTGCAGCAGAAAATCCGGCATTGACTTTATTAATTAGAAGTTTAACATTAGGGAACTCACTTTTCATCATCTCCACTGATCCGTCTCCTGAGTTGTTATCTACAACAAATATTTCACAATCAATTTTTTCCAATGCAATTTCTACTGAACACAGGCATCGTCGCAGAAAATCTTTAACATTGAAACTGACAATAATTACAGATAGTTCCATTCTGTAGTTATTTGCGGGTCAGTTCATTGCTTATAACCTGTGAAAGTCTCTGAACTCCTTTTTCAATCTCTTTATTATTCGAAAAGGAGAAGTTTATGCGCACTGTATTATATCGGAAATTTGACTGAAACTGATTAATTGAAGTTATCATTGCTGGTATGGATTTCGGTTATTAATAGCCCGTCCTAATGTGATCTCATCAGTATATTCAAGCTCATCTCCAACAGCAACGCCCCTTGCAAGGGTTGTCATGCGAATATTATATTTATTCAGTTTTTTGAAAAGGTAATAGTTTGTGGTATCACCTTCCATTGTGGTACTCAGGGCAAGAATTACTTCGATGACCCCTCCGGCTTTAACTTTTTCTTCAAGGTTGTCGATTTTCAGATCAGAAGGGCCAATGCCATCAATAGGTGAAATTATGCCTCCGAGAACATGATACAATCCCTTAAACTGCCTTGTGTTTTCAATAGCCATCACATCCTGAATGTTTTCGACTACACATATAATGGATCTCTCCCTCTTTTCATCATTACAGATATTGCATATCTCTGTATCTGAAATGTTGTTACAGATCTTGCAATAGTGAATCTCTTCATGAAGCCTGATTATACTCTCCCCGAACTTTCTTACCTCTTCAGAATCTCTTCTTAACAGATTCATTACCAGCCTGAAAGCTGTTTTTCTCCCCACTCCTGGAAGCGAAGCAAATTCATTCACGGCATTTTCCAGGAGCCTGGATGGAAATTCAGTAAAACTCATGATAAAAAACTTTTAGACAAAATTAGTTCAATTTTCCGATGTTATTAAACAGGCTGGGAATTTTTTGTCTTCCTTTCTTTTTGTTATTCTTGTAAACTAATTGGTTCCGACATGTCACCTATACTGATACTTAGTCTTTTTCTGATCTACACATTGGTTTTATTTTCTGTTACCTGGTTTACGTCGCGGAAAGCTGACAACCAGTCATTTTTTATCGGCAATAAGATATCTCCCTGGTTTGTAGTTGCTTATGGTATGATCGGTGCATCACTCTCAGGGGTAACATTCATGTCCGTTCCGGGATGGGTAAAAGATACCCAGTTCAGTTATATGGTTGTTGTTTTAGGATATCTGTTCGGCTATTTTGTGATAGCTCTTGTATTGCTCCCCTTATATTACAGGTTAAAGCTGACCTCTATTTATTCATATCTGGAACAGCGGTTTGGATTCTGGTCATATAAGACCGGTGCTGGATTTTTCATACTGTCAAGAACACTAGGGGCCTCATTGCGTATGTTTCTGGTTATAAATGTACTGCAGATTTTTGTTTTTGATGCATGGCATGTTCCATTCTGGATTAATGTTCTTGTATTTATCACTCTGATCGTTCTTTATACCTTAAAAGGAGGAATAAGAACTATAATATGGACCGATACTCTGCAGACAACCTTTATGCTGCTCGCTGTTGTTCTATCAGTAATTTACATTGGAAAAAACCTGCATATTCCGGTATTGAAACTGGTTTCCATTGTAAAAGAGAGCCCTGCTTCGAAAATGTTTATAACTGACTGGCATCATCCCAGATTCTTCCTGAAACAATTCTTCAGCGGAATGTTTATTACAATTGTTATGACCGGACTTGACCAGGAAATGATGCAGAAAAATCTCAGTTGCAGGAATATAAGTGAAGCTCAGAAGAATATGTTCACATTCAGCTGGATACTCGTCGTGGTAAATCTTTTATTCCTGTTTCTTGGAGCCATTCTGCTTATTTTTATTCAGAATAAGGGTCTGACTGTAACTTCAAGTGATGATATTTTTCCTACAATTGCAATCAGGTACCTGGGCCCGGTGGCCGGAGTGGTATTTCTTTTGGGACTGATTTCCGCCGCATTCCCAAGTGCGGATGGTGCGTTGACCTCTCTCACAACTTCCGTGAGTATCGATTTTCTGGGTCTTGAAAGAAGAGAAGGTATTTCTGAAAATACAAAGACCAGGATAAGATATTCAGTACACTTAACGATTGCTTTTGTATTCTTTGTAAGTGTTTTGATATTCAGTACTTTGAACGACAGGGCAGTAATAGATAAACTTTTTACAATCGCGGGTTATACTTATGGTCCATTGCTTGGATTATATTCCTTTGGATTATTTACCAAAAGAATAGTTAACGATAAGATAACTCCTGCTATCGCGGTTTTTTCGCCCGTGGCCTGTTTCTTTCTCAGTAAATATTCAGTAGTTTTATTAAACGGGTATAAATTCGGATTTGAATTGCTTCTGCTGAACGGGTTAATGACCTTCGTTGGTTTATATATTTTTAGTAGAGGAAAGGACAATGGTTAATACCTGATTGTATTGCAGTCTTAGAGTCTTGCTGTCAGAATTATTTTAATATTTTGATATCTTTAAAATCAATATACTTTATTGATTATTTTTTCCAAATCTCCCATTCTCCTACTCATAAAATATTTGTCATTGCCTTATGACTTTCCCCTGTTGGGTGTTACCAGAAGTACCTGTAGTACTATTAGTACCATTAGTATTAGTATCAGCGTTATCGTCAGTTTCTTCTTTAACTTCTTTTTTAAGTATTGCGTTTATCTTTTTATATGGTATGTTCCAGATGATATAGTAGTTTAAGCCTGCACTGAATGTTTTAGTACCGTTACCAAACCCTGGAAAATAAACAGGTCTGAAGTCTTTTCCAGTACCGGTATAAAGCAACATCCGCACGCTTATTGACCATCCTATACTTAAATGATTGAAAATTTCTGCCCGTACCCCAGGTGCTGCTTCAAGGAAATGTCCCCAGTTTATCTTTTGACTGATTGAAGAGACAGTTGTGCCCCAGTAATCTGTCTTTTCGAATGTCGGAACTTCAGAACTGAAACGACTCAGACCATATCTAAACCCGATTCCTGCCCAATATTTACCAAGCGATTTGTCCGGTTTAAGAAGATTAAAATCCATGCCGATCCTGACAAAACTTCCGTTATTCAGATAAGAATAATTATATTGGGTGTACTTGAAATTAAGATAGCCAGCGGCAAGTACCACCGAACGTTTTTCATTCAAATCGACAGAAATATATCCCTCAGCGTTCAGAATATTTTTATCAGAATAATAGATAGCAGGACCCGATACTTCCATCCCGATCTTAATTTTTAGAGGTATGGGAATAGTGTCCTGAGCATGAACCTGAATCAAACTGCAAGTAAAAAAAACCAGCAGACTAATAAAATATGCGAATGTTCTCCACATTTAAATTTGTAATTGTGCTATTAGCCGTATATATATCCTTGATCAAGTGTTTTGTATAGTTTCTTACTGTGTCAATATGATGATAAAATGTATAACCACACTCCTTGGAAATAAGATGAGGGTAACTGCTATATTTGAATACAATAGTGTCGTTAACTCCGTTTATTTGAATAACGAATGTGCAGCTATCTGTTGAAGAGTTCAGTGGTATCAAAGCGGGTTGTACACTAATTGATTTATTATAAATCATTGAATCATTGTTCAGTCCGTAAAGAGTAAGGCTATCGGGAGCAAGAAGTTTTGTAGTAGCATTATCGTAAAACGAGGCTTTTATGTATGATTCTGTTTCCTCAAAACAAGATCCGGCAGTACATGAAAGCATGTACAGTATAATACCTGGCAGGATAATAAGGAGGCTTACGGGAATGTATTTTCTCATTATTTATTTGAAAGCCTCAAAATTACAAAAATAAGTGTGTCATATGCAAAAAAAGGCTTTAATTGCTTTAGGGGCTTTAAAGGCACATTAGCATCTATGGCCTCTACTGCCTCTAGTTCTCTGGTCAGGGGAGTCCATTCTTCAGTCACCAAACAGAATCTTTTAATATGTTCAAATTCACCAAGGGATTTGTTTACCTCCCTGACTTTCTTGTTGAATCTTTCAATTACTTCGGTCAGCTCAATAAGCTCCATGTTGTCTCTGAACTGGATCTTGTGTATTGAGCACCAGAGACCGGCCTGGGCAAGTCCCATATCGGCAAAATTCCATTCAGTCTTGTTTCCGCTTATTGTGGCAACTTAGTCTCCCTTTTTATAACCTAATGAAAGCAGCCCATAACTGACCCCGTCCCCAGGGGGAGTAAATTGATTTTGACTTCGTCGAGCTCACCGCCTTTGGCGGTTCGGTTCTTCGCTCCACTTGGGGTTGGGGTGGACGAAGAAAATCAATGAATATGTATTATTAACTGCTAGAAGCTATTCAATTAATCAGCCAGCAAGTCTAACGATTATTTTCGAACAATTATTAATGAGAGTGCAATCTAAAATCTAGATGACATATAGACATCACATAATCAGAGTATTATAAAAACATGTTTTATAATATATTTCGAACAGGGAATAACTTGCTGATGCTGAAATCCTAATCTTAGGATTTTTCAAGGAATTCAGCTGCTTTTGCAAGAGCACGTTGTATTCCTTCCGGATTCTTACCACCGGCTGTTGCCAGAAAAGGTTGTCCGCCGCCACCTCCGTTAATTTCACTGGAAATTTCTTTAATAATCGCAACTGCACTGATATCCCTTTCCTTGACAAGATCGTCGCTTACCGTGACCAGAATGTTGGCCTTCCCGCCATTCTCTGATCCGATAACCATTACAGTATTGTCTGAAGAGGTTCTTATCTGATAGGCAATATTTTTAAGTACTTCATAAGAATCAGTGTCGATCTGACCGGAAACGAATCTTATATTATTAATTTTGACAGCCGTGTCAACCAGCTCTTTCAACCTGATCGTAGTGGACTGAACCTGGAATTTTTCTACGCTCTTTTTAAGTGAATTATTGTCAGCCAGAATTTTTTCAACACTCTCAGTGATACTTCCTGTGCTTTTGAGAAGTGTGGCTATTTCATCAACAGTTTTTAATTTCTCATTAATGTACTCTTCAGCTTTTGAGGCAGTTACAGCTTCAATTCTTCTTATGCCGGATGCTATCGCACCTTCTGATACAATTTTCACAAAACCGATGCTGCCGGTAGCTTCAACATGTGTTCCACCACACAGCTCAATTGATTTCCCAAATTCAATAACTCTCACCTTAGCGCCGTATTTTTCTCCAAAAAGAGCCATAGCGCCCATAGATTTGGCCTTTTCCATTGAAACTCCTTCAGTTATCTTCCTGATATAATTATTCCTGACCATCTGGTTCACTTGTTCTTCAACCTGTGATAATTCCTCTTTGCTCATCTTACTGAAATGACTAAAGTCAAAACGCAGACGATCAGGAGTTACAAGCGAGCCTTTTTGTTCAACATGTTTCCCAAGGACAGAACGTAACGCAAAATGAATCAGGTGAGTAGCTGTATGATTATTTGCTGTCATCAGGCGTTTTTCACGATCGACATTTGCTTTGAAAAGGCCAGAAGGATCAGCCGGCAATTTCGCTGCAATATGTATTATAAGGTTATTCTCTTTAATAGTATTTGTAATTGCAATCTTTTCGTTTCCTGATACTAAAATACCACTATCTCCGGTTTGTCCGCCGGCCTCAGCATAAAAGGGGGTTTTATTAAAAACAAGCTGGAAGATCTGCTTCCCTTTGACTTTAACACTCCGGTATTTTGTTATTGACACTTCATCTTCTGTCTTTTGGTAACCGGTGAATTCAGTGCCCTCAATTTCTTTCACAACTGTCCAGTCACCTGCTTCAACAGAGGCATCTTCACGTGAACGTTCTTTCTGGTTTTTCATCTCTTTTTCAAAATCTTTCAGATCGAGATGCATATCATTCTCTTTCAGAATAAGCTGTGTAAGATCTACAGGAAATCCGAAAGTATCATACATCTCAAAGGCTACTTTTCCTGGAAGCACATTTTTATTTTCTTTTCTGAGATCATCAATCATCTTTTCAATCATTTTCAACCCTTTACCAAGAGTTTTAAGAAAAGCAGTCTCTTCTTCAAAGATTATTTTCGAAATCTGTTCTTTACCTGATTGAAGTTCAGGATATTGATCACCCATGGTTGCAGCAAGGACAGGAACCAGCCGAAACATAAATGGTTCATCGATACCCAGGTTATTATATCCGTATCTTACCGCGCGACGGAGTATTCTTCTTATAACATACCCTGCTTTATTATTAGAAGGAAGCTGACCATCAGCTATTGAGAATGAAACAGCTCTAAGATGATCGGCAACGACACGGAGAGCTATATCCCATTTTTCGGTTACCCCGTATGCCTTGCCGGTAATTGCAGAAATTTCCTTTATGACAGATTGGAAGATATCAGTATCATAATTTGATTTTTTACCCTGTACAATCATGCAGAGTCTCTCGAATCCCATACCTGTATCGACATTTTTGGAAGGGAGTTGCTCAAGAACACCGTCAATGCGGCGGTTATATTGTATAAAGACAAGGTTCCAAATTTCGATTACCTGAGGATGACCTTTATTGACCAGATCTTTTCCGGGTAGTTTCTTTCTCTCTTCATCATCCCGTATATCAACATGGATCTCCGAACAGGGACCACACGGACCCGTTTCTCCCATTTCCCAGAAGTTATCCGTTTTTGATCCTGCAAGAATTCTTTCTTCCGGTTTTGAGAAACATTTTTCCCAATAGGTGAAAGCTTCATTATCGCGCGGTACATTATCTTCTGAACTTCCCTCAAATACTGTTGCATATAAACGGTCTTCCGGAATCCCAAGTCTTTTCACCAGCAATTCCCATCCCCATTCAATCGCTTCTTTTTTAAAATAGTCGCCAAACGACCAGTTGCCAAGCATTTCAAACATTGTATGGTGGTATGTATCATGTCCAACCTCTTCAAGGTCATTATGTTTCCCGGATACTCTTAAACATTTCTGTGAGTTTGCAACTCTTCTGTTTACTGGCAGCCGGTTCCCCAGGAATATGTCTTTGAACTGGTTCATGCCGGCATTTGTAAACATAAGAGTAGGATCATTTTTTATTACCATTGGAGCTGAAGGCACAATTTGATGTCCTTTAGATTCGAAAAATTCAAAAAACAACTGCCTCAGTTCCTGTGACTTCATCTTATTTAGAATTGTGTTAAATTAGCGTATGTCAATTTTAAGCTTGTAAAATTAATTTATTTGCTTTAGATTTGTGAAATAGCAAGATATATTTTAAAAAATCTACTGCCTGGTGTCAAGAAAACGGAAATACGTTCTCGATTTGTCTGATCTCCAATATAAGCAGGTCAGGTTACCCTGGAAGAAGAAGTTTTTACGTATTCTTTTATGGTTTGCCGGATCTCTTGCTGTAGCAACATTTTATGGGACTTTTATTGAGAACATGTTTGGTTCTCCCAAAGAGAAGATACTTAGTCAGCAGGTTGAAAATCTGAAACTTCAATATTCACTCATAGGAAGAGAGCTGGATAATTCACTGGCATCTCTTAACAGTTTCCGGCTTTCTGATGACAAACGGTACCGGCCAATACTTGACATGGATAGTGTTCCTGAATCATATAGAAAAGCAGGAATTGGAGGGGTCGACAGATACCGTGATCTAACAGGCTATATTAACTCAGATATTCTTATCGCCTACAAATCAAAAATTGATGCGATTAAAAGCATGGCGACTCTTCAGAATGAATCATTTAAGACAATTGCTGAAAGAAGTGTTGAATGGAAAAGAGAAATGGATCATTTCCCGGGGATAAGTCCGGTGAGTGTAAAATTCAAACTTGGTGACGGATATAAATTCAGGACAATTCATCCGGTACTTGGAACGCCGCGTATGCACAACGGGCAGGATTTTGAAGTACCTTATGGTACAGATGTATATGCTACCGGTGATGGGTCAGTTATTGAATCGGGTTGGAATCCAGGTGGATTCGGAAATTGTATTGTAATAGATCATGGCTATGGCTTTCAGACTGTTTATGGTCATCTCAGTGATATTAAAGTTACCAGAGGCCAGAATGTTAAAAGAGGTGACCTTATAGGAATAAGTGGCAGTAGCGGTTTATCTTCTGGTCCTCACCTTCATTATCAGGTCGAACAATTTGGAGCACATAAGAATCCTATTAATTTCTTTAATAATGATGTCAATGCTGAGGAATATAATGATATGATCCAGGCATTCGAATCGAAATCAAAATTAAGGTAATCTCCTCACAGGTTTGATTTTTTTAGTTTCAATATCCGGGTTGGATAGTGAGTTTCTTGTTTTTTTAGAATTGATTATCTTTGCAGATCATGACACCGACAAAATATAAGTTTAATCCTGATTCTCTGAGTTTTGATAAAATAAGACTTGGTATAAGGACTTTGTTACTCAGGTTTCTTGCTTTTTTCACAGGGTCAGTCATTATAGCTTTAATTTATTGGGGTATTTTTGCATCCTTCTTTGATTCTCCAGGGGAGAAGGCTCTTAAACGTGAGGTTGAGCAGATGACCATTCAGTATGATTTGATTCACAGAGAGATGACAAATGTTGAAAGTGTTCTGGAAGATCTTCAGAAAACTGATGATAATCTTTATAGAACCATTTTTGATGCAGAACCGATCGCACCTACACTGAGAGATGGAGGTATAGGAGGCGTAAACAGATATGAAGCACTCGAAGGTTATAATAATTCCAACCTGGTAATAGAAACAGCGACCAGACTCGATAAAATAAGGAAAAAAGTTTATGTTCAGTCAAAATCATTTGATGACCTTATTAAACTGGCTGAGAACAAGGGAGAAATGCTCAAGTCAGTTCCGGCAATTATTCCGATTTCCAATAAAGATCTGACAAGAACAGCTTCAGGGTTCGGTTGGAGGATTCATCCGATCTACAAGATCAGTAAATTTCATTACGGGATGGATTTCACGGCTCCATTAGGAACTGATGTGTATGCTACTGGGAACGGAACTGTTATTGCGATATTATCAGCACAACGAGGTCTTGGTAAACATATAATTATTGATCATGGATTCGGATATACCACCATTTACGCACATCTGAGCAATTTCAATGTAAGGGTGGGCCAGAAGGTACAAAGAGGTGATATAATTGGTTATGTCGGGAGTACAGGAACATCTGTTGCAAACCATCTTCATTATGAGATCAAACTGAATGGTGTAAATGTTGATCCGGTCAACTACTATTTCGAAGATCTTAGTTCTGCTGAATACGAAAAAATGATTGAGATTGCGTCTAAGACCGGTCAGTCTTTTGATTAGGATTTTTTACTTGCCATGCATATTAACGGACAGTTGACATCTCTTATATATAATTAGTATGCCGTACAAAGAAAAAAAGGTCGAAAAGCTCTATTATTCAATAGGAGAGGTAGCTGAAATGCTTGAGTTACCTGTCTCTACTGTTCGGTTCTGGGAAAATGAATTCGATATTCTCAAGCCCATGAAAAATAAAAAGGGCAACAGGCTGTTTACTCCAGCCGACATTAAAAATCTTAAGATACTCCATCATCTGGTGAAAGAAGAAGGGATGACACTTTCGGGGGCCAAAAAGAAGCTATCGGAAAAGTGGGATGAGACAGATTATAAGTACGAGATCAACGAATCCCTTCTGAAAATTAAATCGTTGCTTCTCGACATAAGAGATAATATTTAAAAACCTCTGTGGCTCTCTGTGTCCTAATCCCGCCTTGTCCCCTTCTTCCAGAAGAGAAGGGGGTGAGCTAAATTATGAATGATTTAAGTCCCTCCCCCAGGGGGATGGATTTAGGGAGAGGCAAAAAAGAACTTACAAAGAAATCCACAGAGGAGACACAAAGAATCACAGTGAGTAGAATACTATGAAACTAAAAGATCTTTGTTCATATCTTGATTCTGCAGTTCCCCTGTCATTTCAGGAAGGGTATGATAATTCAGGACTGCAGGTAGGCTTATCAGAACGAGAGATTACTTCGGCGATGATCACGCTTGATATTACTGAAGAGGTCATTGATGAAGCTATTACTCACGGATGCGATGTGTTGGTTTCACATCATCCTCTTATTTTCAACGGCATTAAGAGCCTTACCGGGAAATCATTTACAGAAAGGATTCTATTTAATGCCGTTAAGAACGATATTGCTGTTTATTCCGCTCACACTAACCTTGATGTATTAAGTAATGGAGTCAGCAGGAAGATGGCAGAAAAGATTGGTCTGGAGGAGATAAGTGTATTATCACCCTCAGAGAAATTGCTCTTAAAACTTGTAACCTATATTCCTGAATCTCATCTTGAAGCAGTGAGAAATGCACTCTTTGAAGCAGGTGCGGGTGTAATAGGCAATTATGACAAATGTGGATTCGCAACTTCAGGAACCGGCAGTTTCAGGGCCAATGAAATGACAAAACCATTCAGAGGTGAAAAAGGAAAGATCCATTTTGAAAAAGAGATCCGCTTTGAAACCATACTGTTTTCACATCTTAAAGAAGTCGTTATAAAAGCTCTTCTTGATGCTCATCCTTATGAAGAGGTTGCTTACGACCTTTACTCACTTGAAAATAAAAATGCTGAGATAGGTTTAGGGTGTATTGGAAAACTTCATGATCCTGTTTCAGAAAATGATTTTCTGAAATTTGTTTCTGAGGTTTTTGATGCAAAGGGTGTAAGGTACTCGAAACCGAAGGGGAAACCGGTTATAAAGGTTGCCCTTTGTGGTGGTTCAGGTTCATCTCTGCTTAATCATGCTATTGGTTCCGGGGCCGATGTATTTTTGACTGCTGATATTAAATATCACGATTTTTTTAAAACAGAGAATAAGATACTACTTGTTGATATCGGACATTTTGAGAGTGAAAAATTCTCAAGAGAAATTTTAAAAGACCTAATTATTAAAAAATTCCCTAAATTTGCAGTCCGGTTTTCAGAAACAAATACGAATCCGATAAATTATTTTTAAAGATGGAAAAAGCAAAAGTACATGAACCTGAAATTTCTGTAGAAGAGAGATTAAGAGCATTATATGGTTTACAATTAGTTGATTCAGAGATAGATAAAATTAAAACGCTTAGAGGCGAATTACCTCTTGAAGTTCAGGATCTGGAAGATGAGATAGTAGGACTTGAGACAAGGTTAGGAAATCTGAAAGACGAAGTAACAAACCTTGAAAAGTCGGTTGTAAAGAAGAATAATGAGATTACCGATGCTGAGGGCCTGATAAAAAAATATGAAGAGCAACAAAAAAACGTAAGAAATAACAGGGAATTTGATTCTCTTTCGAAAGAGATTGAATATCAAAACCTGGAGATTGAATTATTCAATAAAAAAATTAAGGAATTCAATTTTTTGATTGAAGAAAAGAAATTGGTTATTGACGATTCAGAGGCAACTCTTGCCGACCGTAAAACCGATCTTGAAAACAAAAAGTCAGAACTCGATGAGATTATTTCCGATACTCAGAAAGAGGAAGAGGGTCTGTATAAAAAATCTGAAAAAGTTGAGGCGATTATTGAAGAAAGGTTGCTTACTGCCTACAAAAGAATCCGTTCCAATGCCAGAAACGGTCTTGCAGTAGTTCCGGTTCAGAGGGATGCCTGTGGCGGTTGCTTTAACCAGATACCTCCGCAAAGACAACTTGATATCAAATCGAGAAAGAAGATTATCGTATGCGAATATTGCGGACGAATTCTCGTTGACGATGAAATTATAAAAGAAGGCCACCTGTAGAAAGGCGGAAGAAATAAAGAAAGCTGACTCCATAAGGGTCGGCTTTTTTGTTTTTACTAACTTTACATTATAATTCACAACCTTACTTCATGACTACCAATGTTTTTAAAAGAATGATAGCAGAAGGAATTCCTTCCGAACTTCCTGCGCTTAAATCATACGATCAGACTATTAATCATGCACCAAAGAGAAAGGAGATACTGAATAGTGTTGAAAAACACCTTGCAATAAAGAATTCCCTCAGATATTTTCCGGAAAAATTTCATCCTCTCCTTGCAAAAGAGTTTGCTGCTGAGCTGGCAACATATGGAAGAATCTATATGTACAGGTTCAGACCAGATTATGAGATTAGGGCCCGTCATCTTGAGGATTTTCCTTATCGCTCACGAAGTGCAGCTGCAATTATGCTTATGATTTCAAATAATCTTGATATTGATGTCGCACAGCATCCTCATGAACTGATAACATATGGTGGCAACGGGGCCGTTTTTCAGAACTGGGCCCAGTATCGTTTAACAATGAAATATCTTTCGGAGATGACAGATGACCAGACTCTCGTGATCTATTCCGGTCACCCGCTTGGCCTCTTTCCTTCGCCGAAAGATGCTCCGCGGTTAGTTGTGACCAATGGAATGGTAATTCCAAATTATTCTACCCAGGATCACTGGGAAAAATTTAACGCACTGGGTGTTTCACAATATGGTCAGATGACTGCAGGTTCATACATGTATATCGGACCTCAGGGAATTGTGCATGGTACAACGATAACAATTCTTAATGCAGCCAGGATGATCAGTAAATCAGGCGGTGATACCGGAGGTAAATTGTTTGTATCGTCAGGTCTTGGTGGAATGTCAGGGGCCCAGCCTAAAGCAGCAAATATTGCCGGTATAATTTCGGTGATTGCTGAAGTGAACCCTAAGGCTTTAAAAACCAGGCATTCGCAGGGGTGGGTCGATGAAGTCTTTGTGGACTTGAATAGTCTTGTAAGAAGAGTGAGGGAGGCAACTTCATCTAAAAAGGTGACTTCAATTGCATATGAGGGCAATATAGTTGATGTATGGGAAAAATTTGCGGATGAAAATATTTATGTGGATCTCGGTTCTGACCAAACCTCCCTTCATAATCCATGGTCAGGAGGCTATTATCCGGCAGGCTTAAGCTTTGAAGAATCAAACCTGATGATGTCGGAAGATCCTGACAAGTTTAAAGATGCTGTACGTAAATCATTAAGACGACAAGTGGAGGCAATAAACAGACATACTTCGCGGGGGACATATTTCTTTGACTATGGAAATGCTTTCCTTCTTGAAGCTTCGAGAGCCGGGGGGGATGTTCTAAAACCCGACGGTGAATTCAGATATCCATCTTATGTTCAGGATATTATGGGCCCAATGTGTTTTGATTACGGCTTTGGTCCATTTAGATGGGTCTGTTGTTCAAATGAGCCTTCCGATCTTGAAGTAACTGACAAAATTGCCATTGAGACCCTGGTGGAATTAATTAAGAAATCGCCGGATCAGATAAAACAACAGATGAATGACAATATTCACTGGATTGAAGGAGCCGCCAAAAACAGGCTGGTAGTGGGTTCTCAGGCGCGTATTCTTTATGCTGATGCTGAAGGAAGGATGGAAATTGCCACGGCCTTTAACAAGGCCATCGGAAAAGGCATAATTTCAGCCCCGGTGGTAATTGGCAGAGATCATCACGATGTATCAGGAACCGATTCGCCTTACAGGGAGACCTCAAATATTTATGACGGATCAAAATTCACAGCCGACATGGCTGTTCAGAATGTAATCGGTGATTCCTTCCGTGGTGCTACCTGGGTATCATTGCACAATGGAGGCGGCGTAGGATGGGGTGAAGTTATAAATGGTGGATTTGGAATGGTGCTCGATGGTACTCCCGAGACGGAAAGCAAACTCAGGATGATGATACATTGGGATGTCACCAACGGAATTGCACGTCGTAGCTGGGCCCGGAACAAAGAAGCTATGTTTACGCTGAAAAGAGAGATGGAACGGACTCCGGGTCTTAATGTTACTGTTCCATATATAGCAGATGATGAGATGATTGATGAAGCACTTAAGGGGGTGTGAGGTATCCGGTGTACGGTGTGTGATTTGGCAAAGAAAGAAACAACGAGTAACGAATAACGAGCAACCAGCAACTAAAATATTTTTTCCATTCCAGGTTTCTTAATTATCCTATTACATTATTTTGTAAGAAGAACAACTGCTATTGCGGCAATGCCCTCCTCTCTTCCAATGAATCCTAGCTTTTCTGTAGTGGTGGCTTTGATTGCCACATCATCGGGTTCCTTTTCAATAATGTCTGATATTGTGTTTTTCATCTCCAGGATGAAAGAAGATATTTTGGGTTTCTCCAGACAAATGGTACAATCTATATTATTCACACTGTATCCTTTTTGCCTGATCAGGTCAAATGTGTTCTTCAGCAGGACTTTGCTATCGATGTTTTTATATTGAGTGTCTGTATCAGGAAAATAATATCCGATATCCCTTAATCCAGCTGCTCCAAGCAGGGCATCACATATTGCATGAAGCAGAACATCGCCGTCTGAGTGAGCCACACAACCTTTTTCGGAAGGTATCTTCACACCTCCCAGCCATAAATCTAATCCTGTTTCAAGCTGGTGAAAATCAATTCCCTGCCCTATCCTGATGTTCATCCCTTCGATCTGCTTGCATTTCTTAACGCATTGAAATCGAAAGCGATGGAAAACCGCAAAGTACGTGCAAGAGGATTATTTTGTGCAAGTGGCATGAGGTATGAGAAATCAATTGTAAATGCTTTCAGTCTGAATCCTGCACCTGCGGTGAAGTATTTCCGGTTACCCTTGGATGGATCTTCATAAAAAAAGCCACCCCTGAGAGCAAACTGATTATTATACCAGTATTCAAGTCCGGTTGCATAGGTTATTTCATGGAATTCTTCCTTAAATCCACCAGGAGCGTCGAAGAATGATTGAAATATTGCTACAGGGACAGAGACATTCGGATCTTTCCCTGCTTTGATTTGAGTCATAGCAGTATGTACCGTGTCTCCTTTTGCATTAATCTCTCCAATATTATAGTATTGAGGAGGTGTAGGAACAAGAAGTTTATTGAGATCGAGCGTAGCTGTAATTTTATTAAAATGGTCAAGGTTAATTGTGAGTGATCCACCAAGACGCATATTCATCGGAATAAAATCAGATGTCTGTGTCTCCGAATAACTCATCTTTGCACCGATATTTGAAAAATCGAGACCAAATGCCATCTGTCCATCCTTGTTCAGAATACTGATTTTCTTCTGATAATATCCTGAAATATCGGCTGCAAATGAGATACCTGGTTTTGTAGCAACTCCTCCGGAATATGATCCACCCGTTAAGTTGGAGTATATGAATCTGAAAGCGATTCCTCCTGAAAGATTATCAGTAAAAAGCCTTGAATAACCTGCATCGAAAGCAAATTCATTAGGATTAAAAGTACGTTCCAGATTACCAAATTCATCGGTGAAAGGTACATCACCAAGTGAAGAATAAAGAAGACTTGCAGATAAAACCTGCTTAGTGTCGATTCTTTTATATCCGGCAAGATAAGCAATATTAATATCCGGAACCAGATTTCTGAGCCAGGGAGAATAAGAAATACCTACTCCGGCATTGCCATCGATAAATGCAAATTTTGCAGGATTCCAATGCATACTATAAACATCAGGTGATGTGGCAACACCGGCATCACCCATAGCTCCTGCTCTTGAATCGGGAGCAATAGTCAGAAATGGCACAACTGTCTGTATCGCATTAAGCTCACCTGAACTTTGCTGAGCCAAAACTATTGTTTCACCTGAAAGGGCTATGAGGAATAAAACTAATGCAATTATCTTTTTCTTCATAATGATTCTTATCATTCTACAAATATAAAACTATTTTTCATCCTGAATATTGTGTATGTCTCACAAAATGATCATCCGGCCCGAAGCTCTTGCTGTTTCACCATTTCCGGTAATAATTGTAACTGTATAAGGATACATTCCTCTGCCGACTTTTCGACCTCCATCATCATTCCCATCCCAGACGATTGATGGCAGGTTATAGCCCATTGGATCTACCTTTGTCTTTAAAATCTTAATTATTCTTCCATCAATATTAAAAATATTTATTGTAATGTTTAACTCATTATCGGGTCTGTTATGTTCCAGACTTATATTGGTTTCGCTAAAGAATGGATTCGGATAATTCATAAGGTTCCTGAGTACAAATTTTTCTCCTGTTACCACCTGGAATGAAATCGTTTTTTGTGAAGAGTTATTGAAATTGTCCCAGGCTTTTACTGTAAGAGAATGACTGCCTTCAGTTAATCCTGAAAGATCATAACTGATCCTTCCTCTCATATAGTTATCGAAATCATTTTCAAAATAATTGTTAAGGACAAATGATTTGTTAGATTCATTATCGAGGAATCCTGTTAAATCATGTCCTATTCCTGATCCAGTCGTATTAATTCCGTCCTGGTCATTTATAATTGCCAGGAGCCTGGGATTGCTGTCAGTAATTCCGCCGTTTCTGAAAAGGGTGTCGTTCATATATAATTTAATATCAGGACCATCGTTGTCAGTTAGCAGGATTTTAGAAAATCCCCCTACAGTTAAATCGGTGAAACTCCCGTTCATGTCTTCCCTGTCATTGTAAGCGTAATAGCTTATTTTTCCCGAACCGAATGAATAATCAATATCTCTTGGAACAATAAACGTAAAGCGGAATCTGCCATCTTTTGCCATTGTCTTGCCACTGAAAAGAATGTTGTTCCTGAGATTAAAAGTCATACTCTGACCTCCATCGTTTGCAAGAGTCTTTATTTTACTTGCTTTATCATATACAGTGGGAGAAACCATCCCATTGAAGTTGTTCAGCTGATTTCCGAGAGGATCTTCTATATGACCGGCGATAGTAACAAGAGAGAGAGCTTTCAGACTGTCTATCTTATCATAAACAGAAACGTTATTAATAGAATCAGTAATGACATGTCCATAATAAGGATAGGCAAGTTTTAATGCCGGATCTCCCAGCAAAGTAAAGTTCCTTTTATTGGGGCCTGATTCTGAGTTGTTTTTAGCAACCTTAATAATGTCTCCCAAAGGCATAGAATTACCCGCTTTATCATGACCAAAAGCACAGCTAAATATGTTTCTGTTCAGATCATAGTTTGGAGCAGAATATACAACTCTGGTGGTTGACATTAATGCAATGCCACCGCCATCTTTATTAAGAAGAACCATTTCACCGCCGGAGGGCCTTCCAGTCATCTGCCGTGTAGCTAAATTAAGATCAATATCATCGAATCGGCTGAATTCACACGTCGCGGTAATAAAGAGAGGAAGTTTTCCTCCATTTTTCCACGAGTTAATATCTTCTGTTTTGACTACACCTTCTGCTGCAAGGCTACTCTCGTTTCCATGCCCGGTATAATTGAAGATAAGGCAACCTGAATTTATACGATCGTCGATAGCTTTATTCACATCCGGATAGGACTGTCCGTTAACTGTTGTTGTCTCTTTGAAAGCATCAAGATAGATTTTATCAATATTATATGTAGGAACACTGTCATTAAGAACATTTGCAAGACCCTCAGCATCAGTCATATGAATATTACCATCTTCATCATCTGCCGTAAGACATATCACATTCTTCCAGTCGCCCATATTGGCGGGATCGAGGTATCTTTTAATCTTTGAAAGAACTATGCCTGCCTGAACAGTATCAGAAACAGGCAGACGTCCAATTCCGATATCTTCTGTTCCGTCTGCTTCTCCTTCTCCGTCATCGAGAAGCCCATAGAAATCATCAGATGTAAATGAAGAAGTATACACATTTGAATTCTCTGACTGATAAGTAAGTATGAAATTGGGATTGTTGGGAGGCGGTGTTTTATTTTCATAAGAACCATCGCCAAAGAGCAGAAGATATTTCAAAGGATGAGCACTGTCCTTCTGTTTCAAATACTTCATTCTCAAAAAATTTCTCATCGAGGCAATGTCAGGAATACCACCTGAAAACTCATTATATATCTGTTGTGGTGTAACAATCAGAGAAATAATACCATCGTTGGTTAGATGAAAATCTGCCAGTTTTCCAGCATATGCTTTGAATAATGGGTGAGTAATAATAATCATATCGGCCGATGCAGACGAATGAAGATCCTGATTCGGTATAAAAGCCGGTTTAATTAATGGTACCATTGCATTGGCAGCTGTAAAAGCAATGAATGTTTTAAGCGTATCAGTAGCACTTTTGAATCCAATATTCTCTCCGTTCCTGGTATATTGAATCTGTTTAATATTCAGAGGATCAGTTATATCCCAGATTAAAGGATCGTTGTTAAGGCTCCGGATTAAGAATCCGGTTATTCTGCCTGGTGCAACAGATTTTGAATCGGTATATTGTATTTCTGAACCGGAAAATGAATTTGATCTTCTTCCCTGGAGTTGTATCCAGTCAAGCCATCCTTTTGCTCCTGCTTCACCATTGTCAAAGAATGTGATATCGTACGAAGGAGCTGTTGAAGAAGGCTGTATTGAACCGGTAGAATCAGTAATCTGGAAATATGTACCGGTATAATCATAAAGATTGACTCCATCTACCTGGATATTTTTCATGATCGTATTTCCATCGTAGAGCCTGAAGATGGTAGGAACAGAAGCTCTTGCAGCTACCCTGATATTATATTTTATATTTTCTGAAGTAAGAAGATCCGTAAAACCGGGGTCTATATGAATTGTCGAAATCTGCTGAAACCATTCTCTTCCTGATTTAATAATATTTTCATCATCCAGTTCATGTACAAAAAAAGCATCTGATTCAGATGAAGTGTAAGTTGCAGGTTGCGAAGGTTCTACGACGTCAATAATCTGTTTACCGGGAGTTGGTCCCGATGTGATGAAATAAAATGCTGTATCAGAATAATTGTGATGTTGGAAATTATACTCCTGGGTAGTTTGGTCATAAATCCATCTGCCTGTCCCTTTTGCATAGAAGAGGAGATAATCTCCCTCATTAAAAATTCCATCGTTACCGGTAACAGTAAATAAGGATAGCTCTTTCAGATCGTCTGGTTTTGGTGCATCATTATAATATGATAACTGGCCGAAGTTGTTGCCAAAAATCCTGGGATTGGATGGGTACTCTAATCCGAGTTGTTTGAGTTTTGAATAGTCGATTCTGTAAATTCCGTCTGAGGTGACAGCAATTCTAAACCATAAACCGGTGGATAATTCAGAAGTCGAAGAATAACTATCTTTGAAATTCTGTGCGTCCAGGTTAAAAGATAAAAGCAAAAGGTAAATTGGCAATATTTGAAAAATTCTTTTCATTCTACTGACAAAGATAGAAATGTGCTTTTTGTTTACTAGTTAATTTTGTTTTTTTGTAAGCCATAACTTAATATAATATTAACGATATCATTACGTTCATATTGCAGTAATTTTTAATATGTTGAGGCGACTTAATAAAATAGTTTTATTCATCTTCTTGCTGCCTGCATATTGTTTTGGACAGGAGACAGATCCCGGACCTGGTTATCAGATGATGATGATGAATAATCCTGCACTTGCCGGAAGCGATGGAGCTGGTGTGTTAAGGTTGTCATATCTAAACTTTTATCCTGGTAACAGCTATAACCTTCATTCTGTTTATTTATCGTACGACTCATATTTTTCTGAATTGCACGGCGGTGCTGGTTTATATCTCGCTGATGATTATCTGGGTGGTATTATAAACGATTTCAGGGGCGGATTAACATATTCTTATTTTTTACAGGCAGGGAAGGATCTTTTTATTAATGGCGGACTTTCGGCTTCAATTTATCACAGGGGCTTCAACTTTGACAATGCGATTTTACCTGACCAGATTGATCCGCTTGGAGGAGTATCAATTCCATCCTCAGAAGCGCTGGCTTCATCGGGAAGGAGCGTATTTGATATCGGGGTGGGATTTCTTTTTATCTCCGGAAAATTTACAGGAGGATTTTCCATAAATCATCTTGCAGAACCCGACTTGTCAGCAACAGGCAATTCCAACGACAGATTAAAAAGAAAACTTCTCATCCATCTTTCCGGCGATTTTAACCTTAGCAAAGCACAGACTCTAAAAATCCAGCCTCTTACATATTTAGAAATACAAGGAGGATTCATTAATGCTGGGGCAGGAGCGGCTCTGGCAAGTAAATATCTGGCGATCAATGCTGTAGTTTTAGGTGATAACGCTAAAAACCTGAATCTTCAGACAGGGTTTTCTTTTAATACAGGCAGAATCTCTGTTTACTACAATTACCGGTTTAATGTGGGATCAGAAAATAAATTAATGCCATTATCGCTTCTGCATCAGACAGGACTGGCATTCAGTTTAAATAATGTTGAAAAAAGAAATACAATCAAAACAATAAATTTCCCTAAATT
>PLLX01000191.1:53874-53996 GCA_003141415.1 Bacteroidales bacterium
GTTTCCACTTCAACAGGATGGAAATATAATGATCCTGACATGGGCGGATTTGCTGTTGCTCTTGGCGTTGACCAGAAGACAGGTCCTGGCCTGGTGTTGATAGAGGGGGGCCGTTTTACAAT
>PLLX01000130.1 GCA_003141415.1 Bacteroidales bacterium
GGATATATTGCTGCCGAAAACGGAAAGCAGATTATAGTTGATCAAAGTTTCTTAACTTCGACTTCCGTACTATTTGATGCAGTGTATGTGCCGGATGGAGCAAAAAGTGCTTCCTTATTAACGGATGAGCCTGATGCTATTTATTTTATTAACGAAGCATTTAAACATTGTAAAGCCATAGCTGCCGATGGAGCAGGAGCATACCTTTTGGATTTAACTGCTGCCGGAACTAAAATCCGTAATGAGAATAAAGCAGAAAAAGAACATATGGCCTTTGGCATATTGATTAACCGCAATTCCAAAGAGTTTATAAATGCTATTGCGAATCATCGTTTCTGGGAACGTGAAAAAGCGGGTAACGTGCTGGCTTAAACAAAATTATTTAATCTTTAATCAAGATTTATAAATAAAATAAAACAACTAAAAATGAAGAAATTAGATTCAAAGGATGCAAAAAAGATCGGTGAAGATATAAGCATCGATTGGAAGAAGGTAAATTTAGATGAATTCACTAAAGGAGTAAACGAATGTTACAAATAATGCCAAAAATTTGACAGGAAAAATTGCCTGGGCTCATTTAAAAGAGTTTCCGGATTATTATACAAGATTAGAAAAATTAGAAAAAACAGCAGGAGAATTTTGGAAAAGCAAGGGCTGAACTGATTGATTAGGTACTTATTGAAATACTGCCAATTGCAGCCGAAATAATACGAGATATAATAACCGTTAAAACGAATAAATATGGCTTTGCTTCTCTTTTAACTGATAATATTTGTTAAGCAATTTATACTAAATCGAATGTATGAATGATATATTTTTAATCCAAAATTTTGTAACTCTTCCTTTTTTTATCATTTAACTTTGATTTCTGGAAGTTGAATCACTATTAAATAAATTCGATATGGAAAAAATTAAAAACGAAAAGAATATCCAATATAATCATGGAAAAAATTCAGGATTTATTGCTATATTTACCTTAATAATCACTTCTTTAACAATAAGTTAATGCAGCGCAATAGGTGAAATATTTAAAGCAGGTATGAGCTTCGGAATTTTTATCGTCGTTGCAATAATTGTAGTTGTCATAATTCTTGCATTACGGTTTGGGAAAAAGAAAAATTCATAGATTTTGTATCTAGTAAACAGCAGGGAGAAGCAATTTTCAATGGTAAAGAACGATGTGCCTCGTGTCACCCGGTTCCTTACTATACTGACTATTGCATGCATGATTTAAAAGCGGAACGTTTTTATAAATAGGAAATGGTTAATGGCATGATGATGGCGCATGACGGCATGATTAAAACCTTCCCCTTAAGAGGCATCAAAGACTCGCCTCCCTATTTGCGCGACGGAAGGTGTTTTACTTTGGAAGATTTTGTGGAATACTTCAATCTCGTTCAGGAATTACATCTGACAGCCCTGGAAAAAGCAAATTTGGTTGCGTTTACGCATGCATTATAGAAAATGGTTTTAAACAAAATAAACTAAAAGAGCAGACAAATTGTTCTGGCATCAAGGACCTCATTATTCACTCTATATTCTTTTATGATTGAATCACTTTCATTGCCAATTCTGCTGCTCATATTTGGCTTGAGTGCGGTGGCTATATGGTTTGCAGGAATTAAATTATCCAAAACTGTCGACATTCTTGCCACACACTTTGGTTTGGGTGAAGCATTAGGCGGTTTGATTCTGCTCGCCATTGTAACAAACCTTCCGGAAATTGCTATTACAGTAAGCGCGGCGATACAGAACAACCTAGAACTTGCCATCGGAAATATTCTCGGTGGTATTGCCATACAAACGGTAGTGCTTGTTGCATTGGATGTGTTTGGATTAGGTAGAAAAGATCCGCTTACTTATCGTGCCGCATCGCTGGTGTTGGTTCTGGAAGGATTAATGGTTATAACTGTTTTAACTTTAGTGGTTGTGGGCAATCAACTGAGTCCTTCTGTTATTTTCCTGGGTGTTTCACCGATTGATGCAGTCATAGTGTTGGTATGGCTGGTAGGTATCTACATGATAGGGAAAGCAAGAACCGATCTGCCCTGGCATAAATTGGGTAAACTTCTTGATAGTCAGGAAGAAGATAGGGGGCACAGCAAGAAGAAGAAGTATGATTCAGCCATAAAGAAAGGGACAAGTATCCAAACGGTTATCCTTATTTTCGCTGTTTGCTCATTGATTACTTTGGTTGCAGGTGTGGGATTAGAAGTAAGTGGCGATGCAATTGCCAAACAAATAGGAATGACAGGCGTATTATTTGGCGCTACTGTTTTAGCTGCCGCTACGGCCTTGCCTGAAGTTTCGACAGGATTAGCTGCCATGAAAATGAAGGATTATCAGATGGCGATTAGTGATATTTTCGGGGGCAATGCTTTTTTGCCTGTGTTGTTCATGGTGGCAACTGTTCTATCAGGAAAATCTGTTCTTCCGCAAGCGCACAAAACAGATATTTATCTGACAGGTTTAGGCATACTTCTTACCATCATCTATATCTGCGGATTAATGTTCCGTCCCCGAAAACAATTATTTTGGATGGGGGTGGATTCATTCCTGGTACTGATTGTTTATTTAGTTGGACTGCTTGGATTATTCGCTATTTCTTAACCAAAGATTCTGTCCTAAGCTGAATCTGCCTTTATATATTGTGCTTTGAAACACTCACCTTACAACCATCAGTATCGATTAAAATTTTCCATTCTTCTGGCTATTCTTCAACTAAAAAGCATCACACCCGAAAATGTGTGAATGATGTAAATATTCTCAAAAATTCCGTAATGATTTTCAGGACAAGAAGAAATATCTTTATCTTGTTGGACCAAAAAAATACCAATATGAAAGGATTTAATAGTAACATCGAAAAGGATGCACTGAAAAATGAGAATTTCAGAAAAGTATTGTATACAAGCAAACATATACAGCTTGTACTAATGAACTTAAAACCGGGTGAAGATATTGGTGAAGAAACTCATCCCAATATTGATCAGTTTTTCCGGTTCGAAGCAGGAAACGGCAAATGCATTATTAATGGAAATGAATATATGGTGGAAAATGGTGATGTTATTGTTATAGCTGCCGGTTCAAAGCATAATGTAATAAATACAGATGCTGTAAAAGAATTAAAAATGTATACTATCTATGGCCCTCCTAACCATAAAGACGGCATCATAAATGCAACAAAAAAAGATTCTGAAAAGAACGATGTGAAATTTGACGGAAAAACAACGGAATAAATCGCAGTAATCATCAGAAATATGGATATTAATTATGACGAAATGGATAAATACTATCGGTAGTGCTTTCATGCAATTGACTGGCACATTTGCGGCTCGCATCAATTCATGCTAAATCCCAAAGTTATAAAATCGCTCGTCATGCCGACAAATAAATTATTGACGGTCTGCTTATAGCAAAAAATGACGTCTTTAAGGTGTTTTATTTTGTAACTGCTTAATAATCAATAATAGTGTTTTTGAAATTATTGAATATTTATTTCATGGACGGACAAAACTTTTGAAGAGATCCATTCTATAAGAAGAAATAAATATTTTATGAAATTATAAAACAAGAAAATTCAACCGGGGAAAATTATTGGGAATTAAACCATCGAAACCCTTATGACGTATGAGCCTGGGTGATAAGAACATAGCCACGCAATCCCTTACGGTGCATAGCCTAAAACGTTAGCGGCAAGCATAGCCAGACAAACTCACTAAATAATGAAACCTGAAATACATTTTATAAATAGAAGCGGTTGGCTTAGAGCAGCAGTATTG
>PLLX01000113.1 GCA_003141415.1 Bacteroidales bacterium
AGATCTCATATATTCAGGAATTATGAGTATTGGGAGACAGGAAGTAAAATTGTTTCGAAATTATATTTATCAAATGGCAAGCATAATCCCAGGCTACGAATACGACATATTCATCAGCTACCGTCAGAAAGACAACAAAGGCGACAGTTGGGTGAGTGAGTTTGTTGATACTCTGAAGACTGAACTAGAATCGACTTTCAAAGAAGAGATCAGTGTTTATTTTGATATTAATCCTCATGATGGACTATTGGAGACGCATGATGTTGATGCCTCCCTTAAAGAGAAACTGAAATGTCTGGTTTTTATTCCAATTATCTCTCACACATATTGTGACTCAAAATGTTTTGCCTGGGAACATGAATTTAAGGCATTTATTGAACTGGCTACAAAGGATCAATTCGGACTCAAAGTAAAACTGCCTGGTGGTAATGTTGCGAACAGGGTACTTCCTATCCAGATTCATGAAATAGCTGCCAATGACAAAGTACACATTGAAAAAGAATTAGGAGGATTATTAAGACCTGTTGAATTTATTTATAAAGAACCAGGAGTAAATAAACCACTCACCTCTGAAGATGATGAAAAGAAGAATTTAAATAATACTAAATACAGAATCCAGATAAATAAGGTAGCAAATGCTATAAAAGAGATTATTGAGGGATTAAAAGCAGAACCAGTTGTCCCTGTAAAAGAAATTAATCCGCGCATTGATCCACTGGAAGGAGTGAGGAAAGTAAGTGAAAGAAAAAAGCGCATAATTGCATCAATATTCAACCAAAAATCAAAGAAAAGACTAATAATATTGCTTTCAGTATTTTTCTGCATTATTGTTTCATATGCAATATATAAAATCTTAGATCGTAGGAAACAAACTCAAGACCTGACAAATCTTGAAAAAACCATCGCTGTTCTTCCTTTCCGGAATCTAAGTAATGATACTGTACAATTACCATTCTGTGATGGTTTTATGGAAGATATCCTGAATAATCTTGTAAAAGTAAAAAGTTTTACGGTCAGGCCGAGAACATCTTCATATCAATACAGGGATACCAAAAAATCTACCGTAATAATCGGGAAGGAGCTTAACGTTAATTATTTAGTAATAGGGAGTGTCGGACGTGAAGGTAATAATTTAAAGATAAGGGTTAACCTGATTGATTCAAAAGCCGATAAGCAGTTATGGTCACATAATTATACCGGGGAAATGAATCAGCTCTATTCCCTGGTGAATGAAATAGCTAAAGAAATTGCATCTGTACTAAGAGCAGAACTCACACCTGAAGAGATAAAAAAGATTGAGAAAAGACCTACTGAAAATCCTGAAGCTTATAATTATTACCTTCAGGGGAACTACTATTATTGGAAAAGTAGTGGAATGGGAGAGCTTAGTACTTCAATTGAACTATATCAAAAAGCGATCAGGCTTGATCCCGGGTTTGCATTAGCATTTACAGGAATTGCAAAATGTTTCCTTGATCAATACTGGAATTATCAGGATCATAGTGAGGAAATATTACACAAAAGCAAAGAGGCAATTGATAAGGCTTTTGCAATTGAACCAGGTTTATCTGACGCTCACCTTGCTTTAGGTATTTATTACTACCATGGTTATATGAATTACCCGGAAGCATTGAAAGAATTTGAACAGGTATTGGAAGATCAGCCAAAGAACCCGGAAGTTATATACTGGTCCGCTGCTGTTCATCGTCGTGCAGGAAACTGGGAGATGGCAAAGTCTGAGTTTGAGAAAGCCGTCGAACTTAACCCGGGAAGATCAGATATAGCAGGGGATGCTGGAGAAACATTTGATTTAATTCGGAATTATTCCAAAGCTGAGGAATACTATAATATGTCTCTTATGCTTCAGCCGGATTGGGTTATTACTTCTCGTCGTTTATCCCAGATGTATCTCAGATGGGAAGGTGATATGAGGAAGGCAAGAGAAATACTGGGCTATGCTGCACGGAATAATAAATCTTTTTTATCAGATTCACTTATCATTGAAACAAATGTTTTGATTGATATATATGAAGGAAAATATGAAGATGCTTTGAAAGAAATATCTCTTTTCAAATTTGATGTAATTCAAACTGAATTTTACTTCAGACCCAAATATCTGTATAATGCGTCTATTTATGGTTTGATGAATAAACCTGAATTGGAGCATGCCTATTATGATTCAGCCCGCATATTTCTTGAAAAAAGAATAATTGATTTTCCTGATGATCAAAGGTTATACAGTTCGCTGGGTATTGCATACGCGGGACTTGGTCTTGATTATAGGGCAATAAGTAGAGGTGAAAAGGCTGTAAAATTGCTTCCTGTAAGTAAAGAGGCATGGAAAGGAGTATATCTGGTTGAAGATTTAGCCCTGATCTATGTTATGGTTGGCAAATATGATGATGCTATTAAACAAATAAAATATCTCCTTTCAATTCCGGGATTTCTTTCTCCTAAAATCCTTGAGATCGATCCCAGGTGGGCGCCATTAAGAAATCGACCGGAGTTTAAAAAAATGATAGAAAGCTATTCCGTAAAATAAGTGATCAGCCGGCGTCCTTACAATTTAAATAAATTTATAACAAAATAATAAAAGATGAAAAAAATAATATTAGTAGCAGGTGCTACAGGCAATCTGGGTGAAAGAATTATTAACGCCTTACTTGCCAGAGATGCTGAAGTCAGAGCGGTTGTTCGCTCAGGCTGTGATATTGAAAAATTAAATAAGCTTGAGAAACTTGGAGTGAAGATATTTACGGTAAATATGTCAAATGTAGAAGAAATATCCAATGCATGCATTGGTGTATCTTGCGTCGTGTCAGCATTGCAAGGGTTGAAAGAGGTGATTGTAGATACCCAAAAAGTATTATTGGATGCTGCAATAGCGTCAGGAGTACCTCGCTTCATTCCGTCCGATTACTCAATCGATTTCACACGGTTTCCACACGGAGAGAATCGCAATCTGGATCTGCGCCGTGACTTCCATAAGTACCTGGATAAGACTTCTGTTTCAGCGACTACGATCTTTAACGGTGCATTTGCCGAACTGCTGACCGATCAAATGCCGCTCATTCTCTTCAAACTGAAGCGGATCCTCTATTGGGGGAATGCAGACCAGCGATTGGACTTCACGACGATGGACGATACGGCCACATTCACGGCTAGTGCGGCTCTTGATCCGTCCACCCCTCGCATTCTAAGGATCGCTGGCGATCAGGTCAGTGCCCGGGAATTGACAACGGTCATGAGTGAAGTGACCGGAAAGAAGTTCCGCCTGCTCCGCGCCGGAGGTCTGGGAATGCTCGGCACGCTTATCAAGGTAGCCCGCACGGTCGTTCCCGGAGAGAAGGAAGCTTACCCGGTATGGCAGGGCATGCAGTACATGCGTAACATGTTCGACGGCCATGCAAAGTTAGAGCCACTCGACAACGATCGCTATCCCAACATGCATTGGACGACTTTGCGTGATGTGCTCTCAGCGCATCAAGTTAGGCGTCCATTGTGAATTCTGTTTTCATCTTATGCCAGGCATGATCTAACGCAGGGTAAACGCTTGGGCATAACACGTAGAAGAGTCTTAAATAGCTTAATAACAGCCAATTAGAACATTTACTATAATTACACTGTATAATAACTAAAGAGACTTGCTATCAGGATGGCACTCCAAAGCTTACTCAAATACTGATCGATGGCATAAAGACAAAAACTAAATGAAGATGCTTATTTGTTTAAATTAAGAATAATTGCGACTTTTAATATAGCGTCATATCCTGATTGAAATAACTCGCTGCAATTCAATTGTCTTTGAAGAGATGGTTACCGCCAGAGCGGATTTGTAATCCGTACCTGTCTCTCGAGTGGTATCAGTACCCTACCTCTAACCCACCCCAGCCCCCTCCATGGAGGTGAATTATTAATTCACTTCTACAATTTGCCATTTGAACTTTACATTTTATCTTTTTCCTTATTTTCAACATTTCAACTTTCTTCAACTTTTATCTTTTTCCTTTTGTCTTTTATCTTTCAATTGTCTACATTTGATATTGGTTTCCTAATGTGCTAGTAAATTTAAAAATATGTTAGTCAGAACATTTGCCAGTGCTGTTACTGGTATTGATGCAGTGACCGTAACAATCGAAGTTAATGTGTCGCGTGGTATCCAGTTTTTTCTTGTAGGATTGCCCGATAGTGCTGTGAAGGAGAGCCATCAGAGAATTGAATCCTCTCTTCGTGCGCTAAACTATCACTGGCCCGGAAAACAGGTGATTATTAATATGGCCCCTGCTGATATCAGGAAAGAGGGATCGGCCTACGATTTGCCTCTGGCTCTCGGTATTCTCGCGGCTGATGAAAAAGTGTCAAATGCGGAAATTGAGTCGTTTGTTTTAATGGGAGAACTGTCGCTCGACGGAACTCTTCAGCCGATAAAAGGAGTGCTTCCAATTGCTTTACGAGCCAGGGAAGAAGGGTTCAAAGGGGTTATTGTACCTGTGAAAAATGCCAGGGAAGCGGCAGTAGTAGGCGATCTGGATGTATATGGCATGGAAAACCTTGGTGAAGTAGTTGATTTCTTTAATGGCACCAAAAAGTTCAATCCCGTCAAAGTTGACCTCCTAGAGATTTTTGCCAGCGAGGCAAACAAGTATGATGTTGATTTTGCAGATGTCCGGGGACAGGAGAATGTCAAACGGGCACTTGAAGTTGCTGCCGCCGGGGGCCATAATATAATCATGATAGGTCCGCCCGGAGCCGGCAAGACTATGTTAGCCAAGAGATTACCCACAATTATTCCACCTCTGACACTTGAAGAGGCTCTTGAGACCACCAAGATACATTCGGTAGCAGGAAAGATAGACGATCATACAGCTCTAATGACGAAAAGACCATTCCGATCGCCGCACCATACAATTTCGGATGTGGCCCTGGTCGGCGGCGGAACTTTTCCTCAGCCTGGAGAGATTTCCTTAGGACATAATGGAGTTTTATTCCTCGATGAACTTCCGGAGTTCAAACGGACAGTCCTGGAAGTTATGCGGCAACCTCTTGAAGACAGAGTCATTACAATCTCGAGGGCAAAATCAACTGTTGACTATCCTGCAAGTTTTATGTTAGTGGCGAGTATGAATCCTTGCCCCTGTGGCTTTCATAATCATCCCGAAAAGGAATGTATGTGCTCGCCGGGAATGGTGCAAAAATATCTTAACAGAATATCAGGTCCGTTGCTCGATCGGATAGATATTCATATTGAAGTTGTTCCTGTCAATTATGATAAGCTTTCCGATTCGGGAAAAGTGGAACATTCGTCTGTTGTCCGTGACAGGGTTGTAAAAGCCAGGGCAATACAGGCAAAAAGATTTGAGGCTGTAAAAGGGGTTTACTCAAATGCTCAGATGTCTTCATCTATGCAACGAAGATATTGTCAGCTCGATGAATCGGGTGGCAGGCTGCTTAAAACGGCAATGGATATAAGAGGACTTTCTGCAAGGGCTTATGACAGGATATTGAAAGTTGCAAGAACTATTGCAGATCTGGGTGATTCTGAGAATATTACGGCAGAACATATCTCAGAAGCCATTAATTACCGAAATCTCGACAGGGAGGGGTGGGCCGGATAGGGGGGCACTATTCAAGCAGCAACGCGGCTGCGCCAATAAGTCCCGCATCACAGCCTGCAACTGATTCGACAATTTCAATTTTATCAAAAATCATATCTCTTGCCAGTTCATTAAATTTTTTTCTCACACGGGTCAGATAGATTTCACCCCAGCAGGTCAGACCTCCACCCAATATAATTAATGGCGGATTGAAGATCTGAAATATGTTATAGACAGTTATCCCAATATAATCAGCACACTCCTGAATTATTGCTTTTGAAAGCGGATCACCAATTTCCAGGCCTTTCATAATCAACTTCCCGTCAACCTGTGAGTAGTTAAAATCAGCAGGCAGAGCAAGTGTTGTCTTTATTCCCTGTTCACTTTTCTTTTTAAAAAGATATGGCAATGCAAGACCGCAGGCACATGCCATCACACAACCTTCATTCCCGCATGTACATATTTGCTTATTGTCAGAGTTTACAATGGTATGTCCAAATTCGCCGGCTGTTCCTGTCATACCCCGGTAAAGCTTTTTATCTAATATTATTCCTGCACCGATTCCGGTACTTATAGTCAGGAAAATCAGACTCTCATAACCCATTCCGGCACCGAACTTATACTCACAGAAAGCCTGGGCATTGGCATCATTGTCAAGTAATACGGGGATATGAAATTTGTCTGCCACGGCCTGCCGTAACGGGAAATTCTTAAAACCTTTAAGATTCGAAGTGGTAAGTGTATGTCCATCTCTGTAACGGACATGCCCCGGGAACCCTATCCCTATTCCTCTCAGATCTGATTCACTTAGTTCGTTTTGGGAAATAAGCTGCCATATAAGCCGGATGATCTGGTCTGCTATCATGATTTCATCCTTACCTGCATGGTCATAAACAGTAATCTTATCCTGAATTCTCCCATTGGTGTTAACCAGTCCGACTGATAATTTGGTACCGCCAAGGTCCACTCCGCAAAGTAGTTTTTCCATCTGATTATTATAACGTCTGCTCTGTGCGGGCTATTATATCATCCTGGGTATCAGGAGATAATGTTGTAAAAAATGCTGAATATCCTGCAACACGCACGACTAGATCCCTGTAATTTTCAGGATTCTTTTTTGCTGCCAGAAGAGTGGCTCTCGAAACAATATTATATTGAACATGCCAGCCTTTGAGAGTTACAAAAAATGTTCTGATTATAGAGATCAGCTTCTGTTTTTGAGTCTCATTGGACAGAGCGGATGGGGAGAGTTTCTGATTCAACAGGACTCCGCCAAGGATCTTATTTGTCGGTAGCTTTGAAACTGACTTAAAAACTGCCGTGGGTCCGAGAGTATCCGTTCCTGAAGTAGGCGAACTACCTTCGGCCAGAGGAGTAAACGCTTTTCTGCCGTCGGGGGTGGCCGGGACAACTGAACCTGAAGGAACATTGGCGGAGATACTCGATGTGCCGGCATAATACCTGCAGCCGATTGGCCCACGTCCAAACCGTGTAGTATGATATTTTGTCAGTTCATCAATGAAGAACATATAAGCTTCACAGAGCAGTTTATCGACGTAATCATCGTCATTCCCATATTTCGGTGCATAATTAAGCAGCAGCTGACGAACCTTCTCACCATCTTTTCCTTCAAAATTATTTCTCAGATTCTCTGTGAGAGTTTCTTTGGTTATGACCGCTTCTTCAAAAACAAGTTTCTTTATTGCCGCCAGAGAATTTCCAAGATTGGCAATTCCTACCTGGAGTCCTGATATGAAATCATATACTGATCCACCCTCTTTAATAGTTTTTCCGCGGCTGATACAATCATCCACGAAGGCAGAACAGAGTATGTCGGGAACAAGCTCTTCAATTGCCAGGTCAGCAGCTGTGTCAATCTCAACGGTAGCTTTTGTATAAAACTTTACCTGATTCTTCCAGGCAAGCATCATATCGTTGAAGCTTTTAAAATCTTTAAAATTACCTGTTCCAGGGTGAAATGTTTTTCCTGACATTTCATCCATCCCATTATTCATTGCTGCCAAAAGGACCCTCATGAAATTGAGAAAACTCATCCCTGTACATCTGTATCCCCATTTTCCAGGGACTGCTATTTCGATACATCCGATTGCTGAATAGTTGTAAGCGTCATCTTTCTTAATGCCAAGGTCAATAAGTGAAGGGATCACAATCTCATCATTATTGAAGGCGGGCATCCCGAAGCCCTTTCCTATTACATTGACACATTCCGACAGAAACTCATTACTTATATTCTTATGGAAGCGCACAGATAAATTAGGTTGGGTAAGTTTCATCCTGCCTACCGAGTTGAGGATTAAAAAGCTGAGCTCATTGACAGCATCTTTACCATCGATAGTCTGACCGCCAATAGTAACATTCTGATATAGAGGACCTCCGGCTGAATACCGGGTATGTGACCAGGATCTGATCTTATTGACAGAAAGTAATTTCAGCCAGGTATTTTCGAGAAGTTCTAATGCAAAATATTCATTGATCTTTCCACTAATGAGATCATTTTTATAGAACCTGTACAGATATTGATCCATTCTTCCAAGCGAAACAGAATGACCATTACTTTCAATCTGGAGGATAAGTTGTACAAACCATGTAAGCTGTAATGCCTCATAAAATCCGGAAGGCGGATTTTCAGAGATATTATTGCAAATCCCGCTTATTGCAACCAATTCGGATTTTCTTCTCAGATCAGGTTCACATTCTGATAATTCAAATGATAATTTTTCAAATCTCCTGATAAAAGTCTGAAATGCTTTGATCCCTATAATAAGGGCATTGTAAAAGTCCTGCTTTTCAAAAAACCGGGCATCCTTATCTTTAAGGGTCCGCTGCATTAATTCTATACTCTGAAGATATCCTCCGAGACCGATTTCAAGTATCTTTTCAAAATTTACTGCAATATGGGCATCACCGGAAGTAAGGTTCCCTTCTGCCCTTATAATCCCTGAGTCGTGAATCTCCCGGTTGAGTGGAGACATCAGAGAGTAACCTCTTTCAATAAGGGTTCTTCCATTCCACCAACCGCAGATTGCTTTCAGCTCCTTTTTCTGTTCTTCATTAATATTGAAAGCATCACCCGGACGCTTATCAAATTCATCAAGTTCGTTTATTATCCACGAAGTGACATACTCGGGGAAAATGGGAGCAGCCCGGAGTTTCGAAGATTGGTTTCCAACAATAAGTTCTCCTTCATTGATAAAAATTGTCATCTTCTTCAGTGTCTTTTCAAGGGCATAAGCCCGCTTAAGAACTACAGGAGAGTGTTCAAACTCCTGATAAACTTCTGTATAAAAGCCTGCCCTTTCAGTACATATTGTTGAGATTGCAGCCAGAACATTGCTTTTCAGTTTAGCAATACGTTCAGAGATTTCTGTTGTTTGTATGTCAGATATCATTTCAGTTCAAAATTTTTGAAATAAGACCCTTCTGCTCAGCATATTCTGCAAAAGATGTAAGTTCGGTTTTTTCAATATTCCTTTGATTTTCAAACGAATAAACTTTTCCAAGCATCAGATATTTTTCTTTTGCCAGTGTATGAAACGGGATAAAATTAATTTCTGTAGCATTTGTTAAACCGGCCGCAAAGTCAATTATTGCTGATAATTCGTCAGATGAAAAGTTAAATCCGGGAATAACAGGTATTCTGACAATGAACTTTGCACCGGTTTCATCCAGCTTTTTAAAATTTTCCATGACCAGGGCTGCATCTCCGCCTGTGAATTTTGAAAATTTATCATTATCAAGATGTTTCAGATCCGCTAAAAACAGATCTATCAGGTTGACATAATTTTCAATAATCTCCCATGGAAGATGGAGTGAAGTTTCCGCCGAAATGTGTATCCCTCTCTTCTTAAGTTGAATAATCAGATCTATCAGCTCAGGTCCCTGAGATAAAGGCTCACCACCAGTAAGAGTTACGCCACCGCCACTCATATTGTAGAATGGAATATCTTTTTCAATTTCTTGAAGTATTTGTGAAATGGTTCTCTCTTCTCCCGAAACAATCAAAGCCCTGGAAGGGCAGATATTGTTATAAATAGTTGTATCTGAGATTTGATCCCTGTTTATTACCAGTTTATCTTTTTCAAGAACAATCTCCCCGCTGCCAGGCTTCAGACATTCGGCAAACCGGTGACATATCCTTTCGTCAAACATTATTGAAGGAAGAGGATCGATGCTTTCAGGATTGTTGCACCACTCGCAGTGTAATGGACAACCTTTGAAAAAGATATTGGTTCTTACTCCAGTCCCGTCATGTATTGAAAACCTTTGTATATTGAAAACATTAAGCATATTTTAGTAGCTAATAACTAATATGTTATCAATGATGTCGCATAATGGATTTATTTATCGAAGGTTAAATATAGTTATAAATTCGTCCATAAGGTTTTGACAATTCAATTTTACGTCCCTTTCTATTGATTTTAATTTGTGAAATAATCAAATTGTACTATTTTTAAAAACTTATTAATCCACATTATTTTCCTTGCATGGATCTTACCAGGCGAATACGTGATAAAATGATGAAAGAACGACTCATGTTTGTATACAGAGGCGTTGTAACAAATGAAAATTCCTTACCACTTCTGATGCTTCTCGAAAAGGAAATGGAGAATTCGGAGTTTGGATTCACAGGGAGGAAAAGACTTTTTATGTTCGTACTTGAGAGTCTTCAGAATGTTTCGCGGCATAGTGATCAGGATCAGCATGCAAATATGTCTCTTGTTGTTTACTCCAAAACAGGTAATGGTTATACTGTCACTACCGGAAATGTTCTGCCATCTTCCAGCATTAATGATCTGAAAAGTAAATTGGATGAGATCAATAAACTTCAGACAAGCGAGATAAGAAACGTCTATAGACAGATGCTTAGTACTTCTGAATTCAGTAAAAAGGGAGGCGCGGGACTAGGCTTGATAGAGATGGCAAAAAAAACTGGCAATAAACTTGATTATGATTTTGTTCCGCTGGATGAGGAATTTTCTTATTTTATATTAAGCAAGACAGTTAATTCCGTTGGAGTGGGGATACATTTTGGGGAAAATGAGCGGCCTTTTCATGGAAAGTCTATCGCGAAACTGGAAAGACTTATGGCTGAAAGCAATGTTTACCTTATATGGTCAGGGCATATTTCAACGGGTGTGGAAAAAGAAGTTCTCACTTTCACTGAAACGAAACTTACTGAAGAAGATGTTGAATTGACTCTCAGAAGAAGAATTTTCAGCGTACTTGTTGAGATACTTGAGAATGTGGCTAAATACAGTCCCGGTAAGGACCCTGAGGAAAAATTCGGGATGCCGGTGGCAATGATCAGAATGGAGGATGATGTCTATACATTGACAACAGGTAACCTTATTCTTAATGAAAAAGTAGAGGATCTTAAAGGGAAACTCGATACAATAAATAAAAATGATAAAGTCGGACTAAAGGAACTCTTCAGAAAATCTCTTTCCGGGCAGACAATAGAGTCAAATAGTACTGGCAATATGGGACTTATTGACATGGCCAGGAAATCAGGAAGTAAACTTGTTTATCAGTTTGAACAGTTAAACGAACTCTATTCCTATTATGTTCTTACTGTAAAAGTTGAAGGTAAAATAGATTAAGCCAATGTTTTGAAGGTAAGTGTTTTACCATCCCAATCCGCATAGCTGCCATTTTTAATCCAATCGCCCAGGAAAACAATTTGGGTTTCAGGTTCGAGATTGTAAGCCATTGCCAGATGGCGGTGACCAAAAATGAAATAATCAATTTTGTCATTTTCAAGAACTGTCCTGGCATACCGTATCAGATCCTCATTTTCCTCGCCAAGAAACTCCAATCTTATTCCTTTTACGAGCCTCGAATTCAGGGACCAGCTATGACCGATACCAATACCAATTGAAGGATGGAGGGCTGAATACATAACCTGCAAGGGTTTGTTTCTGAAGATATAGAGAAGTAGTTTATAACCTCTGTTTTTTGTTCCTAAGCCTTCACCATGAGCGAGGTGGAACTTTTTCCCGTTAAATGAAGTGGTAAATGGAGAGGTGTGAATAGTCATGCCACATTCACCTGACAGGTAATCACCTACCCACATATCGTGGTTTCCTGTAAAAAAATGAACCGGTATTCCGGAATCTGTTATTTCAGAAACAGATCCCAGAAACCTTGTAAATCCTCGTGGAACTACAAGCTTATATTCCCACCAGAAATCGAAAATGTCTCCAAGAAGGTATATCTCTTTTGCATCATGTACCACAGAGTTTAACCAGCTGACGACCTTCTTTTCCCTCTCTACAGGAGGTGATCCTGTCGCCAGTCCAAGGTGAAAGTCAGAAGCAAAATATATTTTTCCTGTTTCTGTCAAAGCGCAAATCTATTTGTTAAATAACTGCTCGAGTTTCAGTTTGAGGGCTCTGTCATGAATATTGGAGGCAATAATTTTACTTTCTTTATCAAAAAGGTAGTTAGCAGGAAGACTCTTCACATTGAAAATTATTGCGTTTTTAGGATCTTTTGGATCATCTTCCCTGGTGCTGATCCATGGTAACTCATCATAACTGACAGCTTTTTTCCAGTCCGATTCATTTTCGTCGAGATTAATCTGATATATCTCAAACCCTTTTTTATTGTAAAGTTTGTAAAACTCTTTCAGTTGAAGATTTTCTGCGATACAATCACTCGATTGAACCGACCAGAATGTGAGAAGCACATATTTGCCTTTAAGGGAGGAGAGTGCGACTCTGTTACCAGCGATATTTTTTAAATCAGGATCGAGTTCAGTCTTTGGCAGGCCTTTGGTGATCTGTTCAATCCGGGAAACATACATCTGACTCATCTCTTTTTCAAAATCTCTTGCCAAAGCTTGCACTTGTTTGGAATTAGGATAATGACGGGTAAGAGTATCAGTGACTATTTTCAGGTATTGGAGATCGTGTGGGTCGTAAAGAACATATGCATCAGGATTTAGCCTCTGATAAAGTGCTTTAATTGAAGCCAGTGAGTTTATGTTATTTAATATGAATTCAATATTATTTTTGCGTTGAGCTTTAACTAATTCAGTAAACTCTGTCTCAAGTAAAGGGCCTTTGATATCAAAACCTGTTTCCCCGGATGCCTTAGTATATATTGTACTCAGGGAATCAAGTTTTCTTTTTGTTTGAGCAAGTGTGAGATCAAGGGTCCTCAGCTTTTCAGATCCGGCTGATCCGCTGATTGAATAGCTTTCATACAGGTTTTTGTCATTGAATAACAGATTAATCTTTTCACCAGGTTCAGCTAATAGTGTAATGAAGTTTGTTGATGAAAACCCAAGCTGATAAAAATCTGCTCCTTTCGCGTGTACCTTAATACTGAATGAACCTTTCCTGCTTATTTTTGCAGAGTCGATCAATACAGGAGTGTCGACATCCAGCCTGTTGAGATAAATATATTTTTCTTTTGAA
>PLLX01000012.1:0-198 GCA_003141415.1 Bacteroidales bacterium
CCTTGGGGGAAAACGAAAGGGGGGTTCAAAATAAAAAAGAGGAGTTTAGTTCTTTGCAACTCAATGTTCAATTTATCTAATTCAGTGTAAGTTCTTAATTATCTTTAATTAACAGTATTACAAAATGAACGGCAGATTACTTATCGTTGACGACCATAAACAGGTTTTAAAAGCGCTGATCCAGCTGCTTGAACCGGA
>PLLX01000012.1:224-3055 GCA_003141415.1 Bacteroidales bacterium
AATGAAGGCATATACTGGCTCAACCGGATATTAAAATCAGATCCTCTTGCCGCTGTGGTAATGATAACTGCTTATTCAGACGTAAATCTGGCTGTAAGGGCTATAAAAGAAGGAGCCACCGATTTTGTAGTAAAACCCTGGGACAATAATAAGCTAATTACCTCTCTGCAGGCAGCATTTAAACTCAGACAGTCAAAGATTGAGAATAAAAAACTGCGCGACAGGCAAAAGCAGATAAATAAAGGGATCATTAATCAGTCTGATCCCCTTATCGGGAAATCTCAGACAATAGAAAATGTTCTGCAGATAATAAAAAAGGTAGCCAGAACAGACGCAAATGTTTTAGTGATAGGCGAGAATGGGACAGGAAAAGAATTAATTGTAAAAGAGATCCATAATAATTCGCGCAGAGCCGATGAAGCATTTATCAGCATTGACATCGGCACAATTACCGAGACATTATTCGAGAGTGAGATGTTCGGACATATCAAAGGTGCATTTACTGATGCGAAAGAAGATAAAACAGGCTGGTTTGAGACGGCTTCCGGAGGCACCCTGTTCCTGGATGAAATAGGCAATCTTTCTCTTACAATGCAATCCAAACTGCTTACAGCCATTCAAAATCGGGTAATCTATAAAGTCGGATCAAAGACTGCAATACCTTTTGATATTCATCTTATCTGTTCAACAAATAAAAATCTGGAAGAAATGGTCTCAAATGACCTGTTCCGTGAAGATCTATATTACCGGATTAACACAATCGTTATTGAGATACCTCCTTTGCGTGACCGTGGTGAAGATATTGTTTTGCTTGCCGAACATTTCTTAAAGGAGTATGCTGCCAAATACGAGAAATTCAGTTTGAAATTTAACAGCAAAACCCTTGACAAACTCATGAAATATAACTGGCCGGGAAATGTGAGGGAGTTACGTCATACCATAGAAAAAGCAGTCATATTATGTGATTCTGACATTCTAATGCCGGAAGATTTTATAATCTCACATTCAACACAACAACCATCTCTTAAGCAAAAGCCACAGACATTTGCCGAAATAGAAAAACAGACCCTGCAAATTGCTCTGAGCAACAATAATGGAAGTGTTTTAAAAGCATCAAAAGAATTGGAAATAGCGAGACAAACCATGTACAATAAAATGCAAAAGTATAATCTATAGAAAGCTACAAACATGTTATTAAATAAATTCTTCATCAATGTACTTATTCGGGTAACTTTTATTGTATTAACCAGTGTAGTATTAGGAATAGTATTACAGCATCTTGACCGCGGATACTATTATACCCTGACAGGTATGATTTTCCTGATCGTGTTTCAAGCATATATGCTGGTAAATCAGGTTAATAAAACAAATGGAGATTTGGAAAAATTCTTTTCATCGGTTCAAGATCATGACTCATCAGTTCGATTTTCTGAAAATGCAAAGAATAACTCATTCAGAAAATTGCATGATAGAATGAATTATTTAAATACGATCATTCAGAATGTTAAAATTGAAAATGAAAGAACAAGCCATTTCCTGCAAAGTGTGGTTGATCATGTTGATATTGGACTATTATCATTTGATATGAATGGCAAGATAGAAATTTATAACAGAGCTGCAAAAAGGTATTTAAACGTTCAAGAACCCCGGCAACTATCGTCTTTAAAAACTATGAATGATGAAATATTTAAAATTATAAATACTATAAAACCGGGACAGGAGATATTGCATAAAATGGGAATAGACAATCTTTTACAAAGTATTTTAGTAAAAGCCACTGAATTAAAATTTGAAAGCAATGTAATAAAACTGGTTTCTTTTCAGGATATTACCAATGAACTCGATAAAAAAGAATTGGATTCCTGGCAAAGATTAATTAGGGTGTTAACCCATGAAATCATGAATTCCATAAGTCCGATTACCTCTCTTACAACGGTAATTTCAGGTTACTTTAAAAAGAAGGACGACGAAAACCCGGTTCCATTGGAAAAAATTGATCATCAAATAGTTTCGAAAACACTTTCAGGGTTGAATACCATTGAAGAAACAGGAAAAGGATTATTAGATTTTGTTGATAAATACAGAAGCTTAACATCATTACCAAAACCTAATTTAAGCAAATTCACCATTGATAGTCTGTTTCTGAATTGCAAGCTCCTCATGGAATCAAATATTTCAAATAACATAAAAATTATTGCAAGTGTTTATCCCGAGGATATTGCAATAGAAGCAGACTATGCCCAGGTTGAACAAATTCTTATAAATTTAATAAAAAACGCTATTGAAGCTTTATCCGATAAGAAGAACGGAACAATTCACCTGAAAGCATTCTATGCCGATGATGGTACATTAATTCAAGTTGAAGATAACGGAATTGGAATATCCAGTGATATTATTGAAGATATTTTTGTACCATTTTATACAACCAAAGAAAATGGTTCAGGAATAGGATTAAGCCTGTCAAAGCAAATAATGCAAAATCATGATGGCACAATTTCAGTGAACTCTGCTCTGAATAAGGGATCTAAGTTTACCTTAAAATTTCAATTATGACTATCCACAAACGTTCATTGGTACATTGACAAATCTTTAAATTTCCTTCAAGGGAATTGTAATATTGACTTTGTTTATTTGTATATAATTGATAAGTAATGAAGGACAAAAGCGAGCGATTGAATTGGCTGTAATTTCTGATGTGAAAGCAGACTTTTGACACAAACCTGAAAACCTTTATCATATATTGTTGAACTATAGAGTATTGTCTAATATAATCAGGAAAAATGAATTCAGATGAAGAGGATGAAATCGCGCGGCCGGAAAGACTTCCTATT
>PLLX01000226.1 GCA_003141415.1 Bacteroidales bacterium
ATAGATTCTCTGAGATGGCAGGTATTCAGCGGAGGAGTTTGGTCGGATGTTCACGATAACGCAATTTACAGCGGATCAACGTCACAGCAGCTGACCCTTGTCACAGCTACTTTAGCTCTTACAGGGAACCAGTACAGGCTTGGACTGAAAGCAAAATGTACTACAGTTAATACAACCGGTGCAACGCTTACAGTTAATCAGAATCCTGTAGTTGACTTCAGTGCCGTCAATCCAATACATGCCTGCGGAAATGTACCGCTTGTCATAAATGGCAATCCAACCGGCGGTTCAGGTATCTGGTCCACTCATCTGTGGACAGGAGATATAGGTCCACTGAACAATTACTTTGTCCAGTCACCTACCTTCAATTCCCAGATTGCAGGCACTTATGCCCTGAACTACAAGGTTAAGGACAGTAATGGATGTTACGCGAACGGAGATGTTACAGTATTTGTTGATGCTCCCGATGCGACGTTTACTCAGGATAAGTCTAACGGATGTACACCCGCCACTGTAACCTTCACAAAAGACATGACCGGAATTGCCAAATTCTGGTGGGACTTCGGTGATGGTTCACCAAAGGATTCGGTAAATGCTGATCCTGTACATATTTTCACGAATGTCAATCCTTCATCGATTGAATATTATAATGTGAAGCTTACTGTAAGGTCACCCGGCGGATGTCTTGATTCATATACCTCATCAGTAACGGTTTATCCTGCTATTGATGCTACTTTCACTGCTACTCCGGTGATCGTCTGCAGTGGCAACCAGATCAGCTTCACAACATTGCCGGGAGCAAGTAAATACTTATGGGACTTTGGTGACGGAGTGAGCGGTTATTTCACAAATACAACCAATCATCTTTATACCAATTTCACTACGGCTCCTGCTGTTCATACAGTCACACTTACAACAACATCGTTCTACAACTGCATCGATGTGAAGACCCTGGATATAACAGTGATGCCGGTACCGTTGCCTCAGTTTACCGCGCTTCCGGTTTCGCAGATCTACAATGCAGCTGGTAATCCTGTAGTATTTACAAATTCCACTAATCCGGGTACATGGACATGGTTATGGAAGTTCGGAGACGGAGCCACATCAACTGATCAGAGTCCGACTCATACATATACTGCTCTAGGTACTTTCGATGTAGTGCTGAGTGTCAGCAATGCCAATTGTTCAGACAGTGTTAAACATTCAGTAACCATTACGCCAATTCCTCCTGTTGCTAATTTTGATCTGATACCCTCGGGTTGTTCCCCGCTGAGTATTGATATTAATAACACCTCGCTGAATACGAATACACCTGGTACAACCTACCTGTGGGACTTCGGTGACGGAGGTGCTTCTACGGCTAAGAATCCGACCTATACCTACTTTACTCCGGGTACGTACCGGGTTCAGCTGACAGTAACAGGTCCGGGAGGAACATCAAATTATTCCCAGGTAGTCAATTCATATCCATCTCCATTGGCAAACTTCCAGGTATCGCCGACGGTGGTCTTTGTGAATGATGAACAGGTAAGAATGTTCAATCTGACTCAGGGAGCGGATTCTTATCTCTGGGAGTTTGGTGACGGAGATACCTCGAAGGTTAAAGAGCCGTATCATAAGTATATGGCAGAAGGAACATATGATGTTACCCTGTGGGCATACGTACATAATGTGATTAATAATGAAACAATAGTATGCAGTGATAAGTATGTATTGTCTCCGGCAGTAACGGTAGAGCCTTCGGGAGTGATAAGGTTCTCAACAGTATTTACTCCGAATACCCAGGGAGAAATTGATATGGATCATCTGCCGACCGGAGGTCTGGAAATTGACCAGTTCTTCTTCCCGGGTATCAGGGAGAAAGTGATTAAGTATAAGCTTCAGATCTTCAACAGGCTTGGAGTGTTGATATTTGAAACTCAGGATATAAATAAACCGTGGAATGGTTATTACCAGCACAAGCTTTGTCAGCAGGGCGTTTATGTATGGTATGTTGAAGGGAAGTATGCTAATGGTGTGCCATTCAAGAAGGTGGGAGATGTGACACTACTTCATTAAAACCAATTTCAATAGTGAGTAAAAGCCCGTTGCGAGACGGGCTTTTTGTTTTCCTCCCAAAACAGAGTCCCCTGGGGGAGATGCCGCAAAGCGGCAGAGGGGTTCCTCTATCATACATCGCATACCAGAAAAACTGCCGGTGAAGGTTCCTATATAATATATGGTATAGCAATTTCTGTATTTTTTAAAGTTTTGCTTTAAAAAAATCACTTTTTTATAGTATTTGATTGAAATAATTTGTAAATTTGGATTGCTGCGTTTCTAATTCGTGAAGTAATGTCTCTAATTAAGTACATCGAAAGAGTGCGACGTAATTATGCGTTACTGTCTGTTTTGCTTTCTGATCCAGGCAAGATATTCCAGACTTTAAATACTTCAGTAATATGGATCTGATTCCTTTTTCAATATCAGAATATAGTCTTGAGACCTACCTGATAAACATTACTAACAGGAGCAGGATTATTTATTGGATCATTATTGGGATGATCCTCATTAGTATCGCCATTCTTCCTTTTATCTATGTTGATGTTTCCGTACAGGCGAGGGGTTACTTTCAATCAGATATTGAAAAACAGATTGTTTTTACTCCTTTTCAGGGGAAAATCATCTATACATCTATCCGCAATGGAGAGGCTATAAAAAAAGGTGATACTCTTCTGGTTATTGATACAGAAACAATTAAGGCGCAGCAGACATCTCTAATACAAAGGATAGAGGATAATGATGCTTCTATAAAGGATTTAGAAAAACTTACAAAAATATATTCATTAGAGGACCATCCTTTTCAAATTGGATTAATTACTCAAAGATATAAAGCTGAGTCCTCAAATCTCAGAAATCAGCAAATGATCCAGTTTCAAAGATATCTCAAGAAAAAAACAGAACATGAACGAAATAAGCTTCTTTATAATCAGCAGATCATACCGAAGATCGATTATGAAAACAGCCTCTTCCTGGTTACTTCCGAGAAAGACAATCTTGATCAAATATTATTGTCTCAGCAATCACTATGGCAGAGCGATTTAACCAATCGTAAAAATGATTCAGTCAAACTTCTTGCCGATTTAAAGCAATGTTCCGAGGAATTAACAAACCGAATAGTACTTGCTCCGATAAGTGGGGAAATAATTCAAAGTTCAGATATGCAGACTGGAAGCATTGTAACTTCAGGACAGAAAATTGCAGAGATATCTCCTGACGGAGAAATGGTTGCAACCTGCTTTGTAAAACCTGCCGATATCGGACTTATTCATGAAAAACAGAAAGTCAAGATTCAGGTAGATGCGTTTAACTATAATGAATGGGGAATTTTAGAGGGTGATATCATTGATATTTCTGATGATATGATAATTGAAAATGGTTCGACAGCTTATTTCAGAGTGAAGTGTAAGCCTGAAAAGACATTCCTATCATTAAAAAATGGCTATAAAGCTGATATTAAAAAGGGAATGAGCCTTAATACCAGGATTTTGGTTATTCGAAGAAGCTTGTATCATTTATTATTCGATAAGGTAGATAGCTGGTTCAATCCTTACAAATATGTAAAGGAATAGTAAGATTATGCCAATAAAAGTAAAACAAAGAGATATTACAGATTATGGAGCAGCCTGCCTTGCCTCAGTTGCGGCCAATTACAAACTGACAATACCTGTTGCCCGGGTAAGACAGTTTGCCGGGACAGATAAAAAAGGCACAAATGTTTTAGGACTTGTGGAGGCAGCAGGGAAAATGGGTTTTCTGGCAAAAGGTGTAAGAGGTGATTGGGATAGTTTATTCAAAATCCCAAAACCTGCTATTGCGCATGTTATTGTGAAAGAGGTACTTCATCATTATGTTGTTCTGATAAAAACAACGGATAAGTATATTGAAATAATGGATCCCGGAGATGGTGACTTTCATAAAATTGAGCACGAAGATTTCAAAAAACAATGGACAGGAGTTCTCGTACTAATTGCTCCCGGCGAGAAGTTCACAATAAAAAACGAAAAGGTTTCAATCCAGACTCGCTTCTGGAAATTGATAAAGCCAAGCAGAGGTATTCTGTTACAATCACTTACCGGGGCTTTAGTATTTTCTGTTCTTGGTCTCGCAACGTCAATTTATGTGGGGAAGCTTGTCGACAATGTCTTGCCCGGAGGGAATCTGAGCCTTCTTAACCTTCTTGGTCTTGCAATGGTCATCATAATTGCATTACGATTGCTTTTGAATTTCTTCCAGACGATCTTTATTCTTAAAACAGGGCAAAAAATTGATGCTACGCTTATTCTCGGATATTATCAGCATTTGTTAAAACTGCCGCAGACCTTTTTTGATAATATGAGGACAGGTGAAATAATATCAAGGATCGGCGATGCAGTTAAAATCCGTGTATTTGTAAATGAAGTCTCAATAAATTTTGTTCTTAACATCTTTATTCTTATCGTTTCATTTGCTCTGATGTTTACCTTTTTCTGGAAACTTGCTATGATTATGCTAATTGTGGTTCCTCTCTATATCCTGATATATTATGTCTCAAATAAGCTAAATAAAAAAGTTCAGCGAAAGGTCATGGAGCGTGCTGCGGACCTTGAGGCACAATTGGTGGAATCTCTGAACTCCGCAGGGACTATCAAACGGTTTGGTCTCGAGGATTTTTCTAATCTGAAGACAGAAACAAAATTTGTCAGTTTTCTTGAAATTATTTACAAGTCGGGATTAAATAATATTTTTACATCAAGTTCAACGAGTCTTATTTCACAATTAATCACAATTCTTGTTTTATGGGTAGGAGCGGGATATGCTATTGGCTCGCAGATTACTCCAGGCGAGTTGCTTTCATTTTATTCGGTAGTAGGATATTTTACTGGTCCGGTTACCACCCTAATCGGGTTTAACCGTACCCTTCAGGATGCCAGAATTGCTGCTGACAGGTTATTTGAAATATTCGATCTCGAGATAGAGGATGAGGCAAATAAAATAGAACTTAAACCTGAAATGGTTGATGATGTATATTTTGAGAATGTAAAATTCCGGTATGGTACCAGGGTCGATGTTTTCGACTCATTGAATATTAAAATAAAGAAAGGGGAAATAACTGCTGTTGCAGGAGAGAGCGGTTCAGGTAAAACAACACTAGTCTCATTACTTCAAAATCTGTATCCTCTTCAGTCAGGTCATATACGCATCGGGCGCTATGATCTCTCTCACCTTACTAATCATTCGTTACGTAAAATTGTATCAGTTGTTCCCCAAAGGATTGATCTTTTCTCAGGGAATGTGGTTGATAATATTGCTGTCGGGGATTTTAATCCCGAAATGAACAGGATTATTGAAATTTGTGACAAGCTGGGGATGACAAAATTCATTGAACAACTTCCGCATGGATTCAATACATACCTGGGAGAGAACGGAGCCACATTGTCAGGAGGACAACAACAGCGTATAGCTATTGCCAGGGCCCTTTATCGTAATCCGGAAATATTGATTCTTGACGAAGCTACCTCCTCTCTGGATTCTTTAGCGGAGACATTTGTACAAAACACATTGAGATTATTAAAGGAAGAATCAAAAACAGTAATTGTTATTGCCCACAGACTCTCAACAATTAATATGGCTCAAAGAGTCATTATGCTTGAAAAGGGATTGGTTGTTCAGGACGGGTCATTTGCGGAATTATCAGTAATTGAGGGACCATTCCGCAGGATGTGGATGCACCAGACTATTAATATTAATGAAATTGTAAAAACATAAACTATAATTAATTATGAAAGTCTTTGAATATCTCGATCGCATAAGTATGATGCATAAGCTTGTCTCGAGGCAAAAAACCGGGACACCGGAAGAATTCGCCAGACAACTTGGGGTAAGTCGTACCAGTCTCTACGAGTTGATTGATGAATTAAGATTACGTGGAGTACCGATAGCATATTCCAAATCGGCGAAGACATTTTTTTACCGGCAACCGTATGATATAGCTGTGACCTGTTTATTGCGGCCATTAACTTATGATGAAGAGAAAGAAAGTTCCGGAGGACTAAATATTTTCTCCAAAATCCTTTTTTT
>PLLX01000108.1 GCA_003141415.1 Bacteroidales bacterium
CATGCAGGGAATGCCAAAAGAGATGCTGGTGTACCAGTTCCCCCATTGAAAGAGGAAGATTGATTGAACGTTCGCAATATCAGGATACTGCTGCTAACAGAACAATTAAGATTGGATCACAACATGATAACAAAAAATATGATTACTTCTGCTAAATAGAAGTTAGGCTTCATGATTAAAACAATCAATACTCCATAAAATGGCACAAAAAATAAAAACTAATTTATGGCCTCGATTAATTGCATTTACTATAGACTTTTCAGTAATCTATGGAACTGCATTTGTTTTATTGAATCTATTGCAATTGTTTCATATTTATATACCAATTGCGAAGCTCACATTGATTATTTCAATACTGTATTTTTCAGTCATTACAATAGCGTTTAGAACAACTATTGGAAAGGGTTTATGTGGAATGTCGGTTGAAAGTAAGAGTAAACTCAATTATTCTATCACATTATTGTTGAGGGAGTTTGTGTACAAACAGCTGTTTTTACATTGTCCCATTATATATCTTAATGTCTTGTTTTAAACTTGTTTGGCTTTCTCCTTATTTTGAAGTTCTTTATTGTTTCATACTGACACTCATTTTATTTATCATTTTTCTTTTTCAAAAAAAGACATGGTATGATAGATGGGCAAAAACTGCTGTAATTAAAAATTCTGAATATGATATTGTGCGTGAAAAGAAGGGCATTACTTTATTGGTAGTCATATCTCTGGTAATTTTTGGTATAAGGACTTTTTATTTTATATCAATGGGTTCTTTTAATAATCCGTTCATTCCAAAGCATTCTAAAAATGTAATTGCAGCTTATGTTTCATTTTTAGAAAAGCAGTTAGATGCAAAAGATTATATTTTCAAACTATTCGAAAAAAATGATATCGTAATCTTGTGTGAAAGAGAACATCCTGAAATGACTCAATACGATTTTATCTTCGATTTGGTATCGGATGAACGATTTGTTAAAAATGTAGGGAATGTTTATACAGAAATTGGAAGTAGAACTCAACAATCCAATTTAGATTCATTAATGAATACGGATGGTTTAATTAACGAAAAACTCGACATTAAGCTTAGTCAGATTCTTCAGAACTATTCCGATTTTCCTATTTGGGAAAACACTAATTATTTTGACTACTACAAAAAGCTATATATCTTAAACCAACAGTTACCAAAGGAGAAGAGGATACGACATGTTTTCACAGATCTCGATTTCAACTGGAAAGAAATAAAAAATAATAAAGAATATACAGAAAAGGTTAAATCAAATAATGCAAGTCGTGATGCGATGCTTGCTGACAGAATAATAAAAATGTATGAGCAGATGTTAGTATCAAATCAGGAGCGCAAAAAGTGTCTTGTAATAATGAATTATCGTCACGCTTTTGGTCCAGTAAATGTGCCAATAGGGGATACTTCCTGCGCTTCATATATTATGAGAAAATACCCCAATCAATCTGCCAATGTATTGATCAATACAGTAAATGTTAGTTTTGGACTATCAAATCCTGGGTCTCCAATTTTATTGCCAATACAAAAGTCTCCAATAAATAACGGAATCTGGGACAATGCATTTAAAGCGATAGGAAACAAATCATTAGGCTTTAACTTTAAAGATAGTCCTTTTGGTACAGATAAATTTGACCTTTTTTTTAGTCCAACCGGTAAATTATTAAAATATCAAGATGTTTTTACCGGATATATATTTTACAAACCTCTTGAAGAGCACTATAATAGTTCTGGCTTTAAAAATATTATTGCAAACGGATTTGATGAGGAAATATTGAATAGGGCAACTATAATAGATGATAATTCATTTGATCTTGATATTAATATTAAATATGTGAAGGAAAAGGTAGAAAAGTTCAGAAAGCAGGAAATAACTGTAAATACCAAACCCTATCAAAAATACTCATCGGTTATTGACATACTATTTGGAACAGTGCTCTTGAGTTTAGGAGTTGCGTTAGGACTTATATTCTTTTTAATCAGAAAAAAAATCGCGAAAGTCTAATACGGACAATAAAGTAAATAACCTTGTAACAATTTTTGTTTTTGCTCCTGCTCCAAAGACAGATTTGTAATGGGCGATAAACCAGGACCGCTCCTCTGCTATTAACAAAATAACATTAGCGGAACAAATTCCAGGCTACTTATAAATCTTGTATTGCGACACGCGTAATGTTCTATAAACTTTGCATCTGGACTGTAAAAAATGCCCTATCCATGTGTTTGACAAATAATTAATTACTAACCAATTACAGCTGCTAACACGGACGGTTTGGTTAATTGGCTTCGCCGAGCTCGTCGCGCTAAAGCGCTCCTCGGTTGCCTTCGGCAGCCCGGACAACTTCTTAATCGGCCCCAAAGTCTATGCGAGTAAACATTTACACACTTATAAAATCTTGTGGCACCCGGACTGATCCTGCTACCGAGACAAAGTCAATAGGGCTGCCGGCCGACGCTCAGTTGTCATGGTTTTTGCAACGCCACCAAGACAATTTTATCGTGACATGACAAAATCTGCTCATCTATCGGGACTACTTCATCTGGACAGTTTTATCTTGACACGAAAGTTATCGTCCACCTATCTGGACTGTGCAAAAACAAATCCAACCCAGACACAGACGACAACAAACTATACCGCCGGCCGTTATGTTTAAGCAACTGGTTCCCAGCTCAATGACTAGACAATTTCGCCATGATAATGGGATCTGTTCTAACTAGACAAAAAGCCTAAACATAACTCGTTAAGAGCTAATATGATTCTTCAATTTGGACTGCACTAAAAAAATCTGACAAAATAGTTCCCAATATGGGAATTATCTGTATCTTTGTAGTCAGACTATAAATGAATGGAGAGGATATTTGCTAAAAGTACTTTAAGACAATTTTGGGAAAAACACCCTGACTCTGAGCAGTACTTAAAAACGTGGTATGATACTGCGATGAATTCGGAATGGAATACCCCAATGATGTTAAAAAGACTTATGCTAATGCAAGTATTCTGAAAGAGAGCAGGATAGTTTTTAATATAAAAGGTAATGCGTATCGATTGGTTGCAAAATTCAACTTTGAGAAACAGTGGATTTTTATTCGATTCATCGGATCTCATACTGAATATGATAAAATCGATGCGCATATGATCTAAAAACAATGGCTATGAATATAAAACTTATAAAAACAGAAGAAGATTACCAAATAGCACTGAAAAGACTTGAGGTCATTTTTGATGCTAAGAGCGAGACAATAGAAAGTGATGAGGCTGACATTCTTGGACTAATGATTGACGAGTATGAAAAAAAGCATTATCCAATAGAAGCAGCAGATCCTATTGAAGCCATTAAAATCAGAATGGAAGAATTGAATTTGAAACAAGTTGACCTTGCTGATACAATTGGCGGTAAAAATAGAGTCTCGGAGATAATGAATCGTAAGCGCAAATTAACCGTAGAAATGATTCGCAATCTTACTGGACGATTAAACCTTTCCCCCGGACTTTTAATTCATGACTATAAACTGACTGGACAAAAAAGGGCCTTGACTAATAAAAAGGTTGCAAGACACCAGATAAGAAATAAAAAAAGCCTAAACATAACTCGGACGGTTTAATTAATTGACTTCGTCGAGCTCGGTCCGCTGAAGCGCTCCTCGGTTGCTTTCGGCAGCCCGTACAAGTTCGTAATGGGAGAGAAGGTCTATTAGAGAAAGATCTAACCCACTTATTAAATTCTGTTGCACCCGGACTGATCATGCTGCCGAGACAAAGTCAATAGGGCTGCCAGCCGACGCGCGAGTTGTCATGGTTTTTGCA
>PLLX01000087.1 GCA_003141415.1 Bacteroidales bacterium
GTATCATTACCTGAAAACAATATTAAATATATTCATTTAAGAGAACTCGGAGGCCGAAGGAGGGTGAAGCCTGATTCAATCAATACAGGTTGGCGCCTTGCAGCATTCAGAGGATACGCAGATTATATGGAAACCAGTTCTTTTAAGGAAGCTATACAGGAGCTTGAACGTTTTGGGTCCAAAGGGCGGATCGCTTATATGTGTTCAGAGGCTCTATGGTGGCGCTGTCACCGGTCACTCGTTTCTGATTACTTAAAGCTTCATGGCTGGACAGTGTTTCACATAATGGGTATCGGGAAAACTCAGGAACACACCTACACTTCCCCAGCTCAAATTGTAAATGGCGAATTACTGTACCCGGCTGCTAAGATGTTAAAGCCGGGTGAACAATAGAGACTAATGAAGATCATATAAGGCGAGCCTGTTGGGTATTGATTTCATTTCTTTCTTGTTAACAGAAAGGTTGTCAGGTCATTAAGATCTTTTCCTGTAAGCGAAGCTCCGAACGATGGCATGTTCCCTCCTCCATTGACGATCTTGATAGTTATCTGTTCGCTAGTGAGCCTGCTACCGACGTAGGAAAGGTCAGGTCCTCTCTTTCCTCCATATCCGGAAACTGTATGGCAGTATATGCACGCTTTTTTATAAAATAAATCGCCACCATCCCTTGCATTTGTACTGACATTGCCGATCACCTCCTGTGATAATGGCTTAGTTTGAAATGCTGGCGACCAGGGGGATTTTTGTCCAATATACCAGAAGGACGCAACCATAGTAACAATTATTGTGACAATAGCAATTGCCCAGGGACGTCTCAATGGACTCCTTTCTCCCTTATTATTAATTAAGGGTAGCAGGATTAAAACTATTCCCAGAATAACCGGGCTGAAAGCTATAGCCACAGATTCTATCTCTCTAGGCATCAATGCAAACAGGGCAAAAATCCACATAAAATACCAGTCGGGGCGGGGGTTTGCATAAATATCAGTCGGATCAGGAGGTTTACCTATTTCGGGCGGACCAACAATTAATGAAAGAATCACAATTACTAAAATTACCAGAACACCAAAAGCGAGGTCTCTCCAGCCTGCATTGGGCCAGAATGGAACTCCTTTATCTTTGAGCATTTTCTGGTACCATTTTCTGTAATTTGCCGGATCAACTTTATTGCCGGTCTTCGGAGGTTCTGATATGCCGTTTCTGACTACCATATATAAATGGAGACCAATCAAAGCGAATAGCATCGCCGGAATCAAAAAAACATGTATTGAAAAAAACCTGCTTACAGTCAACCCGGTTATCGTTTCGCCTCCCAGGAATATCCTGGCAACTGCTTTACCAAAAAATGGTATCCGCCCGGCTTGTTCAGCTCCGACAATTGCTGACCATATTCCATTACTATCCCATCTGAGCAATTGACCGGTAAATCCCATTGTAACTGTAAGAACTAACAATATTGAACCACTTATCCAGCTCATTTCCCGTGGATATTTAAAAGCTGCCATCAGATATACCCTGATCATATGAATGCCAACAAGCAGAATCATCGCCGATGCTCCAAAATAGTGTATGCCACGCAGAAAATGTCCGAAATGAGCCTGATAAGTAATGTATTTCAATGATTCATAAGCGGGTCCGGTAGACGGTTGATACAGAAAGGCCAGTGCAAGACCTGTAACAACCTGAAGTATAAAACAAAAGAGAGTTGCACTTCCAAATACATACAGCCAATTAGCATCAGGTGGTACAAGATGGTCTGCCAGAGGGTTAATGGCTTCGGTTGTTCCTGTCCGGTCATCAAACCATTTCCATATTTTTCTCAGAGTTTTCAATCGTAAAGCATTATAAGGTTGTTATCGGGATTGGACTTGCCAATATCTGGACTTCATTCTTTTCAATACGCACCGGGTATTGTGAAAGATCTTTTGGAGGGGGACCGGCAGCATAAGATCCATCTTTGTTAAATACTCCGCCATGACATGGGCAGAGAAAAATTTCAGCATCAGGCAGCCAGTGAACGGGACAACCAAGATGAGTGCAGTGGACAGAGAAAGCAATAAACTGAGTGTCGGATACCCGTCTCAGCCAGCTGGCAGTTTTAGATACCGTTCCCGTCCATGGTAATGAGGATGAGTTCGGGAAATCGACTAAGACAGTTTCCCCTGTTTTAAACTTATCAACATTACCTACAGATCTCCACATTTCAGGTTTCTTTCGTGCAAGCGGTTCAAGAAAAACCCCGATAACAGGTATAGAAATTATTATTGCTAATATTCCTCCGGAAATTCCAAGTAATTTAATAATAAACGAGCGACGACTATCCATATTAAGGTCATTTTTCATTATTTATTTCCCCAATCCATCCTGCTAATGAAACTGCCATGCACAAAATGCCAACTCCTGAAAGTATAAGAGAAGTCAGAAATCCCCAAAGCAGAAGAGTAGTACCAAATGCCAGCGCCAAAGGCCAATATGTAGAATCTGGTATTATCTCCGGGTCGGAGGGCTGAAGCGGGTATTCTTTCTCATCTAATTTGATAACTGGTTCATCCATAATTGATTGATAATCTTAAGATTTTTAAAGTTTCGTTTCTTATATCTTTTCTTCCCTAAGCCATTGTGCCATTGCACCCTTGTGCCTTTACGTCATTGTCCTGTCGTTCCCTTGCGACGCAGCACCCGCAAACCAACGTAATAGTATTATCATTATATTAGTAAGATAAATAACGCATGCCGGTACCCACATGATCAATCCACCCATCATCTGATCGGTACTGTCATTGATACCCCAATCCGATTGGATCATTTTAATCAGATTCAGATTTCCCTGTTGCATTCCGCCGGTAAACATGTTTGCAGGAGCAAAAGTTATCAGGATTCCCAATACCGTGCACCCGACACAGGCCAGAAAAAGATAGACCGAACTCTGAAGTGGCTCTAATCTCCTGAAACTTATTGGGGAATAGACCGGCCAGATAAAAAACCATCCCAGAACCGGCAGGATTATCATTTGGGTATCCATAAGGAATGTTGAGTCATTCATTTGCATCATAAAAGCCGGTAAATGCATTATCCACATGGATCCCACTCCTAAAAACCAAGCAACCAGAGGATAGAAAAGGAAATTACCTGCCTTTTTTAAGAATCCTTCCCGGAATACTTTCTCAAGAAAATCCTTATCGGTCCCGGAAAGTATCAACGGGGGTATTATAAGAAGCAGCACGATATGCTGTACCATATGTGCACTGAAAAGATAATATTTACTCAGAAAATCCAATGGGGAAATAGTTATAAGAATAAATAGAATTACTGCAGAAAAAAACAGCGTGCTCCTGCGTGAAAAACGGTACCCGTTTGTAATATAATGAAAGGCGACCATGAGGACGATGACCAGTATTGCCATTATATTCAGATGCCAGTAACTTAGAAGAAATTTTGTTGTATTCATATGAGTGCACCAAGGTAAACCACACTAAAAACCACAATCCATACCGCATCTACAAAATGCCAGTAAATTGCGGCAGAACTAAGGGCAGTATGTTCGATTGTTTTAAACTTGCCATTCATGAGCATAATTAAAACAATCAATAATACAAGTAATCCAATCAGGACATGTAATCCATGAAATCCTGTCAGAGTAAAGAAGGCCGATCCGAAAACGTTTTTACTGATTGTGAAGTTCAGTTTATAAAGTTTTAAATATTCCGTTGTCTGACCAAGAATAAAGATCAATCCGAGTATAATTGTTAAGGAAAGCCATATCTTAAGAGCTTTCCTGTTCAGCCGTTTAAGACTTACATCCGCAAGGAAGATCGTAATACTGCTCGAAAGAAGGGCAATTGTGAAAATACCGGTTCTTTTTATATCAAGATAGTGTGATGATTCAGAAAGAACTCCTCCTGTACGGCTGAAATATATATATGAAATAATTAATGCCAGAAAAAAGAAGGATTCGGAGCCTACAAAAAAAATCATCAAAATTATATTCTTATTCATTACCGCCATTTTAGGTTTTTATTTTGCTTTTATTTTCCCTTTTCCAGTCGGGATTTTCAGGATGCAACATATCCCATAATGGCCTCCGGCTTCTTACTAATGGCACTTTTTCAAAATTCTTCTGCTGAGGCGGCGATGATGTTAGCCATTCAAGAGTCCATGCATTCCATGGATTATTTCCTGGTATCTTTCCATGTCTGAGACTGTAAAAGATATTCCAGAAAAACAGAATAAATGAAATACCGAAGACACATGCGCTGATTGTTGAAAAGAGATTCAGGGTGCCGAGATAGGGGAGATTAGGATAGGTATAAACACGGCGCGGCATTCCTAATAAACCAAGAAAGTGAAATACAAAAAAAGTACAGTTAAACCCGATAAAATAAAGCCAGAAATGCCACTTCCCTATTTTTTCTGAAAGCATCCTGCCTGTTATTTTCGGGAACCAGTAGTATGCCGCTGCAAAACCTCCTGTCAGTGAACCTCCGATCAATACATAATGTATGTGAGCAACTACAAAATAAGTATCAGTCAATCTCCAGTCGACCGGGACAAGTGAGAATCCGACACCGCTAAGTCCGCCGATCGTGAAGTTAACCACCAGCGCCAAAGCAAAGAGCATTGCTGTTTTCAATTGTACAGAACCGCCCCACATTGTTGCTATCCAGTTAAATATCTTAATCCCTGTAGGGACTGCAATAAGCATGCTTGATGCAGCAAAAAAAGCGTTAAAAGTTGTTCCCAGTCCGACTGCAAACATATGATGGGCCCATACCCCAAAAGACAATAACATGATTGCAACCGATGACGCAGCTATAAATTCGTATCCGAATATTGGCTTACGCGAGAACACGGGTATCACTTCAGATACCATTCCAAAGGCTGGTAACGCAAGTATATATACTTCAGGATGTCCAAAACCCCAGAAAAGGTGCTGCCACATCACAGGAGATCCACCCGTGGCACTCACAAAGAAATGTGCATCAAATTGCCTGTCGATGAGTATCATGAACAGCGCTGCATTAAGGACAGGGAAGGCTGCAAGAATTAAAAATGAATTTACGAATACCATCCAGACAAAAAGAGGAAGCTGGTTCATCAGAATTCCTTTTGTCCTCATAGTAAGTGTTGTCACAACAAAATTTAGTGCCGCACCTACTGAACCTATCCCCATCAATAAAAGACTGATGACCCAATAGTCTACACCTTTTGTTGAACTGAAAAACCTTTCACTTAAAGGTGCGTAACTGAACCAGCCAACGTTGGGCATTCCACCTGCAAAGAAACTTGCATAAAGGATCAGCCCTCCCAATAAGAAAATCCAATAGCTGAAAGCATTAAGTCGCGGAAATGCCATTTCATTTGCCCCGATCATCAGGGGCAGGCTGTAGGTGGCAAATCCCAATAACATCGGGGTAAGTACCAGAAAAATCATATTGGTACCATGTGTCGTAAATAACTGATTATAAGCTTCTGGAGATAAAAAATTATTTAAAGGACGCATGAGTTGAATGCGCATCATCAGTGCTTCACCGAAACCAAGCACGAAGAAGAGTAAGGCTGTGCACAGATACATTATACCAATGAGCTTGTGATCGACAGTTGAAAGCCATTGCAATAATCCTTCACCGGTTCTTATATCAGGGATAGGTTTAGTTGGTTCAGGTATATGAATATTTAACTTCATTTTAAATCCTCCAGGTATTTTAACAGTGCTTCAAGTTCATTGTTTGAAAGAATAAAATTTGGCATATGCGAACCTTCTTTAAGTTTTTGTGGGTTTTGAAGCCATAAATAAAGGTTTTTTGGCGTATTGGTGAGAACCCCGCTAATTAATGTTTTCCTTGAAGCCAGATGAGTAAGATCAGGTCCGATATGTGAAACTGCCACTGTTCCGGATATGAAATGACAACCGGCACATGTCCTTTCGCTGAATAATCTCATGCCTCTCTGACCAACACTATCAACTGGAGGAGATGGTACTTTTTGCTGTTCCTGAACCCATCGGTCAAATTCATTTTTAGTCTCCGAAATCACAAGAATACGCATCCCGGCATGCTGAGTCCCACAATATTCACTGCAGGCTCCTTTATATTCTCCTGTATCAGAAGCTTCTAACCATGAATAATTTGATGTGCCTGGTATGGCATCAATTTTTCTGCCAAGTTCCGGTACCCACCAGTCATGTATGACATCACCTGACTCCACTCTTATCAAAAGCTTTTGATGAACGGGAATATGTAGTTCATTAGCAGTGGTAATATTATAATTTGAATATTGCATTTCCCACCACCATTGCCTTGCCGTTATTATTATATCGGCTTGTTGGTCCTTAACCACCGGCTGATCAATGTCTTTCATGAACCTGACGGTGAAATAGAAAAAGATTACAAGAATCAGGAACGGAATGATCGTCCACGTGATTTCCAGCCACTTTATACCGGTTATCTGTTTCGGCTCACCCTGATATCGTTTTGAACGGTAATGAATTGCTCCGATAAGTACTGCAACAATAACGATTATCATTATGATTGCAGAGAGAAGCAGGAACCAGAGAAAAAGTTTATTGATATAATCCTCATTAGGAGATGAGGATCTGGACATTTCCGAAAAAAATCGATGAATGCTATTTAGAATCCTGCCCATAAAAATTTAATGAGTTATAATACCCGATGCAAATTATTGTAATAATATGATGAAAGAATACTCCGGAGATCTTGAATCCCAATATTAAAAGACCACAGTTTTTAAATCAGTTAAGTAAATATAGTAAAAAAACTCCTCTTTTGAGTCTTTATGTAAATTAATCAAGTCTGTCACTTTGTGAGAAACATTCCTTCAATTAATTATCTCCTCCTTTAACAGGTCATTCAACATTTGTCTATCGTTAATCCTGTTAAATGACGAACTAATGGGACAGTAGAAAGGAACTCACAGGTTCTTCTTGATTGGGCCAATCATTGCTTCGGGGACAATCCATTCATTAAATTGTTGTTCTGTCAAAAGACCTAATTCTAAAGCCGCTTTTTTCAAAGTTGAATTATCTGTATGAGCTTTTTTTGCAATTCTCGCAGCATTTTCATACCCGATATGAGTGCTTAATGCGGTCACCAGCATTAATGATTTTTTAAGGTTCTCTTCAATCCTTTCCAGATTTGGCTTAATGCCAGCAACACAATTATCACTGAATGCTTTGCAGGCATCTGCAATAAGGGTAGCGGATTGCAATAAAGCACTTATCATGACCGGTTTAAAAACATTAAGCTCGAAGTGGCCATTTGAACCTGCAACCGAAATGGTTGTGTCGTTACCCATAATCTGTGAGCAAACCATAGTCATTGCCTCTGTCTGACTCGGATTTACTTTGCCGGGCATGATGGATGAACCAGGTTCGTTAGACGGTATAGTTATCTCTCCAATTCCCGACCGTGGTCCCGAAGCCGACATTCTGATATCGTTTGCTATTTTCATTAAGCTAACGGCCAGTTGTTTTATTGCTCCGTGAGTTTCAACAATTGAATCATTTGCTGCCAGAGATTCAAATTTGTTTTCGGCAGAAATGAAAGGCAGCTTTGTCAGTTGGGCAATAGTGGCTGCAACCTCTACGGCATAACCCTCAGGAGTGTTCAAACCTGTTCCAACGGCGGTTCCCCCCATAGCTAACTCTGAAAGATGCGTTAATGTGTTTTTCAACGCCTTTATTCCATGTTTCAATTGTGACACATACCCTGAAAATTCCTGTCCGAGTGAAACAGGGGTTGCATCCATTAAATGAGTACGACCGATTTTGACAATTCCGGCCATTGCTAAAGATTTACCCGACAAGGAGTTAATTAGTATCTCAATCCCCGGGATGGTATATTCAACTATCTTTTTGTAGGCAGCAATATGCATTGCTGTCGGAAAAGTATCGTTGGATGATTGGGACTTATTCACATCATCGTTTGGATGAATAAACCTTTCTCCTTCTCCTAATTTGTTACCCAGCAAAACATGAGAACGATTTGTAATAACCTCGTTGCAATTCATATTGGTATGTGTTCCTGATCCTGTTTGCCATATAACCAACGGAAACTGATCATCCAGTTTTCCTGCCACAATTTCATCACATACCTCTGAAATAATCTTCATTTTATCAGCTGATAATAATCCGAATCTATTGTTTGTAATCGCAGCAGCCTTTTTCAAATAACCAAACGCATGAATAATTTCAACAGGCATAGATGCGGCCGGACCAATGGGGAAATTTATTATTGATCGTTGTGTTTGAGCCCCCCAATATTTATCTGCGGGTACCTTGACCTCGCCCATCGTGTCTTTTTCTATCCGATAATTCATATCATATATATTAGGCTAAGCTACCTTTTTCTAATTGTTTTTTAGAAAATTTCTTAATACGTATTGCAATATTCCCCCATTTTGATAATAGGCTACTTCCATTAATGAATCAAGTCTTGCAATTACATTAAATTCCAATTTAGCTCCATTATTTTTTGTTGCTATAACTTTAATTTCCTTATTAGGAGTCAGATCATCAAGATTTAGAATATCGTACGTTTCATTACCTGTCAGCTCAAGGTAGTCAATATTTTCTTC
>PLLX01000206.1 GCA_003141415.1 Bacteroidales bacterium
CTCAATAGAGAATAGCAAAAGCAGCGCTAATAAAGAAATTGTCTTTTTCATAGGAATATCTGTATAGTTTGAAATTTGTATATTGCATATCTAAAACAGAGAAAATTACCACAATGAAAAAGTCATTAGGATTAACTATAATGATATTTCCCACGTTGTACTGTTTTTAAGACCAGTACAAAAAAATGACAATATCTTATCTATTTAAGTCTAATTCAGGTCTGAAAAGACTTTGTTTTTAGGTAGTTTTATCTAATGTGTGAAAACTGGTTGCCTTGACCACGTTTTGACGAAATAAATTGGCCACCAAATAGCAGAGTCAATTATTTGTTGTTTAGCAAAGTGGGTTTAGAGTATTCTGTCAGGCCAAAGGTGAGCCATGCGCCCGACATTTGCATCTGAGATGCTCACAGATTCAAGATCTATTGATTTGGTGGTCGGGTCCCTTCAGGATCACAGATTATATATTAAGCTTCAGGTTATCAATAGCTTATACTTCTAGGAGTGTTGGCTTATTGGGAGACAGAATAATTTGCATTTTTCTAGTTTAAAATATTCGAGCCTGATAATGGTTGAATAACGCATTTTTTATGAAACGATTGCAGTGTCAAACTTGATACTAACCTTTATTATAGAGTTAAGACAGCTTAAGTTTGCATCAAGAAGTCTATGATGAAAAATACAAGCAACGTATTCTTAGAAGTTTTTTTGTCTATCTTTAACTTTGAGTTTAACTACTGATATGTCATTTCCCCATTATAACCAACCTGATTCTATGGATTGCGGTCCTACATGTATAAGGATAGTTGCTACTTATTATGGGAAGCATTATGCCCTACAAACACTTAGGCAGCGTTGTTATTTGAGTAAAGAAGGAGTTAGTTTACTTGGGATTAGCCATGCTGCTGAAAGTATTGGTTTTCGAACAAAAGGGCTTAAAATCGATTTTAACCAATTACAACAAATCCAGTTACCGGCAATTGTTCATTGGAATCAAAGCCACTTCATTGTGATCTATAGGATTACAGGGAAAAAAGGTAATGAATTTGTTCATGTTTCTGACCCCGGAGGTGGCCTCATAAAGTATCCCCGGCAAGAGTTTCTCCAATGTTGGGCATCAACCACGGAAGATGGGGAAAAAAAGGGTATTGCACTAATGCTAGAGACAACTGCAGATTTTTATGCTACTATGGATGAAAAACCAGACAAAAAAAGTTTTCTTTTTTTGTTTAGCTATCTCCAACCTTATAAAAAACTTATCGCTCAACTTCTTATCGGATTGATTCTTGGAAGTTTACTTCAATTAGTCTTTCCATTTCTTACTCAGAGCATGGTAGATAAGGGTATTGGTAATCGCAATGTTGGCTTTATTTATCTTGTATTATTGGCGCAGCTTATTTTGACATTAAGTCGTGTTTCAGTTGAATTTATTAGAGGATGGATATTGCTTCATATAGGCGCAAGAATAAATATTTCACTTATCTCTGACTTTCTTATCAAACTAATGCGTCTTCCAATGGGTTACTTTGATTCTAAGATGGTTGGAGACCTGATTCAACGAATTGGTGATAACCAAAGAATTGAAAGTTTTTTAACCAACACCTCCTTGAATGTGATGTTTTCTATGGTCAATCTTATAATATTTGGGTTTGTTTTATTATACTATAATTTAAGTATTTTCTCAATCTTTCTTGTAGGTAGTATTCTGTATACAATATGGGTACGATTGTTTATGAAACGTCGCGGGGACCTAGACTATCGCCGTTTTGCTCAAATGGCAGCCAATCAAAGTAAAGTTATACAACTTATACAGGGGATGCAAGAGATTAAACTAGATGGTTGTGAACAACAAAAAAGATGGGAATGGGAGCGCATTCAGGAAAGATTGTTCAAAGTTAGCGTAAAAAGCCTCGCTTTAGGTCAATATCAACAGAGCGGAGCTGTATTTATAAATGAAGTAAAAAACATTTTAATATCTGTAATAGCTGCAAAGAGTGTTGTTGATGGAAATATGTCATTGGGAATGATGTTAGCAGTTCAATATATAATTGGTCAGCTAAATAGCCCAATTGAACAGCTAATTTCATTTTTTAACCTTACCCAAGATGCCAAGATCAGTTTGGAAAGGCTCGGCGAAATACATTTACGAAATGATGAGGAAGATCTGGATGGTGCTCTGAATAATGAAATTCCAGTTGACAAGGATATTGTTTTGAACAACCTGAGTTTTCGATATGCTGAACCTGAATCCGATTTAGTCCTTAAAGATATTAATCTTAAGATTGAGGTTGGGAAGCAAACAGCAATTGTAGGCACCTCAGGTAGCGGTAAAACTACACTCATAAAACTACTTCTTGGTTTCTATCCACCAATAAACGGAGAAATCACTATCGGGAAAAATAACTTGAATACATATAGCTTAAATAGATGGCGAGAACTCTGTGGAGTTGTTATGCAGGATGGTTTCATTTACTCAGATACTATAGCAAACAATATTGCACCTAAAGTGGAAGGCATTGATAAACAACGACTACTACATTCTGCAAAAATTTCAAATATTGCTGATTTTGTTGATTCACTTCCACTTCATTATAATACGAAAATTGGAAATGAAGGACATGGTTTGAGCCAGGGACAAAAACAACGAATACTAATAGCCCGTGCGGTTTATAAAAACCCTAAATTTATTTTTCTTGATGAAGCTACAAACTCATTGGATGCAAACAATGAAAAAGTAATTCTGGAAAATTTACAGGAATTTTTTAAAGGACGAACGGTAATTGTTGTAGCACATCGATTAAGCACCGTTAAAAATGCTGATCAAATTGTTGTTTTAGAAAAGGGTAAAGTTGTTGAAATAGGAACACATAAAGAATTGAGCGAATTAAAAGGATTTTATTACACCTTGGTAAAAAACCAACTTGAATTGTAATTTCAAACTATTGTGTACTAAATGGCAGAGAACAAAGCAAATAATAATGTCACAAAAATACAACTTCGATCTGAGGAGGTTAATGAAATCCTTGGGGTTGCTCCTAAATGGATAATCAGATGGGGTATTACTATTATTTTTTGTGTATTGTTAATTGTATTTATCGGGAGTGCTTTTTTTAAATATCCTGATATTGTAGTCGCACCTTCAATTATCAGTAGTGAAAATCCTCCATCTGTGATAATTGCAAGGGCGAATGGTAAGATTACTGATATTCTATTTAAAGAAGGATCAACTGTTAAAAAGAATGATACAATTGCAGTAATAGAAAATCCGGCAAAATTAAATGATATAAAAGTACTTACCAGAATTATTCAACAATTTGATCCTAACGCCGATCCATTAAAATTGCAAGAAATTATTCCAAATCATATAAATTTAAATCTTGGTGAGTTGCAAACTCAATTCAATTCATTTTTAAAAGCTTATTCTGATTATAAAATATTTTTAAAACAAAATTATCACTCACAAAAAATTAAAGCACTTGAAACCGAGAAAATTCAAAATAATTTTTATTATACACGATTGTTATCTCAAAGAATACTGACAATCAAGGATTTCGAACTTACAAAAAAGCAATTTATAAGAGATTCCCAACTTTTCGTGAATAACGTGATTCCAACAACTGAATATGAGAGATCTCAAGCATCACTCATATCAAAGCAACAATTACTTGAAAGCTCCCAACTAAATCTTACCGCTACATCCTTAACAATTGAAAGGCTTAAACAAAATATAATGGACCTAAGGTTTGAGCAAGAAAATCAAAGCAATGATCTAAAAGAGGATATGGTTAATAGCTATTACCAATTAGTAAGCTCGCTTTCAACCTGGGAGAAAAATTACCTTTTAATAGCTCCATCATCTGGCAAATTAACTTATATGAATGTTTGGAGTAACTTGCAGGAGGTAAAAGGTGGGGATAGACTTTTCACAATAAATCCTGAAAGTAGAGGAGAGGTTTTTGCAATATTAACAATACCATTTGAAGGCATCGGGAAGGTCAAACCAGGGGAACAAGTAAATATTAAACTTGATGGTTATCCCTATATGGAATTTGGTGTTGTAGTAGGCGCAATACAATCTGTTTCAAATGGTTCAACAGAGAAAGGCTTTCCGGCAATTGTTCAATTAAATAAAGGAGCTATTACTTCATACGGTCAGGAATTAAATTTTGAAAGAGATCTTTCAGGGACTGCAGAGATTACTACTGACGAGCTAACGCTTCTGCAAAGATTACTCAATCCACTTAAATATATTTTTAAAAACAAAATTATGAAAAAGCAATAGAATCTTCAAAGATAATGGACTCTTCCTCCGAGGTTGAGATTCTTTCATAATTATGCACCTTTGCACTTGACAAAAGAGACCGCAGCACTTTACTTACTCCACCAACCCTGATCATCTTGCCAGCACTCACAGGTATCCTTTATAATGGAATCCCGAAAGGTTTATTAAATGGGCAGAAAGCATTGATGAAAACATCCGATTAAAATTTGCTTGAACCCTGGGAAGTCCTAGCACCGTCTCTGTGCTTAAAGCAGACTTATTCCAATGGTTGGTATATCTATCCGATTTATCTCGATTAAGGTGAGGAATTATTCATGTCTTAATGCTTCAATGGGATTAATGCATGAAGTTTTGTAAGACTGTATAAACACCGTTAAGAGCACCACTGTTGCTGCTGCTGCAAATGAGATAACAAATATCCACCAATTAATATTTGTCTTGTATGCAAAATTACTTAACCATTTTGTCATAAAATGGATGGTTACAGGAATAGAAAGTAGAGCTGCAGCTATTACATTAAACAGGTTATTTAGAAGGAAGGAAAAGACAATTGATTGTTCGGAACTTCCAAAGACTTTTTTTATACCAATTTCTTTCATTCTTGACCTTGCCAGAAATAAGGTGAGACCGAATAATCCAAGAGCGGCTAGAATTAAAGTGAAGATGGAAAAAATTAAAACTATCGTACTTAAATTCCTTTCAGAAAAATAAAGTTCTTTACTTAGATCTTCAATTGTTTTGTACTGGAATGGCCTGTCTGGAGTTGCCTTTTTCCATTCAGCTTCAAGCATAGGAAGAATACCTTTCAAGGTTCCTGGTTTATAATGAACAGCTACATCCTGTATATACTGATCGGTCATACCTATCCACAATGGTGGAATACTAGAATGAATTGTGTGAAGGTTAAAATCTTTAACTATTCCGATAATAGTTCGATTTCCTAGAAGCTTCCCTAGTGGATCTGTCAAACCTAACTGTTTAACCGCGGTTTCATTCAGCAATACTGACTGTTTAAGATCGCTTCCAAAATCAGATGAAAATTCGCGGCCCTGAAGTAGAGTTATTCCTAAGGTTTTCACATAGTTATAATCAACAGCGAATCCCTCAACTTTTACCATTACAGTTTTATCCTGATAATTGGGATATGTCATTATCATCCCACCTTCTAAAGGCAGATTATCCATTGAGCCTGCTGCCATAATAACATTCGGATTTGATTTAATATTGTTTATAAAGGCAGAGTAGCCCTTAAAGTCACGCCCAAGATTGATAAAGAGAATATCTTTATTGTAGTATCCTGGATCCTTGTGGATTGCGTAATTATATTGAGAACGTATAATTAGTGTGGCAGATACGAAAGTACAGAAGACTATTAGTTGAACGACAATAAGAAATGAACGAAAATACTTTTTCTTGTTCCTTGAGGGTAGTGTGTTTTTAAGAATATCAATTACCTTAAGTTGTGATAAATAGGACGATGTATATAAGCCAGATACAAGGCCAATAATTATTGTAAGAATCAAATAAACAATTATGTAAATGACTATGTTTGATCCAATGATATCCAACCGGGTCTGAAACAATCTCCCTGCAAAAGGAAGAGCGATTCTCATTAGAATAAGGGCAACTGGCAGCACAATCATAGCTAATAGTACTGATTCGCTAAGCAACTGATTCTTAATGTTTCTGTTAATGGAACCAAACGTTTTTCTGATTCCAATTTCAAGTCCTCTTCTCGAAGACACTGCAGTTGAGAGGATAATATAATTTATCGATGCAACAAGAATTATAAGGAAAGCAATTGCAGAAAACAATCTTATATTTTTTTTATTTCCCATTATCCTGACATTTGCAATATTTTCTGAACCAAGATATACATCCCCTAAATTCTGAAACGAATACTGGGATTGAGGCTTTTCACCCATGTATTTAACCTCAAATGCTCTGAATTGATTTTCGAGTGCTTTTGCGTTGCAATCTTTTGAAAGCAAAACCCAGGTATTCCAGAAGTCTTGATTCCAGTTCACATCTGCATCGGTAATCCCGATGGCTTTATTAATTTGATCAATCGTCCATCTGCTGTTAACAAAACAGTTAGCTCTCAATGATGAGTTTTCTGGAATATTTTCAAATACCCCTCTCACAATAAATAAATACTCAGCATTATTTGCAATACCTGCTATTTCCTTTCCAATCGGATTTTGGCCAGGGAAAAATTTTTCTGCAAGATTGCGCGAAAGAACAATTGAGTTTTTATCATCAAGAAGATTCTTATCATCTGCGCCATCTGTCAACGGAAAGGTGAAAATATCGAATATTTCAGAGTCGGTAGCCAGAACTCCATCAATAGGTATAAATTCTTCTTTAAGTTTCAGTTTGAAACCTCTCATACTTTTTATTCTTACAGCTTTCTCAACCTGTGGAAAATCTTTTTTTAAAGCCGTCGCCAGAATATATGGAGTATCTGAATATTTCTGCTTCAAATCGACATAGTAATTGATCAGCTTGAAGACCCTGTCTCTGTTTTTATTGAAATGGTCGTAGCTTAGCTCATTAATAACATAAATCAATATTAAAAATGACACTGCAAGAGCTATCGATAGACCGATCAAATTTATTACGGAAAATGCTCTATTATGCTTTAAAAATCGGATAGCTGATTTAATATAGTTTATAAACATAGTTGAAAAATTAGGAAACATTACGAAGCTATAAAAAAAAGAACGACCATTCACGTATGCCCTCCTTATTACCAAAAAGGATTCCATCAAAGTAATAAAACAAAAGCTTTGTTACAGAAGCTCTAAATAATGGATTTACAAAAAACAAAATTTGATGTTAACTCTATTAATGTTAATGAGGGACAGAGACTATTAAACAAACACTTATTACAGTGAATATAAGTACTTCTCGAATATAACCAGGATTTTTTATCTTGACTGGCATTATATAATATTTCAGGGAATTTGTCACTCTCAATATTCCCTAAGGATGAGGACTGAATATTTGAAAACACATCACCATCATTATGAATTACCAAACTCCCAAAAAAGAGTTCATTGATAAAATTATTTCTAATAATTTTAAGCATTGATTTTTTATTTTCGAATAATCCTTCTTTAGTATATGAGATGAGTTGTGATAGAAAAGGATAATTATTAGAATAATAAGGCTCTAGGTGGAACTTGAATAGGTTTATCTTAGTTTCATTTGTTTCTAAAAAATTCAATTCGTCATTATTTGAAAGATATAAATGGAAACAAACCTCCTTATCAATAAATTTTTCATATTCATGAGGGAATTTTTCAAAAAAAACATCATCACAAATTATATGATACTCAATTTCAGGCATATGAGTATATAGATTTTTAGTATATTCAGAATATGATATAAATAACTTAACTTTATACAAAGTTTTTAAAAATATTAGAAAATTGTTAAAAGACGCATTCCTATACAGCAAACTACCTGTAATAGAAATTGAGACTAAATTAGGAAATGAAATTTTCGAAAATAGATGTTTAATAGTATCAAACGAAATCTGTTTCCTTCCTTTATCTGCATTACTGAATATATCAAACTGAAGTTTCAAAAAGTTTAAGTTTTTAAGTGTTGAAATTGCGCCATTAGCACATATGGTAATATTGGTTACACACTGCATTAATTCATCATTATCTTTAGCTTTATTTAATTCTAATTGTCGTTTGAACTCAATTTCAATCTTATTAAACATATTAGGTGCAAAAACCTTATCTCCTAAAAATTTGAATGCCATCTTTTTATCAGCAAGATCAATTTTAAATTGATCATAAAGGTCATTTGGTCTTTCGAATTTAACTATGAGAATATTCTCTGAAATTGTCCAAATTTCATTGTGAAAATAGTATTCCAAATATATTCCATCAATTGTATTGTAAAACAATATCTTCTGGTCGTTTTTATTAATAAAAACGTAAGGTTCTACTCTAAAATATTCAATCATAGATTCAAGTTAATATTCCAATATTGATTTTTCTTTAGATTCAATTGATTCGCTCGCTTTCTTGCAGAAACTTTTTTCATCCACTTTACATTTCACGCAATCTAAATCATGAGTCATAAAATAACATTCTGAACAATTATTCTTATTAAAACAATCAGAGCATATTGTTTTACCTTTAATAGAAAAATCTTTATAGTACCTATTAATTTCCCCAATGAAATATTCAATTTTATCATTATTAAAAGTTCCAAATGGGAATTTTCTATCAATTTTTTCACAAGGATAAATTAGTCCCGATACTGTCAAAAAAATTCTATTTTGAAATAGGAAACAAGTACTTCCTTGCTTATTTAAATCCCAGTTCCAAATTCCCAACTTGTGATTCAATGAAAATAGTAGCTCATTATTATGATCATCAGTTTGAAATTTTTCACGATATATGGCTGGGAAATAAGATTTTATATTAAGAATTTCATCGTCAGATATTTTAAGGGGTCTGTATATATCCTTAAATTCATTTGTTTTAGATTTCTTTACCCCTTCAATAGATATTGAAGATATCAGAGGTATCTTCCCAATTAAATCGAAAAATTTGTACAAGTGAAAAAAATCATTTTTATTATGAAGAACTGAAATAAACGAAATATTTTCAATGAAATATGTTGGATATGTATTTTTAATAGAAAGTACATTTTGATATATTTGTTCAAATGAGCTTTTCCCATTATTATATGATCTATATGAATTCTGATTAATATCACCATCAAGACTGATTGTTATTCTAAAATTATTTTCTACAAAAAATGCAATGTTTCTAAGTAGGGTACCATTTGTAGTCATATAATATTGTATATTAAAAGATTCAGAAACAAATTGTCTCATAAAAGACACAATTTGTTTGATTCCATTAATATTTAGCAAAGGTTCTCCACCATAAAATGTAATTGCTATATCCTTTTTAGTTGATAAATTGAATTCTGATTTTTGTAATTGGACAAGTTGCCTTAAGGAATTTTTACACTTTTCAATATTTAGGTTATTATTTCTAATAACTTCATTATCATATAGTTCCCCAAAACAACAATAATAGCAAGCTAAATTGCATTTTTCAGTAATTTCAATGATTATTTGCTTTACGTTTGCTACACTTCTTAATATAGTTTCTTCAGTAATAATAACTTCTTTCACAGAAATATTCTTTTTGTCGTCATCGAAATGATCTAAATATTTAATTCGATCAATTGCTTTCATTAACCCTGTGTTAGAAATATTACATATAGTGACTAACTGAATAATGTCAATAGGAGCAATATTTTCAATGCTCAATTTACCATTTTTCAAGTATTCAATAATTGTGTAAATAGTTATATCACTACTGAAAAGCATCTTTTTATCAGTATGATACAAATAATAACTGTTCTTGGTTTTTAAATTTATTAGCATTTTTTTATATTAAAATATAGAGGAGGTTGTCGAAGTTTAGAAGTGTTTCCAATTTTCAGTACAAAATAATTAATTTCCTGAAGAGAAGAGATTCATATTCCTAAAACAACCTCACTCTATGTTATTCACTGCTTCTTAATTGCTGTAAACATAATCGAAAATGGCTTATCACCAGTTACACAGGGTTCTTATCTTGCATAACTTTTATGATTTTGCTTACCTGCGCGTCAGGATTTAAACTGTTACAATCTTTAGAACTACAAGCAACAGCCGTTTCTCCACCGAATAAAAGACTCATACGCTTTTCTGATATTTGCATATCAGTAAGTTGATCTAACCCCAATTTTTTCAATGATTTTTTCATAATTGTAAAATATTTAATTTTGCCTACTCTTTTTGCTTTTCGGCTTCCGCAAAACATTACATAACACTCGTTTATTTCTGATCTTTTAAATAAATACAGTATTTAATATTAGCATTAGATGATATTCCCACGTTCAAATACACCCATAAACAATTCTAGATTAGAGTTTAGAAGATTGGTCCTATTCAATCGCATAAATTTAAGCTTATCGTATTCTTTTGCAATAAATAATATTCTTAATCAGTTGGCTAATTGCCTTTACCCCAAAAAGATATACTTTAAGGTTTCAATGAATACCTCAACTCCTCTTGTGTTCAAGCAAAATTAAACCTAACTTGATTAGAACAATTTTATCTAATAATATTTGAGCTTCCATCTTTTATCAAATTACTGTTTAATCGGAATTGGCTCCAATTTGTTACCTGTCTTTTTCAATTTTCTTTGTATTTCATCTTTATTTATATTTATTATAAATAAAGTATAAACTAGACGGTGCAGGGACATGCTGCAAAAGGCTGGCTTGTACGTTTGTAATCTGAGTATAATATCATTCGCATTACAGCTAATGGGAGTCTTTTTAATTACTTATTGGGGGTTATGAAAAAGAGTTCTTTTAAGCCAGCTTAGCTCTCGCTTATAGAAATACGCGTTGGAATGCGTTGAATGATCTCTGATGAGGTTAGAAATGTCCAAAAACAACAACAAAAGTACCTTGAGATACTCCATGAGCAGATCTCTTGTTAAATTATTACCAATTTGTCACAAATTATACGCAAAGAACATAAACCCGACATCTGAACTTGCACTGCTTATTTCTTTTTTGGTAAGTATATAACTAAATCCCCATTGTCGTTTTATGGTACTATATGTATGTAAAACAATAGCCTGGGATAGTATAAAGCCTATCCTTCTCCTGAAAGTTATCGCGATTTTTTTCATAGTATTCTGAAAATATATCTACCTTTAGGAGAGGTATAAACAAGTTAGCTTAATTTTAAAAATGTCTCATATATATGATGAAACTTACATTAATCGGATTGTTAATTACTGGATTTATAGTAAATGGATTCAGTGCTGAGAAGTTAATCAATAAAATAAAATTTGCATCATCAGTAAGAGCAAAAGAACTTTTAACTCATGAAGATGAGTTTACTAAAAGTTGGAGTCAATTTGATATTGATTCAAGAATGCATAAGAAACATAGTACAAAAGAAGCGTTATTAAACTTTATTTCAGATCAGGCAAGAGATTGGACTATAGAAGAACAAAACAAGATTTACTCAATTATTGAGAGTATTGAAAAACAAATATTTAAACAAGGGTTCAAAATTGATTTTCCTGACGAGATTTTTTTCGTTAAAACTACAGCAGATGAGGAAGGTGGGGCAGATGGATATACACGGGCTAATTATGTGGTACTAAAAGATAATGTTATCTCACACAAGAATGGAGAATTAAAACAAATCATAGCTCATGAATTGTTCCATATTTTGACAAGAAATAACCCTGAATTCAGGAAACAAATGTATAAGTTTATTGGATTTGAATTAATGAATGATGTTGAATACCCGATGAATTTAAAAGCATATCGGATAACAAATCCAGATGCTCCTCAAATTGATAGTTATATAAAACTAAAGGTTGGTGGGCAATCTGTTAAGTGTATGATGATTTTGTATTCAACCCAAGATTATAATGATGGAGATTTTTTCAATTACTTGAATGTAGGATTCTTGAGTTTAAAAGGTGATTCAATAAAATCTGTTGAATATAAAGACAACAAACCTGTAATTTATAATATTAAACAGGTGACCGGTTTTTTTGAGCAAGTTGGTAAAAATACCCAATACTTAATTCATCCTGAGGAGATTCTTGCAGATAATTTTACATTTGCAATTCTTAATAAATCTGGATTACCTAATCAAGATATTGTTAATAAGATAAAAATGAAACTTAAAGAATAAAGACGAGTAGGTAAGGGGAGTTACACCCCCAAACCTCTCACAGAACAGTGTTTTATACTCTCGCATCATAGGACCCTTCATGAGAAGATGCTACGAATAGAAACCTTATTCCCAAGACACAAACAGAGTTGGAAACTTCTTTGAAACTTCCACAATGCATTTATAATCAAAATACCAATGATACTCTCTTAACCTAGGATATTTACCCTTTACCTACCTAGCCAAACGAAAGTTAAGCGTACGAAACATTTCATGCATATCTGATCTTCGGAATTTACCCTATATCGAAATTTAATATCATCTTTAGAATAGTATATACTGAAACATTACTCTGCATATGGACCTAAGTGGGGCTCCAAGTAAAAAGACAACCTACCGCGTAAACCACATTCGAATTCGTGTTCCTATGGAAAATATCCTATTTTGAATCTAGTGCCTTCTATCACAAATCTCATTAATTAAAATATTTAAAAATATTTTAATTAATGAGGGTAACAAAATCTGAGCAATCCTTATTAAACGTTGTGCAATACAGTAGTCTACGACTTAAGTAAACTTTAGATTCATATGGCAATATAGAAGGGAAAGATTTGAAGCAAGAAATATTTGTAGAAATATGGCGCTACAAAAAATATGGCTTATACTGGTTAATTCGTATTAGTAAACATATCTCTTGTATGTTCTATATTAAACTATTAGTAAATCTGTACAAGTTACTGTAGGGAGAGTTACTATTTAATGCAATACGAAAATATTATTGGTACTTAAATTAAAATAAAATAGGATAAAGTAAAATTAACACGATAATTGAACGGGATCATTTATGACGATCTATTTGTATTATCGGAAGCTGTTAAAATCAAGCGTGTTTGCTATGATAAACAGTGCAGCGAATGCCAATGCCAAATAATCGGTAAACTGTGTAAATAATTGGTGTGTATAAATTAAAATGTGAAATGTGAAATTTAAAAAATGAAAAAATGAAAGATTTTAATAAAAAAGAGGAAGTGGAGAATACACAAATGAGCGATCTAGAAATGTTAAACATTTATGGAGGACTTGCTGAAGAAGATAGAAAAGCCAGACTATCTGACCACATTTGGCCGGTCTAAATTGACCACATCGAAGTTGCTGATTTTTTAAAGAGTTTTCTCATCATAAAAAGAGGTTATACAAATCTATCTATTTTAATTCAAAGTTTCAATTTCTTTATATTTATCCCTGCCTTTTCTTAGAGATTCTCCCCTAAGTTCTATCCTGTGTGCATCATGAACGATTCTATCGAGGATTGCATCGGCAATAGTTTTTTCTCCGATAACTTCATGCCAACAGTTCACTGGCAACTGCGATGTTATTATCACAGATGCTTTATTATGACGATCTTCTATAATTTCCATCAAAGCAGAGCGGTTTTGATTATCAATAGGCATTAGTCCAAAGTCATCAAGTATGAGTAAGTCCTGGCGTTCTATCTTTGATATTTCACGTATATAAGATCCATCTGCCTTACCCATCTTTAACTTGGAAAACAGTTTTGCCATGTTTGCATAATATACCTTAAAACCAAGCGTACATGCCTGATGTCCAAGGGCTGTTGCCAAATAGCTCTTACCTATTCCTGTGCTTCCGGTAATTAATATGTTTTCATGTTTTTGGATATAGGTGCATTCAGCAAAACGCATTATCTGGTTCCTGTCAAGATTACGGGTTGCTATATAATCTATACTTTCTACACATGATTGGTAACGGAACCTTGCATTGCGTAACCTCCTTTCAATATTACGGTTTGAACGGTCATCCCATTCTGCTTCCACCAACATTCCTATCAGCTCATCAGCTGACAGGTGTAATAGTTTATCATTCTCAAGACTGGTTTCATAAGCCCGGGCCATTCCCAACAGCCTGAGCTTCTTTATTTTTTCGAGTGTTTCCTGTGTCATTTATTATTGATTTAATGGTTATTGTTTTTTACTGATAATAATTCTCCCCTCGGATATTTTCATGCTGTGGTATATCCGTTAGCAACTCCGTATATGACAAAAGATCATACTTGTTTTCCAAGATTGATTTGATGGCATGATAAGAGTAGTTCTCATACTCAATAGCTCTTTTGCAGGCATTTATAAGCCTTACTCGGCCAACTTTGCGTTCATACCCCAGTACGCCCTGACAAGCCTTGTAAGCCTGCTCAGGATGTGCTTTGCTATCCATCAGACGGATAATAAATGTCTTAACAGATTCATCTATCGACTCTGCCCATTTGATGAAGCGATCAGGGTTCCAGTCAGTCAGGTATTTGTGTGTGCTGGCCAGATGTTCGATGTCCGTTGTATATCCATATTGCTTTCGGTCCCTTTTATGACGAGCCAGCAAAGCATAATTGTAATAGATCTCCACATGAGTGGATGTGTACATGATCTTTACTTTTTTCCCAATGTATAGATAGAGAACACTGTAATAATGCCGATCTTCCTTTAAGCACACATGACCATTTACAGATATTGTAGAGTATTGCTGCCGTTTAAATTCATAGGGTAATACAGGAAGAGGGTGCAGTACAGATCTCTCTATATCTTCAAATAAGGCTCTGCGACTGTATGGTCGGCCTGTGAGCTTTGCATTATTATGCAACTCAACTATTTCTCTTATCGCTTCATTTAATTCTTCAAGAGTATGAAAGACCCTGTTGTCCAGAACAGAGTAAATGCGTCTGTAAGCGATTTTGACGGCTCCTTCAACCAATGCCTTGTCTTTGGGTTTATAAGCTCTGGCTGGTAATATAGTGGTACTGTAATGCAAAGCAAAGTTCTCAAACGCTTGGTTTAATGTAGGTTCATAAAGACTACTTTTTGTTACGGCACTCTTTAAATTATCCGGAACAATAGCCAATGGCACTCCTTCATAATATGCAAGAGCATGCTCACAACAATTAATAAAATCTTCTTTGCACTGACTCAAGGTAGCCTCTACGTACGTCAACTGACTGGCTCCAAGTACTGAGATAAACACTTCTACATCGCTTATCTCTCCTGTTTCTTTATTTACCAGATGAAGTTTTTCCCCGGCATAATCAATATACATCTTATCTCCTGCAATGTGCTCAATATGCATAACCGGTTTACTGCGCCGGAGCCACTGCTGATAATGATACTTGAACTGTGAGGCCTTAAAGCCATCCGGATGTAATGCTATGTACCTTTCCCAGAGGATATGGCGTGTAATACCTCTTTTCTTCAACTCTTTCTCCATCGTGGGGAAAAATGGTTCCAGGGTCTTATATCTGTCGCTCGGTTCCGGTAACAAACTTTCGCCAAACAACTGATCAAGTTCCAGATCGCTCTTTTGATCGATGTCTGGAAGACTAAGTCCCAAACACACATAAATTTTAAGATACTTTTTTAAGGTGTTGCGAGACACACCTGTCAGATCGCTGATTTTCAGCTTACTCTCGCCCTGCGCATAGAGTCGCAGCATTTGTCGTAGTTTACTCATGTCTGTCTTTTTATTGGCCATAATCCCTCTGTTAATATAAAAACCAACAGTAAGGATTATAACTTACTTTTTAAACATGAGAAAAACTCTTTTCAGGTGGTCAGTTTGCTCCGGCGTGGGGTGGTCAATTTGCTCCGGCCAAGGGTGGTCAGTTTCTACCGGCTAAGGGTGGTCAATATGCCCGTTTTTTCCAGCCTAGCAGCTGAATTTGGTTAATAAATTATGTGTCATTGTACTTTTTCTAATTTTTATCTCCAACACCTAATAATATTGAATAGACTTTAAAACTTTGAAATTATCCAATAATTCTTTATTGTAATTAATTTAATTTTAACAATTTTTTATTCGATCTTTTATATATTTCTGGCATTATGAGTGATTTAAACTCAGCTCGTATTTCGAACTCATTCAGTAATAGTTTTAATATCTCATGGTCAAATATGAGAAGCTTTTTCTTGAATACGCTACATAATAACCTTAGCCTATTCGCTAAGTCTTCATTTACAATATTAGGAGTTATGATAAGAACTGTATCAAATTCGCTTTTTTCTATCTGACCAAGAACTTGAGCTAACAAAACTGCTCCTGTTGGATTCCTAGCTGATATCGTATTATCCTTAAATGTAACTTGTTTAGCAAACCCATAAAGAATAATTTCAGTATCCTTAAATTCAAGTCTGCCCTGAATATCAGAAAGTTCTATTGCTTTATGACTTAATATTGTTGGATTTAATAAAAATTCACCAACTAATGATCTTAGACATATATATTTTTTCAACCTAATACAAGCTCTACAATTCGTGTCCTCACAAAAATCACACATTTCACCAAGGGCATTGACTGTTTTTTTATAGTAGTCCTCTAAATTAGGTGAAATGCTCTTATTAACAACCTGCTTCAACTGTATAATATCGCCACAAAATATTTCAGTATTCATATAAGCTTTTATATCATTTGCTACACTTTGATAGTCTAAAATAAGTTTGTTGTTTTTTATCCTGAATGGAATATGACATTTCCCAACCAATTTATCAAATTGAGATCCCATGTACTTAAAGGCAATATTTATTATGATCTGCAGTTTTGGTGTCGGTAAAAGTTCCAAATGTGAGTAAAGATCTGAAACCTTAATTTTATTCCCTGATATCTGATGCTCTAATGATTCTAGATTAAGGAGTTCCCCTTTGGGGACAGAAAGGACAGTATTTTTAGCCTTACCTGTTTTAATTTTAATAAGCTGTGATCCATTTTCTTTGTCGATGTAGAAACAATTTGAATCAGTTAATTCATCATATATTTCTAATCTTGGGTAATTAAATAAACTTGGAACCGAATTTTCATTGACAAGAGCCTTGTCAATTGTAAATGGTCGTTCAGAGTCTTTGTTTAAAACCATTAATAATAATTCATATATAATTCTATAAACTTCACTTCTTAATTCAATAGGTTTAATCGATTGAATTTCTTCAATTTTCTGAATACCAAGACTATCGTATACTGTTTTAATATTACCATCCTTCGTCAAATTATCTAAAGTGCTGGTGATTTTGATCAATAATTCTTTTGCATAATCCTTGACTGTATCAACAGGAAGGTTTTTAGGAATCCAAAGCTTGCCAGAATCTGAAGTAACTCCTACTCCTTGTTCTAAAATGATTCCAAGTGGTATCCGATAAAAACTTTCTTTGCGTTCAGAGGAAGGACTGTCTTCGAGCTCCTTCGCTACTACTTTTAAACTTAGATTATCATCTGCATAAGTTATATTCTCAGGTATTTTTGACGTGTCTTTTGAAATAAAGTACCTAGCTCGTTTGACCTTATCATAACTTCCTACCTTGTCTAGAAGTGGCTTTGTCATAGTAAGGGTGTTGAGCTTGATTTTGAATACATCTAAAATTATTTCCTTTATTATTTCTTGTTCTTCAACAGTATGACACGAAATAACTGCCTTTTTCGATTCAATATCGATTATTATGATCCCATAGTTGAGTTCATATATCTTGTCCAAAGTGAATGAAAATGGAGACCAAAACCAATGAAGTTTTTGCCAAACAAGATCAAATTCAACAGTTTTATTTTCAATTACAATTGAATCGATGTATTCAAAATTCTTATATACAGGATTTCCTCCATATGTATTAATTTTTGAGTTTACTTTTTCTATGCTTTTTTTCAGATTTATTTTAAACCCCTTATCAAGATACCCTTCTTCTATAGCTGAATGAAAAGCAAGCAAATAGAAACTTGGTTTAAAAGATACTTTTAATGAGTTTACCCTAATTTGAAGTTTTTTATTTTGTTGTGCTTCCGTAGACAGTATTTGAAGAAGATCATTCTTGGATAATCCTTCAATTAGCTTATTCTCCTTTTTTGTAAATTCTCGGATAAGAGACTTCAGCTGATCAATATCTAGATTATTTAACTTGAGTTGAAGAGTTTTTTGTCGGTCCATAAATGTTGAATTTATAAATATTCCCAGATATAATTAATCTAACAACTTTTCACAATAAACTTCAACCTAATGGAGCAAAATATCATTAAACTCCAATTTTCTTTCTTCGCGGTCTTTGAGCCATTTTGGGGCTAGTTGGTAGCCGCGAACGGAAATAATTACCTTCTCGAGGCACTTCTCGAAATGGTCTATTACATGAAGGGAAAACGATCATAAATCAAGCACACCAAAGATGTGTCCATGGTTTGTATTCAAATCCAGAAATTTAAACCTTAATTTAAAAGCAGAATTTAATACCTCATAAATCTTTTGGCTTTCACTGTCTGAGGACAAGTAGTATAGAATAGAGTCTTCCGAATCTGCCTGTGAAAATAGTTTTGTGTCGTTTGGTATTAATAATCGTTCTTTTAACTCTATCGCCTTCTCCTTTTTTGCCTGAAATGCTACACGTGCAAATTCCCCAGTGCGTTTAGCATGATTAAGATTGAAGGGCAATATTTGCAAATTCAGCAATGGAAGTTCAGACAAATCTCCCCCGGAACAATATTCTGCAATGGAAATTGTTGAAATAACCAGGTCATATTTCTCACCAAGGAAGTATTTATAATAATCTTCAGCGTTTTTAAACAGTGGATCAGATTCGTTCAGGAACCTTAAAAAAAAACTAGTATCTAATAAAACCGCCTTACGCATTGTATCTTCCACGTAGTTCGTTTAACCAGTCATCAGGATTAATTCCTTTCAGCCATCCTGCTTTCTTCCTCAGTTTTTTCAGATAAATATCATCATAATCTGTCTGATAATCAATAATCTCAAGAAATCTCAAGCTATTTTTATTTATTTCCCCTGTTTCAGAATGTTGTTTCCCTATTGCTCTGATCCCAAAGGTTTTGTATAAGATATTCCCTTCTTGTTTTTCAAGGAACTCAATAGGGGTTTCGATCCTCACTGTCCCTAAATCTTCAGTTACAATGTGGATATTTGCCTTATCTTTTCCTCCGGCATTTGTAAGTTTCCCGTAAAAATAAAACTCCGCATCAACCCATATTGCAGAATTACGGTAAAAATAAGTATCATTATTAATCGCTAATTCCGATGACCCGGATAATGAAGTTGTTATTGAGAATGAATAATCTTTTTTAACAGCGGTATTTTGAAATGTCTCAATAGCCTGTGCTGTAGGTAAATCTAAAAAATCAATGTTCTGATCTGTATTTATCTGCCCGAGAATTGCATTAAAACCAATAATAGCCTGAATGGTAGTTTTAAATACGTGTATCACAGAACCTTCCTCAATTGTATAACTTATTACAGGACGATTGGTTTTGTCATTCGGGAAAAGAAGACTTTCAATCTGTTCAACAACCGACATAATTTCCTTAATATCATAATTGTCCGGAGTCAGATCCAGATTACCCTTTTTGCCGGATATCTTTATTTCAATATGGCCTTTCTTTTCCATAAAAGCAAAAATACAAAAAATTTAGGCGAGAGCAATCTTATCAATTTCCTTCATTATTCTATCAGTCTCTGAAAGTGCCACAATTATCTTCTGATAATGCATTATATCTTCAAACGAAAGCGCTCTCCCCTTCCTGTCCTTCAGCCATTTCTGGGCAGGTTGGTAACCTCCTATGTAAAAGTTCCAGGATACTTCGGGTACGTTTGCGAAATACTGCGATTCGTTGATGTAAACCTTACCGTCATGATATTTTATTTTGCCTACTACATTATCTCCATCAATTGAGTATTGGGTAATAAAGTTTTCTACAACCGGACTTTCTAATAAGTGAACCTGCCTGATTTCTCCACCCAATTTAACCAATTGCTTAAACGTGTTTTTATCTTTTGGATATGGTACTCTTGGAAAATCTATTTTTAAAAACTCTTTGTATTTCTCTCTATAAGTTGGGCTGTGCAAAACGGCATAGATGTAATCAAGAATATCTATAGGGGCGAAAGTGCCTATAGTTGTTTCCTTTTCGTCGGTAAAGGTTAAACTTAATTTCTTTGCTATTTGGTTAACTATTTCTTGTTTTAGGTTTGGCTTTCTTTTTGCTGTTTTCTCTATGGTATGCTGACCGTTGGTTTCGGGATAGAGATAGAGAGGTAATGTAGAAGTTATTTCACTTGTTCTATTAGAGACATAAGAGCTTTCGATAATCTTATTTGAAATTAAAACATGAACATAGTTATCTCCAGTTTTAAATTGTTTACATAAACTTAATCCAATATTTTCTCCTTTTAAAAAATGTTGCATTACTTCTATTCTTGGATAACAATGAAACCCTTTAGATTTTCCTGTATAATAAGTCCATCTATCGTCAAACGGTCGATATGACACTTTGCAAAAAGTGCCTTTTTGGGGAAAATATTTTTGCAAATCAGTTCTTGCATAATTTACTTGCCAATCTCTTACATCTTTTCCTAAGTCAAATCTTTTTCTTGCTGTTTCATCATCTAAGCTTAAGAATTCTTCAATGGTTTTTCGTACATTATCCTGTGTATTATGAATAGTAAAGCCATCTCTAGCTGTAACAATTCCTACATTATTCAATTTAAATAATTCAGAAACAGAAAACCCTTTATTGTATACTTTCTGTTCTTCAAAATCTTTACTGACAAAGAAGTAATGTGGAGCAATATTAGGAAGTTCTTTATATTCAATTGTTTCTAGAGAGTTTTCAGCAAGGAAGTCATATTTATATTCTCTTTCCCCAAACAAATCAAAATGAAACACTTTCCCTAATTCATTGATTTTTTTCTTGCCTGTCTTGATAAATAGATTTATTGAGACGCCTTGCATGATGTCGAACACGTTTTCGTCCTTAGATCCATCGGGTGTCGTTTCTTTCTTTTTGCTATTTCCGTGCAAATCAATAGTATATATTTTATCATAAGTTTTAAGCAAGTTCCACCGCATTCCTCTAAAAGTAGGATTGTCTAAAAATCCATGTGGGTTGATAAATGCTAAAATACCACTCCCGTTTTTTTCAATAAAATATTGTCCATAACGTAAAAATTTAACATAATCATCATTAATCCATTTAGGGTTGCGTTCCTTTAATTTTTCTTTTCCACCCGGCTCTTTTTTATAATCTTCCATCAGCTTCATAATCCATTCGCCTTTATTGGTGCTTTCGCCACTATACGGCGGATTTCCTGTTACTACCATAACCGGCGTATCTCTTTTAATATGGTTGGCTTCGTTAGCTTCTGTGCTTAACCAATTGGCAAAGAGGGTTCCCGTATCGGGGTGGCTTTCTTCTAAACTGTTAGTGAGGTAAACCTTAAAACGTTGTTCTTTTGTGGGTTTATAGCCGGTTTCGGTTAATAGCAAATCAAGTTTAAGGTGAGCCATGGCATACGAAGCCATCAGGATCTCAAATCCATTTAACCTAGGGATAAGATGCTTCTCAACGTAATCACTCCAAATACCTTCCTGTCCTTTGAATTTGCTGTATATCTGCTTGATGATTTCAGCTAAAAAGGTTGCCGTGCCTGTTGCCGGGTCAAGTATTTGTACTTTGTGCGCTTCTTGCTCTACTTGTTTGCCTTGCAGGTTTATTTTGATTTTGATTTTGCTATTGTCGGCTAAACCTTTTGGTAAACCAAATTCGGCTTTTAAAATATCGTCAACGGCACGAACTATAAAATTTACAACAGGATGTGGTGTGTACCAAACGCCACGTGCTTTACGTAGTTTAGGGTCGTACTCACTCAAAAAGGTTTCGTAAAAATGGATGATAGGGTCTTCCATTTTTGTTTGCTTTCCATAGTTCTTTAAAATTTCCTTTACGTTACAAGCCAAAAATATTTCTACCAAACTATCTACTATCCATTTAATACGGTCGTCAATATCGGGTCCCGCGATGTAGCTAAAGAGTTTGCGTAAAAAAGGGTTTGACTTGGGTATAAGTTCAGCAGCTTCCTGACGACTAAAGGAATTTAATGTAGTATCGTGCAAGCGGGCTGCAAACATCCCATAAGCAATGGTTTGAGCATAAACATCGGCAAATCCTTTAGGCGTAATATCGTGAATAAGGATTTCTTTAAACGCATTCATTTGGTCTTTAAGTGTGCTATCCTCATTATGAGTTTCATCACTGGTCAGCGCTTTTTCAATTACTTCAGAAAGCAACCGGGCTTTACCAGCCATCATTTCAGCCAGTTTTTTTGAGCTTTTTATAGTTTGCCCAATATGGATGCAAAAGTCTTTTATTAAGTTGGTAAAGGTTACAAAGTTATGTGGTAAGGGAACAATAGCCCCGTTTTGTATTTCGGCTATGGCAATTTTGGTAATAAACTGACCATCCAGGTAAAGGTGAAAGTCTAAATAATCAGTAAATAGTAAGTTGTTTAATGAAGCTTTATAACGGTCGAATTGTTCCTTGTTTCCGGTTTTCTTTGCACCTTCAAGGTCATTATCGCCAATGTCTTTAGCTTCAATAAAACCAATGGGAATATCTTTTTTGGTAAGGATATAATCGGGAGCTCCACACAATTGTCTTTTGGGTTCGTTGGTCGCTCTAATATCAGGTACTAAACTTTCAATGAGTTGCTGCAAGTCGCCACGAAAAGTATGCTCGGTTGCATTGCCAAGTCTATATCGTTTGTTTATGTTGTCAATGTATTGTTCCAGGGTCATTTATTCGTTGTTAAAATTTGATGATAAAGATAATATTTCTGAAGTAGTAGTCTGACTGTTTCGGGGTCTTCTATCATTGGCTATAACGGTTGAAACCATATGCAGTAGCGGAGTTGATGGCTGTGTCCTGTCCACGTACCACGAATGTTTATGCGGCGAACCACGGATAGCATACCACCGTAACCGCTATTGTCATATAGTTTTTGTTACCGGTTGGCTTTATTTTAGTCTATATTTTTTTGATTTAAAGTCCTCAAATAAATAAATCCTTTCGAATCTTGAATCAGTAATCTTAAAATCCAACTCATCGATTTCATATGAATCTGGTGAAACTTGTCCAATTACTAGAAACAACCATTGTTCTTTTATTCTGGTATTAATTATGTATTTTTCAATTAATGCTTCTTTTTTCATAATTGCCTTTGACAGAGTTGAGTTATCTAAGAACCCAATATTTGAAATATCAGCATTGAAAGAAAAACTGACACCGGAATGTTTCGATATTCTAACATCATCAAGAAAGTCAGGTTTATTAATATTCGAATTTTGAGTCAATCCATAGATATAATCTACAATTTGATTTACTATTATCTTTTTATCAATTTGTCTAAAATTGAAGTTGTCTTTTGTCAACCAACAATTAGCCAATACTTTTATATTCGGATATTTATCTTTAAAAACTTTTGCGGCTAGCTTAAAAATATTTTTTATCGATTGAATTTGTTTTACATTTTGTCCATTCAAAATCAATTCATGTTCAAGTCCTATTCTCCTGTCATTTACAGATATAATAAAATCTGGACTCTCACATTGCTCTATTATTTCAGTGTTCTGACTTTCAAATAATGTAAGAAATTTACCAACCTGACATAGTTCAAGCTTTTTTTGTTCTGACAAGGTCGAATCTACAAGAATTTTCCCAATCTTTTTTTCGATTGAATCTCCTTGTAAATTTGCTTTATCAATGGCCTCCTTTAATTTATCTTTATCAATTTTAAACACTGTCCTTTTTTTAAGCTTGCCGACAACAATTCAATAATTGCGCAACCCAGTGCGTTTATTTATGTTGATTTAATTCTATCCTTATAAAAACGAAGTTAATATTTTTTTTAGTTGCGAACATTTTTTTAATAAATCTCTTTTAAACAATTGATTGAGTTGAATTCAAGAAGTTTTTAAGGGGAAAAATATTGATGAAGAATTTTTCCAATACAAAAGTGGTGTTAGTCACTACCATTCCGGCTCAAAAGTCCAATCCGGAATGATTGTTTATACATTTTTGCTCCTAGGCAAAAATGATCTTTGTAAACCATAATTTTCCCCTACCCTGAAATCCTTAGTGGAAAAACCAGCAGTACTGATCACCCCTGGCCGGTGTAAATTGACCATCCCTGACCGAAGTTAAGCGCTTATTTTTAATTACGTATGTTAACTGTAATCTAACCTGCCAAGTATGGTCAAGATGTTCGACATTTACACATTAATTGGAGATCTCTATAATATTAAAGATCTCCCCGGATAATTCAATTTGGAAATTATCTCCTTCAATCTTACCCATCATCGCCAATGCTAGTGGTGCTTTAACAAAAACAGATTGGATGCTATCATGTCTTATTTTTAGTTGTTGGTCATCTACAATTTTGATTGTAACTTCTTTAGAAGTCTTTAAGTTTGATATTTTGACTTTAGAATTTAACTTTACTTCATTTAAGGAAATGAAAATTGGGGTAACAGTGCTATCCAGTAAATTCTTATTTCTTATACTTTTGATGTTCGATTCGGAATCATTTGAATCAATGTCACTAATAAACTTTAGAATTTTTGATAGTTCTCTCTTAGGATTTACCCACCAATTCGAAGACCAAACTCTAATAAATTTAAGACCGTAATTCTCCAGTTGTTTCTGTCGAAATGTATCCCATAAATATGCTTCTGAACTTGAATGGTAGGCCGCTCCATCGCATTCTATCGCAATAACTGGTTTCTCCCTATATTTGGATTTAATTGCAATATCAATTCTAAAGCCACCGCACTGGTATTGCAGAACTACTCGGTTGGCTGGGAATCCCGAGCCTATTAAATAATCAACAACTTCCTGCTCAAAAGGTGATTCAGTCCCAATAATTGGTTCGCCTGATTTGACTTTTAAAGAAGATTTTTCAGTAAGTAGTGACAAAATGTACTCGACAGACTCCCAATTTGAAGTTTCAATTGCTTTAGCATAAGCCAGATATGCATACAAAATCCCTCTTCCAATATTTCCTAAATTCTGAATATATTCTTTGTAACCTGAGATCTTTTCCTCAGGGAAAGAGCTGCAAACATAAATCTTATATTTTGCTCTTGTAATTATTACATTTAACAATCTATGTCCTTTTGTACCAACATTAAGTGGCCCGAACTTTTCAGAAAAGTAGCCATCCTTATTTTTCCCAAAGGTTGTTGAAATAATTATTATATCTCTTTCATCACCTTGGATGTTTTCAAGGTTTTTGATAAACATTCCGTTCTCATAAAATGCATCAATCTTGGCTGAAAAGCCTTGATCTGCATTGGCTTCTCTATTTATTTCATCTATTATAAAGTTTCTTTGGTGTAAGTTAAAGGTAGCAATCCCAACGGAAGGGTAATTTCCATGCTCATCCTTAAGAATATTTGTCTTGAGAATATTAATGATTTGCTTGGCTTCTATTTCATTTACTTGATTATTATATATTCCGTTAACTTGAATAAACCTAATTGGCTTATAATCTATCATTTCCGGAAGAGGATTTAATTTTTTTCCATAAAATGCTGCATTTGAAAAGTCAATGAGTAATGGATGACGTGAGCGATAATGAATTTGCAAATCAGCATCAAGGTAGTTTAGTTCTGATGCAAAGTCTAATAGTGATTCCTGATATGCAAGGTTGACTATTGCATCATCGAATTGTCTTTTGGTTTGCTCTTCTGTTAATTCGTTATCCTCATCGGATTCTGAATCTATGTAAAATTCGTTAGATTGGAAATAAGATGAAGGGGGCATTTGGTGTTCATCTCCTGATATTATTTTTATTTTCCCTCTAATGAGTGCACAAAAAGTATCTTCAATTCTTAACTGGCTTGCTTCATCAAAAATTACAATATCAAAAAGGTTTTCTTTTAGCGGGAAAATAGAGCTACAAACAGATGGGTTAACCATAACGACGGGGAAAATATCGGTAAAAAGTTCAAAATCCTGAAAGATTATTTGCCTTAAAGTTTGTTTACGTCCGGCACTATTCCTTTTCGAAAAAAGTTGTTTTGCATTGATTAAATTAGCGTTATTAAATCGATATATTGATTCAATTCTTTTTGATTGCCAATGAGAAAGAATCTTCTTAATAGACTGTATTTTAAGAGTATCTGTGTTTTTTGAGACATTTTCCAATAAGGATTCTACTCCACTTATCTTTTGACTATTATATTTATTGAGAATTTTGTTAAAATACCAGCTATCAAATAAGAGTTCCCCAATTTTAATATCAGTTTGGATAATTGCATCAACTACCGCTAAAGCTTTTGCATCAAGACTTGTGTAATAAGCTTTCCATTCCATAAAGTCATGGATAGAATCTAACTCAGATTGAATCTCAGCCAATTTTTTGAGAACTAGGTTTAATGTCTCAACAATTGATATTACTGTAGCAGGAGCAATTAAATATCTAAAATTGAAAATGTTCTTTGTCTTATGATTGGTCAATAAGTTGTTATAGGCAACTTGAAATTCCTTCTGAGTAATAGCAACCTTTTCAAATTTTTGTATGCAATTAATCTCGAATTTAGATACTTTTTCAGCAATGAAGGAATTTAATGAAGCGAACCAGGAATATGCTGTTTCTTCAAATGAATGGATTTCATTAAAAATTGTAACTAATTTCTCTAGATTTTTATCATTGAAATTCGGGGGAACCAAATATTGATATGTACTTATTTCGTTTTTAATTTCCCTAAATAATTGAATGTATGTTCTCTTATCAATTAAAATTTCTTTATTGAGAGAGCTAAAAAGCGAGAACAATGTTAACAGGGAGTTTGATAACCAAAAATTTCTTTCAAACAACCACTTATTATTATGTTTTGTGTATAAGTTAGTTAAGGATTGAATTTTGTTCTTAATATTTTTATAGTGATTCGTACAATCAACAGATAGTTCATTTTCGTATTCAGAAAGAAGTTTTGCTGCGATTTCAGAAATATACTGGTGGGTTTTAAGGTTTTCAATTAATGTATCGTTAAGATTGTCATAGACAGAAGTAATGTCTAGTTCCTTTAAAGTTTTAAAGACCACAAATTCAAGAGCACTCTTACTTGGATTATACTTATCGAAAAAATATGAAAGCTTCAATATACGCTTAGTTAACTCAGTATATTCCTGATAATCAAGTGAAAATAAGTCCTTATTGATCTTTTTATCAAAATCAGATGTGTTAATATTCTTACTGCTATGTAAAAATCGTCCGACTAAATTAGTCCAGTTATCGTTGTTAAATATCTGCTCATTTAGACTGGTGTGGAAATTAAGGATTTCATTTCTTATTTCTTTTGTATCATTAATTAGTTTCGCAAATTCTGGCTCATTAAATTTATAGTCTTTGTACCGATACATAGTTTTATTTATGTCATCGATTGTTTCACGAGCTGTATCAACAATAATTCGTCTATCTTTTGATGTATCCTCGACAAGTGCAATTAGCTTTTCAACTCCTAAATTTTTGAGATTCTTTGAGATCACTTCTAATGCGGTTCTTTTTTCACAAACGACCAAACATTTTGCATGATTTGCCAGGGCATTTGTTATTATTGCTGTGAGAGACTGGCTTTTACCAGTTCCAGGAGGGCCATGAATTATTATTTTATTTTTTTCAGAGAGACAATTTAATACACTCTGTTGAGAGGGATCGGTATCTATTGCAGGGAATGGATTTATTTTAAAATTTTCATTTATCAAATTAGCTTCGTCAATATTTGTATCTCTTTCAATTACGAGATTGTAATCCTCAATTATGCTTTGTTTTTGATTAATAAATAAACCCAAAATACCTGCATTAACTACTTTTGGGATTCTATTTATTAACTCTTCTTGTTCGGAAAAACTATCACATTTTTGATAGGTACCCAAATTGTTTTGAATTTCTGATATCCCTAATTTTGAACCGAAGTGATTAAGAAAGTCTGAAATAATCTCATTTATTTCGTTATTATCAAGAATAAAATCTTCAAGAAATTCCTTTCTAATTTTTGATAATTTAACACCTTCATCTTTCTCTATATGAGATATTAGGACATCATTAAAATAAATTGGAAAGTCTTCTTCTCTCTTTATTGTCCATTTATTGATGTGTTTTCTATCTTCTTCAATCTCAAGCGCCCATATAATCAAAGGAGCCTTAATTATGTTTTTAGGATCCTTACTGTCTCTTTTATAAATTATGGGATACCCAAATCCGAATGGTTTTATCCCATTTTCTTGAAAAAAGTCATTATTTTGTTTACAAATGCTTTTCAATCTTCTAATTGAGACAGTTAACTTTTTAGCAATTTTTTCGTCTATTTCGTTTATGTCAAAATTATCCTCAAAACTTATGTCAATCTTGAAGGTTTTCTTTGTAAGCAGCTTGTTAAGGAAGGATTTAGAAAAAGCCTTTTCTATTAAATCGATATCTAGAAAGTCAATTCTTGTAGCAGATCTCCCGGGGAGCGCATTTAAATGAATTGATTTTTTATTACCTCTTGATAATTTCTCTCGGAGAATCTCAAGAAATTTTTTATTATGGATTAATTCCTCTTCCACTGATTAACTTAGAATTCTTAAAGTTACAGAATAGTTGTCATATAGTAGTCCAGGGTTGGCAAAAAAGCATCCCAACAAAGCGGGACAAGTTGTGTTTGGCAGTCGGGACGGTTGTGCGAAAGGTCTGAAATGTGTTCGTTAAATAAAACTTATTTTACGGTCAAAGTGATTCAGGATAACTATCAAAGTATCTATTCTGTAGTCTAACGTTCCCTTTTCGATCTGACTGATCCGAGCCGGAGAGACACCAACCTTAAAAGCCAGGTCCTTCTGACTTATCCCGGAAGCGCTACGTAAAGCTTTAACGAGCTCTCCGATCCGCCCCCTCTCCTCCCCTGTTAAATTTGTATTAAAGTTTCTTTGTGCCATAATATAATAATTCTTCGTGTCCTGTGCACTCTTTAGAAAACTATTTATTTGAATTTTTAGGTAGATCCTCCTTCCCAATCGGTCCTGCCTTAATGGTCACCTCCGTTCCCTTCGAAGCAAAGAAAGGAATTGACCTATAAGTTAAAGCTGTATTCTCTTTACAAATTCTAACAGCTTCTGATTCTTCAAAAGTTGCCCCAATGGCTTGCTTTTCTGTATCCTGGATGACAAATATTGTTTTCATTGTAAAAATATTTAATTTATTTTCTAAAAAACGAAGCATAGAAAGCACCCATTTTTCGCATAAGTTTTGTTACCTGAGTAATATCTTCCGGAGGCTGGTCGATCCACTCAACCTTATCAAAAGTTCCATCAATAAAAAGGGCACTGAATTTTGGCGGTTTTAAATGGTGGATAACGTCTCTGTGGTCGCTAACTTTTTCTATTTTAAAAACCGGGGCTTTCTTGATATATTCTTTTAACAGTTCGTCAACGGGCTGCTTCAGGTAATAATCCTCTGTAGTGTAGCGAAAGAGATCGCCGCCGGGCTGGAAGACATGAAAGACTTCATCTGTCTGCCGGATACGGTAAACGGTGGAGCTGCTGCGGTTCTCCAGTATCTCAAGGGAGCCAACCTTAAGTATTTTTAACCGATCAACAATTTCAATACCCGGCAGAATGGCAACATCACTAAAAAACTCATTAAACAGGCTATCGATCTGTTTTAGTCCAAGCAGGTGCCAGTCGTTTCTAAAAATTACCCCTTTCATATCTATTTCCAATGTTTCCACAAATCTAAGATTTTTATCGTCCCATGTTCAAAAACATTAATGGCCAGCCGCAACTCGATGTTAACGGTTGGCCATCCTCCCGCTCAGTTTTCTGACGGAAGGAACAAAACATTATCAGCCAGGTAGATTTTAAAAACGTCAAAATTTTCCTCGTAATCATCTGTTAAAGAAACTGAGCCAAAAATCTGCGTTATAACAGGCGTTTTATCTAAATACAAGACAACCTTCCACTGCCCGGTGTTTTCTCCCTCTATAAGCCTCTCAAGGGTCCAAATTTGAAAATTTATAGCATTAACCGACCTTTCGCCCTGGTAAGATAAAACCGTGTCTAAAAACCAGCACAGGCCTAATTTCTCAGTTATGTGTTTCACTCCGTCAGTTAAAAAGAATTTAAAAAAGAGGTTGGAATGTCTGTAATAATTTTCAGATCCCCGGAATCCTAAAAATTCATCGTTTAGCGATCTGCTTTCTGATTTATTGTTTTCTGTGGTTTCCATTTGTTGTACAGTTATTACGGTGTGAC
>PLLX01000185.1 GCA_003141415.1 Bacteroidales bacterium
GTTTTTAGACAGACTCCCGTTATAGGCAAGTTTAAAAAAATTCTAAGACAAATCCAGCAAATCTCGCCAAATAGAGTATTTAAATTGACATTTTGACAATTATATTTGTATTTATGTATATCATACTTGTATATATGTAAATTATACTTTACATTTGTTGAAACTTAAAATCAACAATTATGAAAACTTCAAATCTATCATCATTAAATCAACATTATGTTAAGAGAATAGGAGAACTATCTGCCAGTATTTTTATTATCATGGAATTAATTGCAAAGCTGACAGGTGCAATTGAAAAAATTGATATAAGTTTAGTCAACCTATATATTCTTGTCGCTTTATCCCTGGCTGCATTTAGTAAGGAAAAAACTGATGATGAAAGAGATCAAATAATCAGATACTTTTCATTAAAATTATCATTAAGAATTCTTATTGCTGGTTTAGCCATTGTTTATGTTTTAAAATATAATGTAGAGACAATATATATAGGTATATCTTCATTGATAATTTATTTGCTTATCTTTCATTTAGCTGACTATTTCAACCCAAGCTTTATTTTCAAAGAAGAAACAAAGAATAATCCCAATTTCATTAAAATGATTGTTGGAATCATGGTAATAATAGGTATCGCATTTTTGTTTAGTATTATTAAATCACTTTTAGCTTCATAACAATGAAAAACTGGCTAAAGGTAGAAAGAGCAAAAATGAATATTACTCAAGCTGAATTAGCTGAGTCTTTGAAAGTTTCAAGACAAACAATTAATTCGATTGAGCTTGGGAAATTTATACCATCAACAGTTCTATCATTAAGAATAGCAAAAATTTTTAACGTTAAAGTCGAAGACATTTTTATTCTTGATGAAGATGAAATGTAAAGCAATATATAAGAAAACCAGCCTATAACTCGGACGGTTTAATTAATTGCCTTTTGCAACCCGGACTAATCTGTAATCACCTCAAAGTCTATGCGAGAAAAATCATCTCAACTTATCAAATTCTGTGGTACCCGGACTGTTCCTGCTGCCGAGACAAAGTCAATAGGGCTGCCGGCCGACGCGCTGGTGCCTTGTTTTTTGCTCGGCACCAAGACTATTTCATCGTGGCACCAAACTTCACTGCTATCTATCTGGACTTGGTACCGTCTCACAATTTCACCGTGACCCTTGGCTTCGCTACCCTCTACCGGGACTGGCAAAAAACTCGGCACCGCGACCCTTCGCTCAGCTCTGGGCAGGCTCCGACGGCACCTCATTAAACCGCCGGGCCGTTGGCGGTAATATCGAACCATGGACACGCAACCAAACATCAATAATAATCATCAAATAAATACTGGAAATGAGAAAAATAGCCTTCATATTAATCATTCTGATCCCTCTCTATTCTTGTGAGAAGACAAGTCACATTGACAGAACACCGGGCAATCCGAATACCAGTTTTAAATTAAAAATATTAGAAGGCTATTTTGTCACCTCCCTGGCATTTGATAGCAAGGGCAATGCCTGGATCGGGACCTTTAAACAAGGATTAATAAAATACAATCCTCAAGAAACTGTAGTTTACAATTCAACCAATTCACTTCTCCAATCCGATCTAGTCATTTGGGATATTGCTGTTGACAGCAAGGATAATGTTTGGATTGGCTGCGATGGAATCATTAAATATGATGGTAATAAGTTTACCCAGTACAATACTTCAAACAGTCCTATTCCCGAGGATTTTGTTTCCTCCATCGCTATTGATTCAAAAGATAATGTTTGGTTTACCTCTTGCAGGTTTAAGGAAGGCGGATTTGTTAAATTTGATGGTACTAGTTGGAAAGTTTATACTCCGGATAATTCAGATTTACCAGTCAATTCTGTTAAAAGCATTGCCATTGATAATTATGATAATGTCTGGCTAGCTTTATCAGAAATTGTAAAAACCTCTTATCTGATAAAAATTTCAGGAACAAGCTGGAAAACTTATACAAGTGAAGATTTGGGTTTTGTCCCCTATTATTTTGGAAACATCGATATTAATTCGCAAAATAAAATATGCGGAGCTATTGATTATTCATATTCAAGCTTGTGGGTAAATCCTGGACCCCAGGCGTTCGTATTTGATGGTCATAATACAGAACAATTAAGGATCAATGATATGGCACATATCATATCTTTGACAGTGGATAATGAGGATAACCTCTGGTGTGCGATCTCTACTGGATATGGAAATGGATATGCAGTATACAACGGCGAACTGTGGATTGTCGATGATTCAACCTATAGAGAATCTAGTGTAATTACAATCAAACAAGCAAATGACAAGAGGATTTGGCTTGGCACCGGTGATGGGATCTACATCAATGATTAAAAAAAAGTATTGCCGCCAACACGGATGGTATAGTTAATTGCCTTCTGCAGCCCGGACAGCTTCTCAATCGGCCCCAAAGTCTATGGTAGTAAATTCAAACTAACTTATCAAATTTTGTGGCACCCGGACAGATCCTGCTACCGAGACAAAGTCAATAGGCTGCCGGCCGACGCTCAGTTGTCATGGTTTTTGCAGTGCCACCTGGACAGTTTTATCGTGACCCGACAACTTTCGTCCATCTATCGGGACTTGGTACCGTCAAGATAAATTACCGTGACCCCATACTAATCACCACCTACCAGGACTTGCAAAAACCACGCCACCTCGACACAGACGGCACCTAATTAAACCGCCGGGCCGTTATGGTTAATTCGAATATTTCGTGACAGTTATAGAACTTTAAAAGAACTAACCATAACATAAAAAGCAGAGTTTCTAAAGCGAGACAACTCCTACCTATCTACCAGGAAAAGCAAAAACCTCATCAGCGGTTGATTCTAAAACTGACGGTAAGTAAATTAATTCTAACACTATGCTATCGGGCTCAAAAATTGAAAAGAAACGTAGAATTTTGATTAAAAAATAATGCAGTATATATTTACAAATTATATCTATGTCTTGGGATTAGGGAGTTAAAACATTGTTTGATTTATTTGGATAGATATTTTTTAATAACAATTGTAAATTACAAAAGATGAAATTTATTAAACCAGGCTTAACAGTCCTACTGTTATTAACTCTTTTATCAAGTTGTAAAAAGGATGACTTTTTATACACGGGGAAAGTAAAAGTTACATATACCAATCATCCAACAGATTTAAACGTATATTTTAGTCCTGCAGAGAATCCACAATTAGCCATTACTAATTGGTTAAAACCTGACAAAAATGGTACATTAGAGTATGATTTAAATATTGGAAATTATATTTTAACATCGTCAAGCACAACATTTTTCGGTCCAGTTGGATTTCAAATAAGAGCTGGTAAAACAACTGTAATTAATTTTGATTCTTCCAATGCAGGAAATGTTCAGTGATTTATTTATTATAAAATCATAAGGGGAAATTTTTTTATTCCAATACTGCCAGTATAGTTTATTTCCGAATCCTACAAAAGGGGCATTGGTTACTTTGATAAATTCGTAAAACTTGACAACTCATTTCCATTTACTAGAATTGGAAACCTTGATAAATTTCTAATATAGAGACAAACTCGTTGTACCTAGACAGTTTTAAAATTAGAACTAACCATAACAACGGATGGTATGGGTAATTGCCTTCGTCAGCCCGGACAGCTTAGTAATCAGCTCCATAAGTCTATGCTATCAAAATTAAACCCACTTATAAAAATTTGTATACCGTGACTAATCCTGCTACCGAGACAAAGTCA
>PLLX01000106.1 GCA_003141415.1 Bacteroidales bacterium
CAAAGATTTATTATTCAAAGTCCTGCCGAGAGCGGGACTTTTTTTATTCTGAATAAATTTAAACGATTATCAGTGTAAAGACCAGATAAAACACTCTGCCTTTGTTTGGTACCCCCCCCCATGGAGGAGTCAGAGGGGTAAAAACAAAGGCAAAACAAGTTATATCTTTCGTACTCAGACTCTTTATGTCAATTTCTGTTTTTCCAATATTCCACTCCTAAATCCCCCAAGGGGGACTTTTAAAATCTTTTATTAGCTACAAACAAACTTAATATTAACTTCAAGGACTACGGGAAATCAGTACTTTTTCTCCTATTGTCTTTTCTTCTCTTCTTTTTTAGCTTTTTTTGCGAGGCGTTTCTCTTTCAGACTCTTAGTAGGCTCTTTCTTGTTCTTTGTCTGTTCTTTCGCTTTTTCGTGTGACATGGCTATTTATTTTAAGTAATTAAAAAGTTATTCCAAATATAGAAAAAATCATCCAATTCCATCACGACGTTCACACCAAGAAAACAATCTCCTGCTATAATAACCTTCCGGCTTCCTTATCAATGTACCAATTCAGCCGTCCATAAACAGGGACAATATAAGTTGCAGGATAGTTTAATGCTGAAAGATCATTTTTAAACATTTTTTCAACAACCTCTGCCTTCTTCCTTCCAGCCACAAGAAATGTAACGATATCAGCATTATTAATGATCCTTCCTGTAAGAGTTATTCTTTTTTGCTGAGTAACAGGATGAAGAGCAATAGTGCATATTTTATCCGAATCAAATAAATCCAGATGTCCGGGAAAAATAGAAGCCGTATGTCCGTCTTCGCCCAAACCGAGAAGAATGAGATCAAACAAAGGTAATCCGTCTCTTTCCCTTGTAAAGAGTGATATTTCTTTCGAATATCGTAATGCCTCCTTTTCAGGTTCATCTTCTCCATTAATTCTGTGAATGTTCCGGGAAGCTATTTCAATCTTGCTTAGTAACTTGCTCATTGTCATTCCAAAATTACTTTCTGCATCATCAGGAGGAACACATCTTTCATCTCCCCAGAAGATGTGGACATATTTCCAGGAAACAGATACTGCAACACTAAGCAATGAAAATAGTAATTCAGGAGTGGAACCCCCTGATAAGGCAACAGTAAACGGCTTAGAATATTTCGCTGATTCTATAATCATATTTACCATTTCCTCAGCAAATTCCTTTGAGAGTTCATAAGGTGTTGGAAATATCTTTACAATTTTCACCAATGGATTGATAGTTTTAATAGTTAAGGTTATTCCCTTTTTAACCACGAGTTAAACGGAGTTAAAAATCACGGAGTATCATGGAGATAAAGTTCCCCTATTCTCCCAATATCCCCTTCTCCCCCTCTTTGCTTTCTAACGCCATATCATTGCACAGTTAAACCGTTATGTATTACAATTCACAATACAGTTCTTCATCTGCAAGGTTCTTACAAGGATATCTCCAGGTAAGTCCCTCACCCTCAATAAGGTCGTTGGCATGTTCAGGTCCCCATGTACCTGCCGGGTAACCAAATATCTTGATTGCCTTGTTATTTGTCCAGGCGTTTTGGACAGGTTCAAGGAATTTCCAGGCTGTTTCAACTTCATCATCGCGTGAAAACAAAGTTGAATCACCATCCATCACATCATGCAGTAATCTTTCATAAGCAGACGGGACTCTGGTATCGGCAAGGTCTTTATAATGGAAATCCATATTTACATTCTTTACATTAAAGCCGGCTCCTGGTTCTTTCATATCAAACTTAAGCAAAATTCCCTCATCAGGCTGAATACGAATTATCAGCTGATTAGTAGAAAGTTTTCCTGATTCTCTCTGAAAAAGGTGATGAGGGGTTTGTTTAAAATGTATGACAATTTCAGTAACGCGTGTCGGTAGTCTTTTTCCCGTACGCATATAAAACGGCACCCCGCCCCATCGCCAGTTGTTAATAAAAAACTTAATCGCGACATAAGTTTCCGTGCGTGAATCGGCTGCAACGCCTTTCTCATACCTATACCCGGTGACACACTCTCCTCGGATAAGAGATCCTGTATATTGGCCCCTGATTACCTGGGTTGGTACATCTTCTTCCCTGATGGGTTGTAAAGATTGGAAAACTTTTAATATTTCATTACGGATAGCATTGGCATCGAGCGAGGAAGGCGGTTCCATTGCTGTCATTCCCACCATCTGAAGCAGGTGGTTCTGGACCATATCCCTTAAAGCACCGGAATTATCGTAATAACCGCCTCTTTCCCCAACTCCCATACTTTCAGCAGAAGTAATCTCAATCCGGTCAATATAATTTCTGTTCCACAGAGGCTCGAACATGCCATTTGCAAACCTGGTAACCAGCAAATTCTGAACTGTTTCCTTTCCAAGATAATGATCAATCCTGAAGATCTGATCTTCTGAAATCAGTTCATGCAACGTTTTATTGAGCTTCCTTGCTGACTCAAGATCATATCCAAAAGGCTTCTCAATTATTAACCGCCGGAAGCCGTTTTTCTGATTGCTTAACCCCGATTTTGCCAGATTAATTCCAATAACTTCATATGAGCTTGGAGGCGTTGCCATATAAAAGATATAGTTTCCTCCGATTGAGTATTTAAGATCAATCTTGTCCAATAATGATTTCAATTCCGAAAATTCATTTTCAGAAGCAGTATCCAGTGATTGATAATAAATATCCTGAACAAATTCAGCAATAAGATTTTCATCGCTGACCTTCTCCTCAGAATATGAGATGATTGCTCCACTCATCTTTGTCCTGAAATCTTCATTTGACATTTTTGTCCTGCCGGCACCAACAATTGCAAATTTTTCAGGCATGATTTTCTGAGTCTTTAATGAAAATATTGCGGGGATAAGCTTCCGTGAAGCCAGATCTCCTGAGGCTCCAAAAATTACAATTATTAGGTTCTTAGGATTTTCCATATATATCTGATCATCTGAGAAATTCAAAAAAATGGAATACTGTTATAAGAATGACAAAGTAACAAATAATTGGCCGAATGGTTATTGAAAATCAGGAATAAAGGAATGACCGATTTACAAATTGTTGATTATAAGGTTAACAACATTTTAAATATTTTACAGTTTTTTATTAATTTATTTATTGTTTTTTGCGACAATCTGAAAGAATAAGCAGTATATTTGTCTGTAAATATTAATGTAAATGAATAATTTTAAATCCATAATATCACGCCTCATTAAAAGGTTAATTGGAACTGACTGAGAATGGTGTTTGTTATCGGATTAGGATGACCGTTCTCTCAAACACAGAGAACGGTTTTTTTGTATAAAACAGAAGAAAAATTAAGGTAATCATTATGGAAAAAGAACGCCCAAAGCAGCAGGGATTGTATCGTAAGGAGTTTGAGCATGGGAATTGCGGGATTGGCTTCGTCGCACATCTCAAAGGGAAAAAGTCTCACTCAATTATAAAACAGGGGCTTGACATACTTACAAATATGACGCACCGGGGTGCGGAAGGGGCCGATAGTAAAACCGGAGATGGAGCAGGCGTCCTCATACAGGTTCCAAGGGATTTTTACCTTATTCAGGGCTATTCCCTTCCGCCGGAAGGACAGTTTGGAACAGGTTTGGTATTCTTTCCTCAGGATAATTCTGATGCTTCTAAGTGCCAGGAGATTCTGGTCAGCATAATAAAGGAGGAAGGTGTCAATCTTATTGGTTTTCGTGAAGTACCGCGTAATAACTCGGTCATTGGTGATATATCCCGCACCGCGGAGCCAGAAATCCTGCAGATCCTTCTTGGAGCCGATATTCCCCAAGCGGATCTGGAACGCAAATTATATATTATAAGGAAAAGGACGGAAATCGTAATCCGCAATTCAGACCTTAAGCAAAAGAACTTTTTCTATATACCAAGTCTTTCCACAAAAGTACTTGTCTATAAAGGTATGCTTACCTCCATTCAACTTGGGGAATATTTTCTCGACCTTAATGATGAGAGATTACAAAGCGCAATCGCCCTTGTACATTCAAGGTTCAGTACCAATACATTTCCAAGTTGGGATCTGGCTCAACCTTTCAGAATGCTCGGACATAACGGAGAAATAAATACAATAAAGGGAAACCGCTTCTGGATGGAAGCAAGAGAATCAATTCTTAAATCCGATAAACTTGGTGATCTGACACGTCTATATCCAATTATCGAACCTGACAAAAGCGATTCAGCCTCTCTTGATAATGTATTAGAATTTCTTATAATGAGCGGAAAATCACTACCTTATGCTATGTCCGTCCTTATACCTGAATCAATAAATGATAAGAATCCCATCTCCCCCGAACTGAAAGCTTTCTATAAGTATCATTCTACTTTCCTCGAACCATGGGATGGCCCTGCATCGCTCATATTTTCTGATGGCCGTTATATTGGTGGTATGCTCGACAGAAACGGACTCCGTCCTTCAAGATATGTAATTACAACAAATGATCTGATTGTTATGGGATCAGAAGCAGGGGTACAGACATTTGCCCCTGAGGAGATCAGGGAAAAAGGGCGGTTAAAACCGGGGAAAATGCTTCTTGTTGATACTGAGGCCGGCAAAATATTCTATGATAAGGAGCTGAAAGCGGAACTGGCAGCAGAATATCCTTACGGACAATGGATCCAGCAGAACATGGTCAAACTCGAAAAAATTGAGACCGGACGCCAGGAGACAACTGACATGGGAGATTTGTATAATAAATATATAACTTCCTTCAATTACTCATTGGAAGATACGGACAGGATTATCAAGGAGATGGCTGCTACAGGAAAAGAACCCATAGGTTCAATGGGCAACGATGTTCCTGTTGCAGTACTTTCAAGAAAACCATACAGGTTATTCAACTATTTTAAACAGCTGTTCGCTCAGGTTACTAATCCTCCTATTGATCCAATCAGAGAGGAACTCGTTATGACATTGTCGGGTTATCTGGGATCGCTTCAACAAAACCTTCTTGAGACATCGCCGGATCATGTAAAAATGGTACGTTTCCGGAATCCTGTTATATCCAATACTTACTTTCAGGTTGTTAAAAACTTAAGATATAAAGGATTTTCAGCGGCAAACCTTCTGTTGCATTTTGATGCCGGAAAAGGTGCCGAAGGATTGCAGGATGCAGTTGAACAATTATGTAAAGACGCAGAAAAAGCAGTTGATGAAGGGAAAAATTATATTATACTTTCAGATCGTGGTATAAGTGAAAATGCTGCACCAATACCCTCGTTAATGGCCGTGTCTGCTGTGCATCACCACCTTATTAAAACCCGCAAGAGGATGCAGATTGACATTGTTGTGGAATCGGCGGAACCACGCGAAGTGATGCATTTCGCCTTGCTTTTTGGTTACGGGGCAAGTATTATCAATCCATATATGAGCCTTGCGGTGATTGACAAACTCATTAAAGACAAAGCTATACAGCTCGATTATCAGAAGGCAGAGGAGAATTATGTCAATGCAGTCAACAAAGGAATCCTGAAGATAATGTCGAAAATGGGAATAAGTACTCTCAGAAGTTACAGATCTGCTCAGATATTTGAAGCAGTCGGTATTCACTCTGACGTTATAAACAAGTATTTTGCCGGAACAGTTTCCAGTATCGGTGGTATAGGAATGAATGAGATTGCCGAAGAGGTACTTATCCCACACAGGAAAGCCTTTATTCCTGAACCACAACCCGAAATGCTGACAGAAGGCGTATATTCTTATCGGAAACATGGAGAACATCATGCCTGGAACCCAGAGACCATCTCACTGTTGCAATGGAGTACAAGTACAGGGGATTATAAAAAATTTAAAGAATACACTAAACGTGTCAATGCTGATACAGCAAGCCCGGGATTCATAAGAGGCTTACTGAGAATGAAAAACAACCCTATCCCTATTGAAGAAGTTGAACCTGTTGAACAGATCATGAAAAGGTTTGTCAGCGGGGCAATGTCTTATGGATCAATCAGTCGTGAGGCTCACGAAACATTGGCTATTGCGATGAACCGTATTGGTGGACGAAGCAATACAGGAGAAGGCGGCGAAGATCCTGAACGATTCAAACCTCTTGAAAACGGAGACAGTGTAAGAAGCTCTATTAAACAGGTTGCAAGTGGTCGGTTTGGTGTAACAACCGAATACCTTGTAAATGCTGATGAACTCCAGATTAAAATTGCCCAGGG
>PLLX01000051.1 GCA_003141415.1 Bacteroidales bacterium
CTGTAAACACGTTTATGATTCCATAAGTAACCTTGCTTGCGTATTCTGTAGTAACTCATCCAAAAACCGATTGAAGGATGCTTATCGACAAGCTGATTGAGTTCACTAATAACTGGTTCATCATGTTTGATTCTATGTCTGTATCTATATGTTGACCGAGGAAGGCATAATACTTTGCAGGCCTGACGTTCACTTACCTTGTGTTCTTCCACCATGTAGTGTGCAACTTCCCTCTTTTTATCAGGCCCTATAATTTTTTTTCTATAGCATCTTTAAAGGCTTCATGTACCAAACTAAGATCTGCATACATCTTTTTCAAACGAGCATTCTCTATTTCAAGTTCCTTTAACCTTCTTAACTGGCTGGGACTCATTCCTCCATACTTGCCTTTCCAATTAAAGAATGTTGCATTACTGATACCATGTTCACGACAGATATCTGCTACTGAAATTCCTTTTTCCTGTTTTGAAAGAATAGAAATAATCTGACTTTCTGTAAATCTTGCTTTCTTCATAATAGGTGTAAAATTAAAGATTATACTTTAATTTTAACTGGACCTACTTTGGGGAAGCCGACACATCCAGCTATCAAACACCTCATGCAAGTAAAGGTTGGCTAACAGAGGACTAATAACTCCTCCTTGTGGCGTTCCCTTTTTGCGGGCAGTGTCGGTTTCTCCATCTATTCTCAATACAGGAGCTTTTAACCATCGTTCACAATACAGTAAGATATGCTTCTTTGATGTGTACTTGTGAAGTATCTCCATCATCTTTGCATGGTCAATGTTGTCAAAGAACCCTTTGATATCCACGTCCACCACGTACCACCGATCCCAACAATTCTTCGCACAGGCTTCCAATGCCTGATGTGCGCTTTTTCCCGGCCGGTATCCGTATGAACTTTGGTGAAAGTGCGGCTCCAATTCTTGTTCCAGTTCCGCTCTGATCACCTCCTGGGCTACCCGGTCGCACATTGTGGGTATTCCAAGTATGCGTTCTTTTCCATCGGCTTTTGGTATGGAAACTTCACGCACAGCGGGTGGAAAATAGCATCCGCTGGACATCTGGTTCCATACCGGGTACAGGTATTTACGTGGATTCTTTTCAATCATGTCGATCGTGACATTGTCTACGCCAACGCCCTTCCCTCTCTGCTTGATGCGTTTCCACGCTGTCCATACCTGCTCTCTGGTTATACCTATCGATTTTGGCTTTAGCTCGAAAATCATCCTGCTTTTCAGTTGTTATACATTCTAAAACCTGTTATGTGAAGCCCTTCGCTCATTCCATGTTTCCATGGCTGTCATAACTACTACGGCTTCATCCGCCACAGCCTTGTACGTCTCTACTTTTGACCTTACGATCTTTTCGCTTGAGTCGTTTCGATTTACATTACAAGGCTGTTTCCCATGTTCCGTTGCAACGCCTGTACACAGTTCCTGCCGCCTATGTGACGAACGACTGCTTAGATAGCTCTTCAGGTTTCTTCTATGCTTTTCCTTTGCCACTAATATGCGCAGTTATAGTCGTTATCTGCTTTAATTTTCGACACTTTAGGAGCGGTTTACTTTCGTTCAGCTCCTGTGTACTTACCTGAGAGGCTCATGTCCTCCCTTACTCCCTGTCCGCTCAATACCTCCCCCGTTAAGGAGAAGCACCGCAAGGTGGTTTGATATCTGCCCCTGATAGCCGATACCGATAGGCCTTTGTAATTTTCATCTTGTTCACATTTTCTATCATCATTGCAACAGTTATGCGCTCAGCGTTGAAGGGTGTGCGCCCTTCTCTACTTCGCGCTCATGGCGCACGTCAATTCTTAATACATCTTACAGAAAATCCCATATCTGTTCGGTAATAAGGAGATCTCAATACATTGCGTGTTGCATTATCAATCGAAACGGACCAGGCTGTAGAAATATCAAAAATAGTTGTATCGAAAGTGCTGCTCCAGAAAAAAGACTGGTAGCCCATTCGCTCAGAAAGATCAGGATATTCTACTACCGGATGATGCATCCCCGCGCCCAGTGCAGAGAAACCGCTGCTATTATCGGCACCAACGTTTACAACATTCCAGGAAACAAGACTTTTCAGCTTTCCCCCTGCAACCAATTCACCTCCAAGATTACCTAGTAATTGCTGCCACTCGGAGTTTGAAGGCAAATGCCACCCCATTGGACATACACCTTGTGACATTTCAATAGCACTGTTATTTGTTGCTGAATTCCAGGTGTAATAAAGGCCATAAATATTTGTTAAATTGTCATTGTCTGAATACCGGTATACTTCTTTTATTGAATTCCCATTTGCATAAATCCTGGATTTAAGATTCTGAGCCATCCAGGTCTGCGTTCCTATTTCAACTGTTTTATATTGATTATGCTCATAATCTTCTATAGAGCTATATACAAAAGATCCAATTTGCACTTTGGTAAACTTGCCATTGGATATTGTCAAAGAATCACCGAATCCCTTTGACGCGCTGGCTACAGAATAAATTCCCGATATACTGTTATTGCTTGTATCAGTAATTGAAACAGAACCAGACGATGCTGAATAAGAAGATTGTTTAAAGTCAATGTTGAAGAAAGCTTTCCCTTCAGTCAGTGATTCATTTGTGATTGAATAATTACCAGATTTCAATTCAGGAAAAAGTATTGTGAAAGTTATAGTATCAGAGGAAAGCTGTACAATATATCCTTCAGGTCGTTTATATGATATCAAGGTACTTGGCGTGAAATTTCCCAGGTTCCTTGTGCCAACAGTCAATTGGGTGAGGTCCTTGCCGGCATCATTTTTAGTGCATCCCTTGACTAATTCTAAAATAAGGATGACAATAAATAAAAACCGGTATTTTCTCATCGGCTTAAAAATTAATAATAACATCTGTCCTGAGCTTATATCAAATTTATGAAAAATTTATTGGCGATAAGGTAAGTTTATTTGAATTTGCAAAGAATTAGAAGATTATTCGAATGGTTTCCAATTATGGGATGCAATTAATCAAACCTATTGACTTTTTGATCAGACAAATGTATCAATACGTTTTTTAGTCAGGCACAAGGTGTTAGTTTTACTCTCTTTCTGTTGCATTGCAGAATAAAAATATCCAAGGTAAGGTATGCAACTTTGACTTAATGTTAAAAAAAAGGGGGACTCATTTAATGGTACCCCTTTTCCTGATTCCTGATGAGAAAATTCTAAAACTATCCTCCCCATTTTTTACTGGCTGCTTCGATAGCAGGACCTGCTTTACCGAGGTCTTCGGGTGTCATGACCGGATAAAATTCAATCTCTGCCTTTAGCCACATGAAAAAAGGTTCAGCTATTGCAGGTATTTGTGACGCATCGTCAATATTGACTATGATATACCCACCACGATTGCCACAAACAGTGGTAAAATAGGCTGCTTCAGCCTTCACTTCTTTGAGAAGATCCTGCATTTTTTTGCCAAACAGGGGGTCCTTCAACAGCTTGTTGCCGTTTTCACCTGAGGCCATCTTTACTTTCATAATATATTTCATAATTGCTTTTTTAGTTTATAACTAGATAAACATACTTCTTGATTATTTGTTCGTTAAGCTTATGATTCAATAATGAAGGACTTCTGTTGGCTCTTAGATATAAACGATATATTCCCTCTCGGAATTGGAGTTCCATTAGCAAGTAGAATTTAATAAATTTACTACCCTACCAGATCGCAATGACGCAAATGTTAAACAGCACATTCTGAGTTCTAAGAAAATGAATAAGATACTATTATTAGTAAACATTGCCACTTAAGGTATACTTCATGATATTACCGGATGGAATAAAATCAATGATTGATTATCCAGGGATTATCCCGCTGGCTGATAAAACCTATCCTGCAGAAAAGGTAATTTTTGAGGCATAAAATACTTTAAAATCGTTTATATTTTCCCATTAATTGTCCTGTTGCCAATATATGTCCTTCCATTACTTTCAACAACTCTTTTTTAGTAATTCCAGGTTTAGAATCAAGTTCTTTATCTAGCGCATAAATTTTAAAATAATACCTGTGTGTTCCTCCTGGAGGACATGGTCCGCCATAACCGATTTTTCTAAAATCATTCTTCCCTTGTCTCGCCATGTTTTTCAGAACTTCCAATTTTGGCACATTCTCAGAAAGTTCCGGTATATTTCCCGGAAGATTGAAAAGAACCCAATGTACCCATGTTCCCATAGGGGCATCCGGATCATCACAAATAAGCGCAAATGTTTTTGTGCCGTCAGGAACCTCTGACCATGCCAATGGCGGTGAGATATCAAAACTGTCACAGGTATATTTACCGGGAATGATCTCACCTTCTTTAAATGCTGAACTTTTAATTTCCATTTTTCCCCCTCCTTTTATTTTACTTGTTTGATTTTCACTTTGACTCGAGCAAACCAAATAGTCAGGAATAAAAAACAAAAAAGTTGTAAAAACATTTTCAAGTAGTAAAAGATATGAATCTTTGATAAAACATAAATTTATAAAATATAGCAAATAAATCAAAATTAACATTGAACAAATACAATACTATTTGATTTCAAAAACTTTAGTTAGATTTAAAAATGATAACTTTATATCAGTGATTTCTAAAATCAAAAAGACAAGTTCTTTCAGGAGTCCATACAAAAAAGGTAACCGTTTTGAAGAAGTATTTAGAACAAATAAATTATCGAAAGAGAAAAATATAATTGAAAATCCATGGCCAAATATTGGGAAGTTAGTTAAATGTTTCAGCAAAAGTAAAATATCTGGGTATAGAGGAAGCTGTTCTTAAAAGGAATTAGTTCACTGCCAGATTATAATATTGACATCAAATTCAAAAAATATGGAAGAAACAATTCGTTTTGAACTTAATGGGAAAAAAACAGAAATGCTTCTTGATCCCAACCAGACTCTGCTATGGGTACTACGGTACAAATGCGGATTAACAGGAACTAAATATGGTTGTGGTATGGGATTCTGTGGAGCATGCACTGTTCTTCTGGAGCAGGAACCTGTCAGATCCTGTACGTTGCCAGTGAGTGATGCGGCTAATAAAAAAATTGTCACCATCGAGGGACTGGCAAGTAACGGTAATCTACATCCAGTGCAAAAAGCTTTTATGGAACATGATGCTTTACAATGCGGATACTGTACACCGGGTATGATTATTAATGCTGTGGGATTGTTATTGAAGAATCCGGAACCATCTCAACAGGATATTATTAAGGGGATGGAGGGTAACCTTTGTCGCTGCGGAGCTCACATACGGATCATTAAAGCAATTCAGACAGCAGGTGAAGAAATGAAGGGAGGGAAATAACCATGAAAAAGATAATTACAAATGAAAAGGTATCATTGAAGTCAAAGGAACGTACCGGGATGAAAAGAAGAGACTTTTTTAAACTTCTCGGGGGTGGAATATTCATCTTTTTCCAACCATGGGATCCTTTTAAACTTCTTGAATTACAAGCCCAACAGGGAAGATCATTACCAACAGAATTTAATGCTTTCCTCCAGATTGCGGAAGATGGCTCAGTGAACTGTTATACCGGTAAAATTGAAATGGGACAAGGAGCCGTTACATCACTCGCCCAGATAATGGCCGATGAGCTTGAAGTATCGTTTGAGAGTGTTAAGATGGTTATGGGTGATACCGACCTGTGCCCATGGGATGGTGGCACAAATGGTTCCCAGACAACGCGTTCATTCAGTCCACACATGAGGGTCGCAGCTGCTGAAGCAAAAGCAATATTACTACAACTGGGTTCAGATTACCTTCAGGCTCCTGTATCACAGCTGGAGGTAAAGGATGGCATTATCAGTGATATTAAGAACAACAAGAGCAAAGTCAGCTACGGGGAGTTGACAAAAGGAAAAAGAATTGAAAAACACCTTGATGGCAAACCGGAATTAAAGGATTATACAAAATTCAAATATGTCGGGAAACCATATTTACATCAGGATTCCCGGTTAAAGGTCACCGGTGAGGCCAAATTTTCCGCTGATATTCAGTTGCCAGGATTATTACATGCACGTCTGCTTAGACCTCCGTCGCACGGAGCAAAATTATTAACTGCCGATGTATCGGAAGCTGAAAAGATAAAAGGTATCCAGATTGTACACGATGGAGATTTTATTGCTGTACTGAGTGATGACCGTGATAAGGTTGACCAGGCGATTGTAAAAGTAAAAGCCGAATACTCATTCGATGAGATAAAGGTTGATGATACAACAATCTTTGACCGTATCCTGAAGGCAGATTCAGTTGCTAATGTTGTAAGAAGCAATGGGGATATTGAAACCGGCAGGAAAATTTCTGATACGGTTACAGAATCAGAATTTCATAACAGTTATGTGGCACATGCACCAATAGAGCC
>PLLX01000027.1:0-2939 GCA_003141415.1 Bacteroidales bacterium
GTCTTGATGAATTCAAGGGAGTTGCCGATAATCTGGAAGGTGCTGCGATTCTGACCATCATCGGTTGTCCATTTATTCTGGTCGAGTGTTCCTGCAATAGCGATCCTTGCTCCTTTGTGGAGATACTGTCCGCTGATCTCAGCTAATTTGCTGAAGGTGACGACCTTGATCCAGCAGATCTTTTTCTTGGATGATTTGAACGCAAGATCGAATGATGTGACTGGATTTCCTTCGGGACTGTAAAACACCTTAGGATCTTCTCCCAGATTACCGGTAATGATGCATTGATTGAGCATGGTTGGTTCTCCTTTCTTGAGTTAGTTTTGATAAATGTTCATTTGACTACGTCAGAAAACAATGTGAAATGATCCCTCCTTTCGTAAGAAATAATTTGTAATTACAATAATTAATATATATACTTAGTTGGTTTATACTGAAAATGAGGGGGATGGATCGCATGAGCAAGTCTGATCTGATCGCGGCACTTATCAAGAAAGAAAATCTGACGGAGAAATTAGCTACAGAAATTGTCAATCTGGTCTTTGATGGGTTTACGAATGCTCTGAAGAGTGGCGGCAGGATAGAAATCAGGGGATTTGGGAGTTTTTCTGTATGGAATATTTAGAGTTTTTAAAGAATCTGCATGACGAATGTCTAGAGTTATCAAAAGAAATTAGATTTGATGAGAAAAATCCCCGACAACTTCATTTAATAGGTTTGTATGGTTCTGTTATTGAATTAAGTTTCTGCGTAATAGTTCTAATTAATGAACGTCTACAAATAGGTGTTCCTTGTTTATTCAGGTCAATTCTTGAAACATTTGTTGAATTCAATAATCTATATGTTGAAGCAGAATATGGCTATAATATGGAAGCGAGTTTTAATAAAGAATGGTGTAAAGTTTTGAGAGAAGCAAAAAAAAATACTAATCCATATCTCAGTGAATATAATAAGTCAGATAAATTAGATTCTCTAATATTAGAACATGAGAAAGAGTTGAAGTCATTAATAGATAGGGGTTATCATCCGCTAAACATTTATGAACGTTTTAAAAAAGCAGGGATGACCAATGAATATAATTCCTTATATAATTTTTTGAGCAGAGATGCTCATAGCAACATCAGTGCTCTGATAGGTCGCCATTACGAAGTTGATGGTAATAATTTAAAAGTGACATTTTATAAGGATGTCCCATTAGAGAACTTTGTTTTGTATATAGATTCAATTGCTGGGATATTAATAAAGGCTACAAGGATGATACATGAGTTTTTTCAAACACGTAAGATGAATGAAATAAAGGCACTTGATGACAAATTAAGTGAATTGAGATACAAAACTGAGAAGTAATACTACTTTCATTAAACAAATAAATCGTCAACCGTAACTAAAATGCAATATTTTAATTTTAAAAAATGTATAGTATGTTTGTGTTATTCAACTCATCGGAAAAAGCGAAGTTCGGATATTAATTGTTAGGTGAAGGTTGTTATATGGATATTAAATTAGCAACAAGGTATAGAAACACCGATACAGAAGAACTAATCAAAATTGCTTTCGTTAATAAAGATGATTATCAAGCCGAAGCGGTTGAGATAGCAACAAAAGAATTACTGTCACGCGGGATTACTAATAAATCTGAAACAGTTTTTGAAAAAACTCAAGAACAGGTTAAAAAGACTCAAGAACAGGTTGAAGAGTTAAGAGTTCGAGATACCACACCCTTTGAGAAAAAAGATAAAGTCCTCTTCTTTATTCTTGGAGTGGCGGGAATAGTGCCTTTATTTCTTGCTATAGAGTTGTGTTACATTACACTTCAGTCAAAGAAAAGAGGAAAGAGAAAGACAAAAGAATCTTTTATATGGCTTTCACTAGGGTGTTGTTCTGTATATGCTTTAACATTCTTGCTTCTTTTTATATTTAAGAAACCATGATGGTGATCAAATTTCATATCGCTCAAATAAATAATCATATGGTTTGGATAACATTCGATTGAATAATTCCATGAAGAGAGCTTCGTGTTTCTTTTGCATTAGAAAAACGTAATCCCTGACAGAGATCTTTTTGAATCGAAGAACATTAAGTTTATCGTTAGAACAGATTGTGTCCTGCAAAAGAATTAGCTTGGATTTGTATTCATTTTTAGGTGAACGATCCCGATGATTATAAAGGATGACTGATTTTCCCTCCTTGTAGTATTCGTTTATTTCATCATCGAAAGCATATTTGATCGCTTTCATCTGAGTCTTTCTGACATTACATGGTCGAATCCCATTGTCAGGATCAAGAAAAACGATATCTGAATTATTTAACACAGTCTTTGAATTTTCAAACCATCGTTCTCTGTTAATCATTCTCTGATCCAGAAATTTTGCTTCGTATGGGACAGGTTCCGAATAATAAAGGGTGCTATCTGGAAGTAATCCACCTTTTTCTAATGCTAATATTTTTCGCTCATCAGCATCTACAATGGTTTTCAATTTTCCATGTATATCCAGAGAGCATTCACGATAACAGTTGAAATGGTTCCAGGTTGCATCGAGGTAATCTGTGTGACGTCCATCGCCTGCTCTTTGATCAGGTTTTGTCACATGATACCAATTGATACCAAGCTTGATTGATTCCTTCCCTATTGAAGTCAATCCACTGAGCAGAATAAATTTACCGAAATCTCCGACATCACCAACATATTTGTCTTGCATGAAGCAATATCTTACCTTTCAATTTCAATAAGCAAGAATCAGAAATATCTGTCTATACTTTTTAATCACATCTGACAATGACTTCAGATTAGTTTCGATGATCCCCATATATACTTTACCCGAGATCTCGCTATTCGTCCAAAATTTCCATTTGACAATCTCCCCAGAGGTCATTATAATACTTTCAAATCTTGCTTGTGAATCTATCGCACGATAGAGACGGACAGGCCCTACGAGATC
>PLLX01000027.1:2956-6565 GCA_003141415.1 Bacteroidales bacterium
TGTGTGCCAGTTCTGTTCCCCAGATTATCAAGACGTATAGGACAAAATGTGTCGATGGTCTGAGTGGTTCTTATCTTGCCATTCTGATGCTGGGAATGTCTCTGATTTTGCTCTATGCCCTGTATGTGAAAAATATCGTGTTCATCTTTGGCAATGGTCTTTCTCTGTCATTGACGGGGATCCTGGTGGGGATGTGGTTCCGGTATAGAGAGAAGGCAACTGGGGGAAGATCTGCGACATTAAATATTGGATGAAGTGGAGTGCATGAATTTCTATCGTTGTTATTTTTGAATCAGTGCAGAGAGGACTTTAAAGGCAAGCTTTAATTGATCATCATCAGCATTTTTTATGAGGGACTGGACCATGGACTTTCTTTTTGATGAATCTTCAATCTGTACGAAGCTGAAGATTTCCCCAAGATCAACATTCAAAGCTTCCGACAGGGTGATGAAAGTGTTCAGAGTTGGATTTTCCTTACCTCGCTCAATGCTGCTCAGATATTTGGAACTGATGCCCATTTTACCAGCCAAAAGTTCCTGTGTAATGCCTTTCTGTGATCGTATTTCAGCAATGCGGGCACCAATCATCTGTTTTATATCCACTATAGACCTCCCTTTTTTCTTAATCATATTGACAGAAAATCAGGAGGTTAAAAACAATCCATTGCATAGAATAAACTTGACGTATTCTATGTATAGGATGTATTTTGTTATACAGCGCTCTTATTTTCTGATGAATCTATATTTTGGTAACAACCTATGACCATTAAGATTCCTGAAGAAAACTTCCTTGATAGACTTCTTTCCTCGATGGGTAAAAAAAGAGCTATTCACATACCCATTAACAGATCTTACAGACATAGAAAGGAGGAGAAAAATGATAGGACCAATTGTCAACTTTTTCAGTAACGCAGCAAAGAAAATCCCTTGGGAGAAGGTTGCTAAAGCAGCAAAGAAAATCCCTTGGAAGAAGGTAGGGACGGACATATTAATAGCTACGGGCGGAATATTTGCCGAGAAAACTGTCGAGAAGATTATGAAAAGCAGAAAGAGTCCAAAACGAAAGATTGCTAAACTCCGCAAACTCAAGGAATCCGGCATAATAACGGAAAAGCAGTTTGAGGAAGCTGTAGAAATAATTGTGAAAACTTATGCAAAAGAAGCATAACCAGTCTGAAATAAGATTCAGCATTCCGTTGAGTTTGTTGATTAAGAAAACCGAAAAAAAGAGGAGTGACAAATGGCAGAATTGGAAACAGTTCAGTGTCCGCACTGTAATAATGGTAAAGTAAGCTGCCCATATTGCAACGGAAAGGGGAAGGTATCGGATGGGAGTTTTGGGAACCGCCAAGTTGCTTGCACGCATTGTCACGGAAGTGGGGTAGGATTTTGCAAATACTGTCGGGGAACAGGAAAAATCAAGAGGGTTCCAAAATAACCGTAAGTGAATAACCCCTTTTTCTTCCTCCACCCCATCCATTTATCCACCTTTCCAAAGATCTCTCGTTTCAGATGGTCCAGGAAGCTTCCAGATGGTATTGCTCAGGCAGTTCTATAGGTCCCATTACTTTTCATACCAATTATCCACAGCAGATACTTCAACCAATATAGGCACATCTTTCAGATATATCCGTCCTGCTTCAATCATGGAATCCCGTAGGATTTGAGAAGCTGTTTCACTTTCCGCAATGGGCGTCTCAACAATGATCTCATCATGGATGCACCGCTTGGATATTTTTCACTACTGTGATAGTTTAGTAACTGGGAATTAAGAAATAGTTGTTTATACCATATTATTTCCACAGGAGGGATTAGAGATGGCCACAGATGCTGGTGGTATAGAGGATGGGGAGTCAATCAAACTTAGTAAGAAAAAGTATAAAGAGCTCATGAGATGTTTGTCAATTATGAAAATACTTGAATGCAATGATGTAGTTATCAGGCATGGATTTATTAGAGAAAAATCCTATAATTATCCAATATTAACTGAAATGGATTTGACACCATTGATTGGTAATATGAGTTTAATAATACCTGACTTGAAGAATAATTTGAAAGATTTAAAAGACTTTTCAAAAGGAAAAGAAGTAAGCATTTCAGCCACAGATAAATTATGCTCATTTTCAGATGGTAAAACATCATTACAATATCCATATCCCCAGGAGGAAGACATAAACCAGGAATTTTATTCAGAAGAAGAATTAATAAGTATGGTTCCAATTAATACAGGGAAATTAATATTATCGACCGATATTCCTAAAATGATATCTAAAAGGATGAAAGTTGTAATGAATAAATTTCCAGCCTATTTGCTTCAAGTCGTATTTGAAAATAATACCGCTTGTATCTCTGCAACAAATGCATCAAAAGATGCATACATACGATTCATGCCATTGATTTCTATTAATGAAGAATTAAATCATACCATTAACTTAATTATTGTTTCTTTTACGATTGACTGTGATGAAAAAATGATGCTTGAAATATTTGGAACAGATAGCAATATTGTAATTAGTAAACTCAGTGCCATGGTTGGAGATGTAAAGATTAAAATGTATATGAGATCGTTTTTAATTGAGAATGAGTTGGTAGATGGTAAACCCGTTCATTAGTTGTTTTGTTTTCTTTCCCCTTCCCCAAAAAGGGATTTGAAAATGATTGCTTAAAGGGTGAGCACCATCATAACCCCGAGAATAACTTGAGATTAACTTTTTCAGATCAGGCGACTCATATTCCAGAATGAATTTAATAGCTTCCTGAAAAAATTAACTAGATTAACTAAAAACTCCAACCTTTTAAAAGAATATATATAATTTCAATATCAATATAAATTTTGGGAATGTGTAATATACAAGTTAATAAAGTTAATTTATGCTTTAAGCATTTATATTTATTCCGATTTATGGATTAACTTGTCTCGAATTAGTTAATCTATTTTTAATCTCACGACTATGAACCCTGTCCAAATATATAGTCCCTTTCCATTACTTACTTTGGGGGAGGAAGAAGACAATTCCTCTCCCTCACCTAATAGCAATTATATCTCCCTAGTTATCTGAACATTGAAAATGCAGACTTTATTTCCGTGTCTGCTAGAGCTTCCTATTTTATATCCCATATCAAGAAATTGCTTTTTGAAATCATTTTTCACCTGGATGTCTTTTTTCCCTTCACTCTGGCAGTAGCTTTTATAAATTTCATAAGTTTCACTGAAGATAATAGCGGCCTTTGGATCTGTTGATTTCTCAAGATGTTCCTTCTCAAATGACCGGACACTGTCAATCTCATCCCGATATTCTTTTTTGGACATCTTCATGGATGAGGATTCACTCAGAGCAAATTTCTTTTGTTTTAATTTATTATAACCTTTCAGCGCCCAGTTGAAAATTCCAGAGAGTTCATTGACCAGTTTCTCTTCCAGTTGCCTGTCCATATCCTTTTCCGTAAACCTTCTATTGAATTCTAACACCCATATCCTTCTCCACATTCCATGTGATTGATCAGAGATGACAGGAGGTTTATTCATCGCAAGAAAATGCTTTGCAAAGGGTCTGAATTTCATGGGTGCTTTATACAATTCCCTGCCTGTGATCCAGTCTCCAGAGGTTGC
>PLLX01000152.1 GCA_003141415.1 Bacteroidales bacterium
CAAGCTTGGAATAATACCAAGACAACTGTAAGTAACACTGCTACAAAGTCAACTCAAGATGCTAAGGACTTTAAGAAAGGCTGGAATTCATATTCTCCAAACCGTAGGTAATGATAATTATGATAGTCTCATAACTAAGAAAGTTTTTAATATAGAATATGCTATATCTGAAACTGAGTCTTTCTAAAAATGGCGATAAACAATTACAAATTTTCATGGGGCTAATTGCTATTATCATACATTTTGAAGGATTGAAGATTATAACTAAAATGTTTATTGTAGCAATTTGGGAATAATCAGGAAATATCTAGAAATCATATAAATTAAATATTACATATCAATTCAAGATCATGAAAAAGAACCTATGTTGTTTTATAATTTTAGTGATAAATATTAATCTGATACCTCCAATCTTAGCACAACAAAATGAGACTGGGACTTTTATAGATAACCGTGATAATAAGTCCTATAAATGGGTAAAAATTGGAACCCAGGTGTGGATGGCTGAAAATCTTAATTATAATTCTGGTGAAGGAAGTTGGTGCTATGATGATAATGAAGTTAATAGTTCTATCTATGGAAGGATTTATCAATATAGTATAGCAATGAACGTATGTCCAACTGGTTGGCATTTGCCAAGCCGAGATGAATGGATGATTTTAGTTGACTTTTTAGGAGGTAAAGAGGATGGTGGAGGGAAAGCGAAATCAATAACTGGATGGGCAAGTCCAAATGTAGGTGCCACCAATGAAAGTGGGTTTTCTGCTTTGCCTGGCGGGTATCGTATAGATAGATTGAATAAGTATCTAGAAATGGGAGAAGCCGGTTCGTGGTGGGTATCACCTAAAACATCCGATAGTTTTCCAATGACATTCAAGCTATATTCTAATTATAAGAGTTTTAGTTGGTCATGGGAGGGTCAGTTGTCAGCTCTTTGTAGTTCTTATATTCGTTGCATTAGAGATACTTAAAGAGTCGTAATTATTAATTATTTAAGGGATAATAGCAAATGCGATAGACAAATTGATAGTTTTTCTAAATTCATTGATACCTTGACTATATTTAACCGTTCTGGTTGCATTTAGTAGGATTGAATAATTAGTGCAGTAGAAAACAAATAAACTTATGTTCGATGTATTGAACTTTATGATAAGGGTACACTTTAATTGGCCATAAATAATTCTAAAAATTAACAGAATAAGACACTTCCGGATAATTCTTTCTGTATAAAACTATTTCAAGCTCCAATTTTAATTCAGCATTTTTTTCACACGTTCAATGTTCTCCTTCATCTCCAAAACTTTAGAGGTATTGCTTAAATCTTCATATACCAACAATGCCTTTTCATAGAATAAATTTGCAGTTCTAAAATCTTTTTTTTCTTCATATGAAAGCCCGATGTTTTTGTAACGGGGAGCCATTTTTACCCTATCATTATTAGTTTCATCTATTTCAATTCCTTTATTATACCATAAAATAGCACTATCGTGTTTCCCTTGTGAGTTTAATACAAATCCAATATTGTTGTAAAGGGTTGCCATCTTCACCATATCATTCTTTTCTTCAGCAATTTCGAGCGCCTTTTGGAACCAGGAAATAGCACCATCGTAATCTCCTTTTGCGCTTAATGCAGAACCTATATTGTTATAATGGTTAATCATCATTACTCTATCGTTAATGTTTTCATCAATTTCAAGTGCCTTTTGGAACCAGGGAATAGCACTATCGTAATCCCCTTTTGATTTAATTGCAAAGCCTATGTTGCTGTAACGGGTAGCCATCTTTACTTTGTCGTTATTTATCTCGGCAATTTCAAGTGCCTTTCGATACCATGAAATAGCGCCATCATTATCACCTTTTGAACCTAACACGCTACCAATGTTATTGTAACAGATTCCCATCTTTACATGATCATTGATTTGCTCATTTATATCAAGTGCCTTTCGAAAAGAAGAAATAGCACCATCATAATCCCCTTTTGAATAAAGCACTTCACCTATGTTGTTGTGATAGATTGCCATATTAACCAAATCATTATTACTCTGAGCAATTTTAAACGCTTTTTGATGCCAGGAAATTGCGGTGTTAAAATCCCCTTTTGAATGGAGGGTCAGGCCAATAGAGTCAAAGGCTGTTGAAATATTTTCTGAGTTTTGTTGTTTTTCAGCTATACTTGCCATTTGAATGGCTGCCTGTTCCGCCTGGTGATAATGTCCCAACCAAAAATAAGCATCAAATGTCTTTTGTACAGCTTTGTAGTTAGTTTCCAGGATTTCAGGATTGCTATAATAGGCACAGTTGATCATTCCGCTTGCTTTTTGAGCATGCTCTAAGCATTCTTCCATAGAAAAGGTTTTGTAGGCTTGATCTGCCTGGTCAACCTCAGCCTTTGCAGCCTCCAGTAAAAAGTCTATGTCTTCCCGTCTTTCGCAAGGTTGACCTGTCAATTTGTAGGTTATCGGGTCAATCAAACCCTTTGAAATCTGCATATGCCTGTTATATTCGGCCCTTATCTCTGGCATTTTTTCAAGTTCTTCTCCGAAAATGGATTTTAACACATCGGCTGCTTGATTGTGGTAGACCCTGCGAGTGTTCTCATCAAGCGTTTCATAAACATATTTATGAATAAGTGAATGAGTAAAACTGTAAATGTAAAGTAGGATTTCTTCAATGTTTCGCATCTGAAGCGATTCTATTAAGCCATGTTTAAAAGAAAGTTCATTCAATCCTTTTGAAAGCTTGATTTTATTTTCGCCAGTCATTCCGGCAATCATTTGCAACGAGAATTGCTCTCCCCCTATACTAGCACAATTTAAAATATCTCTGAGATCATCGTTAAGAAGCCTTACGCGTTCAGCAATAATACCTTTAGCTGTTTCCGGCATATAGGATAGACTTATCGGTTTTACATGATACACTTCTTGTGCGTCAGCATATATATCTTCGTTTAATAACAAATAATTAACGATGGATGTGGCAAATAGAACATTGCTATGTGCAATACGGTGCAGGTTATCAGTGAAATCGGATGGAAAGTCATTTACAGGAAATCTATTTCGAATAAGATTAACAATATCTTCTATCCCGAAAGGTGGCACGCTCATTTCGTGAAGCCATTGATCAGTCCTTTTAATATGCAATTCGGGTCGTGCATAACTTCGCAGATTATTAAGAAGGCTTTCGAGGTTTGGATTTGTTTTTAGCTCATTACTTCGGTAGCAGGCGATTATCATGAGCGGGAAAGGATTAATGCGTTGTGATAGGTATAATGCAAAAATCAAATCGAGAGTTGAAGAGTCAGCCCACTGAATATCATCGATAAATATAATCACAGGCTGTTTCGCAGCCAGTTTACGAAGTTCAGTGTCAAAAAGTTTTTGTATGTCCTCTTTGCCATTAATTACGTTGGATTCAACCTGTTTACTAAAGTGTTCCTTTGCAGCTTGCATAGTTCTAATGCCTGCAGTTACAAAACTGCCGACCACAGGAATTACAGAAATCCAATCAGGCCCGGCTTGCCCTATTATCCCGGATAAACGATCATAAACCGTTTTCTTATCTTCAGTTCCCGAAAAGGCATCAGCATTAAGTTGCAGAAGAATATCTTTAGCTGGCAGATAAGCATCTGACATATTTTTACTGAAACATTGTTTCTCGGCTATATAGGATCCAGCATCATTCCTGCTTAGAAAATGGTGAACGAGCTCTGATTTTCCATAGCCTGGTTCGGCACTTATCATAATCACTTTACCCAAGCTTTTTCTGGTCTCTTCCAGAAGTATCTCTAAAAGAGCAATTTCCTTCTCACGTCCCACAAACTGGATTGGCATATTGCTATGATTTTGTTATATTAATTTTGACTTGAGAGATAAACAGAATGTCTATGTAATGTACATATGATTATAATCATAATGCAATTAAAACAAAGGTCTACCTAACAGTGTTAATTTCTGACAGAAATCAAAAGTACTAAAAAAGAAAACTCTTCTTTACAACAATATGTTTAAAAAGCAAAGTTAAGATTATCAGGGTTTTCCCAAAATGTTAATATTTAGATTTATTTTATTTGTTTCTTTCGATAATTGGTTAGCCAAACTTACTGGTCATAAGATGTAAAAATTTTCAGAATTATTACAAAGGCATTGTAAACTCTCTTCTTCTATTTTTGGATTCATCCTGATAAATTTGCTATAACTTGCCTCCTACAATTGCTTTTTATTCCATTTCTTGATTCTTCAGTTTTCGTTGTTTTTGAGTTTTATCTATAGGTGAGAAAATAATTCCTTTAGAAACATAAGCCTATTTGCATGAAAAAAATATTTTAACCGTTATCTAATATTTGTTAAATATTTTATATTTTTATGTGCAACAGTACTTGCTTTTAAAAACCTGGGATGAACTGATTCATCTAAAGAAGAAAACGCATTTTATTGGATTCTACCATAATTTATTGCTCTAGTTTGAATTATTTAGATGGACTGATGATCATAAAAGCTAAATTTAATCATTGAGTAAAATTATTTTAAAATAACATAATGATTGATAAGGAAGTATAACCTAAACTTGTTCCTCATTAAACCTTTTTCTTTGTAGAATTTAAAATGTCTGTTTATGGAATATGTAAATATGTTACTGAAATATCTGGGGACAGTATTATCATCTGCTTTCTTCCAGATTATGGCAGTTTTCGGATTTTTCTTCATTTTTGGTATCCTGCTTTATTTTATATCGCGTTCCACAAGAGGTACTTTCGCCAATTCCGGTAATCAAAAATTGGATATTTACTTTACCGGATGGATAGGAACCCCTGTTCATGAACTTGGGCATGCATTCTTCTGTCTTATATTTGGTCACAGAATTGATAATATCAAATTATTTTCTCCGAATAGCTTAGATGGTTCACTTGGTTATGTCAATCATTCCTATAACCCTGATAGTTTTTATCAGAATGTCGGCAAATTTTTTATCGGATTGGGGCCAATTATATTTGGATCATTCATATTGTATGCGTTGATGTATTTTATGCTGCCTAATTTCAATGAAATCTCTTTAATTCTTTCCTCAAGCAAAATACAAAACACCGGATTCTTTGACCTGATGCGTAATTTTGGATCATTGTTTCAGTATGGGCTGAAAATCCTAGCCATTGTTTTTACTTTTTCAAACTTTGGTTCTTTGTTATTCTGGTTATTTCTTTACCTCTCTTTTTCAATTTCATCTCATATGCAGCTAAGCCCTCCTGATCTTAAAGGAATGTTTGAAGGTCTGGGCACCATAATTGGGATCTTTCTTCTGATAAATATGGTTACAGTACTTCTGAAGTTTGATCTTACGGGTTACATACTAAAATACAGCCATTTCACCGGAATACTTTTTGGTATATTTTTATTTTCTCTATTCATTTCACTGGTTAATTTTATACTCACTTATATCATAATTACAACGATACATTTTATTAAGTACAGAAGGCTTGTATCAATTATTTAGTACAAACTTCAAGAACGGTTTTTCCATACTAATTTGTCATCGGAAGTGTCAGCGGAAGAATAGCTTTTTGTCGCCAAAGATATTTTACATCAATCAGTTACAGAAATTCTTTGAAAGGGAAATGCATTAACGTACTATTAGAAATTCTGATAGGTTTTGTACTAGACAGCTCAATACAACGGAATGTCAGATTATTTGAATATTCAGTGTAATAAACATAGGTAATATCTCGTTTTTTTCATAATGTAGGTAAGGATTTTTTGTAATTTACTCTTCCGTTTTGATCGCTTTTACAGCATCCCTGAATTTATCTCCAAATTTTAATGATTTTATATCTCCAATAAATTCGTTCCAGTCATGTTCGGCATTTTTTTCCTTAAGACAAGCCTTAATATCCGTTCTGTTTTCACTTAATAATTTTACTAGTACCTCAACTGTTTTTGCCGGATCTTTTGATATTTCTGCAATCTCTTCAGATTTATATTTCTTGTTAAGATCGTTAAGAAGAGGATTAATAATGCATTCACATTTGACGGTATCCAATTTCCCGGCACAATATTTTTCCTGCAAAGAATAAAGCATAAATGTCTTTTCACCGGAATTTCTATTTCCCCCGGTATAGAAGAATATGAGGTAACAAATTATCCCGGCAACAGCAAGGAATATAAGTACTTTAAAGAAAATTTTGGCTACAAACTTGATCAATAGTATGCCAATAATAACAGCAATTGCTAAGAGAATAATACTGTGTATGCTCATACGATCAATTATTAATATGCAGTTTTAATGCATTGCTGTATAAAGAATTATGTCTAATTTACTGTTTTTTATTGAATTCTTTTATCTATTTCAAGATATTTTCAATTTCTCCTGAATAATAAATCGTTGTCAAGAAAATTCATGAAATAATTGTATTTCAATGGGCAGGTAAAGAGCAGATTGTCATTGGATTCATTTTCTATTGTGGTTTTATTAAATCCGCAGACATAAACTTCCTTTTTAATAAAAAATGCCGGGAATATGAATTTGGCTTGATAAATTTTTATAATTTTAAGTTTTTGTAAACTTGATCATTGATTTATAATTCGTATTTAAAAGTACGTTTACCTTGGAATCTACATTTAGGCTTGGAGACATAAATTTTTAAAGTTGAATCTAAAAATACTTAATTTATATTGAAATTGTCAAAAAGCATGAAAAAACTGGCTTTGCTTTCTCTAATCTTGATTTCATGTAATCCTGCAAATCGTGCGATTGTTTATCTTAATGGATTTGAGCAGTTTGTTAACACTACTATCTCAGAAAATTCTGCCTATTCTTCGAAAAATTGGGCTGACGCTGATTCTACTTTCAAATATTACAAAAACTATTTCTCGGAAGAGAAGCTAAATCTTTTATCTGAAGATGACAGGGATAAATTTATTCAGCTTGAGGGAAAATATGAGGGAGCAAGAACAGTTTATAGTACTCAAAAATTAATAAATGATGTGGAAGAAGGTGCAAAAGATTTTAGCAACCGGGCAAAAGGATTTATAGAAGGAGTGAGTAAGAGCATTGATTCCAATGTAATTAATAAAGTGTTAAAAAATAAATAATATATTGTTATGAAGAACAAGTTTTTATTATTATCAGGAATTCTGCTGCTTTTTCTAAGTTTTGGTTGTAAGCAATCAGACCTGGTTCTGCAATGGGATAAAGTTAGAGATTACCATCTTCTTTACATGGGAATAGGACTGCAAAACCAAGACTTAAGAAATGTTGATTTTTACCTTGATTTTACTGAAGGTCTGAAAGTAGCTTTTCAAAATGATAACAGCAAGAAATTTTTTGATGCAGTCATTAATTCAATGAAGATAAATACAATTGATTTTTATGAAGTAGCAAATGATTCTATTTCCCTGATTGAAAATATGCCAAAAGGAGACATGTTTGCAAAATTAGAAAATCCTTCAAATTATGATAAGGAATATGCACCTTTAGACAAAGCATTGGATAAAATAGCCGAGAGTAATAATTTTTCAATATTTGTTACCGACGGAGAATTATGGAAAAAGAAAGTTGGAGAAAAGGCATCTGAAAGTCCATGGGCAAGGGAAGCATTTGCAAAATGGCTGAAAAAAGGTAACCGGATAGATTTTTATATTACTGACCATCCGGATGCGGGCAAAACAAAACATCTATTCTATATGATTTTTATACCTAAAAGTTTTAACGGAGAAAAGCTCCCCTCAGATGATATTTCATATTTTCTTCAAAATGATATTGCAGCAAAAAGATTAGTTTACAGTAGCTTTACATTCAGCAATGATTTTTTTACCTTGAAACAGGATTATCCAACTGAACAATCTTCCGGTTCGGCTGAGGAAATGGCTCTCGATATGGGATCTTATAAGAAAGATTTAGACCTTGGTTATGAATACATGGATTTTGCACTCGGCTGGAAAGACATTGTAAAATATATACGTAATGCAAAAGATGAAAATTCAGGTAATCCAATTCCAGGGGGGAAGGATTTCATAAGGAAACTTTTTCTAAATGCAAAAAACAATGAATTATACCAGTTAAATGAAATTGGCATAAAAACCTACGATATTTATGAAGATTATTCCAAATTTGAATTTTGCAAACAATGTCAGGCGAAACCTCCATTGTTCAAACTAGATGAAAAAGGCAATAAAGTGCTTGATTTGAACAATAATAATATGCCTTTTATTCTTGAGGAAGGACTTAAAGGTTGTTATGACGAAAAGGGGGATCTTCTATCAGAAAGAAAATATTCGGGTCCAGATATTAAACCTATTGAAGAATTATTTCAGCTTGACAACAAACTTTTCAACTACACGTATTCTCGAGATACTGTAGGGGAAATAGGATTAAAAATACACCCTAACTTTAATGGGACACAATTATCATCTACCCATGAGAATTTTGTAAAAGTTGATATACTATTGACCAAATGCAAACCAAATACTTCAAATCCGAAATTTGAAAAATTTATCTGGCAGGGCAAGCAGATAACTCAGAATAAAGCACTTTATGAAAGCATAATTCTTGCAATCCAGGATGCAAATCCAGAAGGGAAAGTAATATATTCTTACTATATAAAAACCCTTCCAAACAATTATTTTGAATAACCTGTAATTAACTGATTATAAACCTCAAAACTTTATTTTATGTATAGCCATTCGTATTCTTTTACAAATATAGGAGGACTAATAAGTGTTACCTATATTTTTGCTATTGTTTGGGCTGTTGCCTGTCTTTTTATCTGTTGGTTAATAGCAAGTCTTATTGCATTTGAAGGTGGTAAAAATCCAAGAGACGCATTTAAGAGAAGACTCTGGTTTTATGTTATCCTTGCGTTTAGTGGAATCAGTTTTTTTCTATGGAATCTTCTTTATGTTATAGGAATTATTAAAGGTGTTCCTGCCCAGGATAAGTTTACCATCCATATAGCAATAACCACTTTTCTGGTATTTTTAGTATATTTCTTACTGGTCTTCATTGTATCAAAACTTTTTCCAAAATCAAAAATCGGGACGATCTTTCCCTCTAAAAAATAACGTTATATGGAAGACAAATACTTCGTAATAGCAATCGGCGGTACCGGCATGCGTTGTCTTGAAGCCTTCATACACACCTGTGCTATGGGAATGTATGATGGGAAGGAAATAACAATCCTGGCTTTGGACACAGATCTTGAGAATGGCAACTTTGCAAGAGTGAAGAATCTTATCGACGCTTATAAACGTATAAAAGGACCCGATGAGAAAAGCCATGTGTCGCTTAAAGACACATTGTTCTCAGCAAAAATCAGGTTCTATAAATATAGTCCTGATTATTCTGATTTCAACAAAAATGGAAAGTTTACCAGCCTTTTCGACTATAACAAACAGAAAGACAGGGACATTGCCAATCTACTGTTGAGCAAGAATGTACGGGAGTTTGACCTGAGACACGGATATAGGGCTCAGACCCATTTAGGTTCTCTACTTATGTATCATTCTATACTTAGTGATATCAGGAAGAATCAGAAATGTGATCTTGCAAAATTCATAACTGAAATCCTCGATGCATCAAATAATGGGATGCCAAAGGTATTTGTTCTGGGTTCTGTTTTCGGGGGAACAGGTGCTTCAAGTATTCCGGTTATCCCTAATGCTTTTAATGCCGCACTGCAAATCATAGATCCAAGTAAAAAGTTGGATAAAGTATTATTTGGAGCCACATTGCTTACTTCCTATTTCACTTTCCCGGTACCGGATGAGGCTCAGAGAAAAAACGAAAAGGTTATTGCAAGCCACAACAACTTTTCTATTAATTCCCAGGCAGCTATGATGTTCTATGAAAATGATAATACTGTCAAGACTACATATAAGAGTTTTTATGTTCTCGGTACGGAGTCACTTAATTTCAAGACAGAACAACCAGGCAACAAAACCCTGACAGGTGGTCTTGAGCAAAAAAATGACAGTCATTTTATCGAGCTCATGGCAGCTTTTGCAGCATTTGATTTTTTTAAAACACCAGTTACATCTCTTACTGAACACCATACAGCAAAATACTATTGCAGATCAATTGACGATAGCGGAAAACTTGAGTTTACTGATTTTGTTGGAGCAAATGAAGAATTTAATTTTGCTTCAAGATTTGCCGCACTTGTCGTTTCATCATTTCTGGCCAATCACCCAAAAGCAGAGTTATTTTCTCAGGCACAGTTGGGGAAAATCGAAAATTACAACACATCCGTGGACTTGCCAAGAGTTACAGCTCTCAAGGAATATATGAGTATGTTTCACTATAAAATTGATCAGAATAATAACATAGAAGATGGTTGGTTAAGACAGGTTCACCGTTCTGCAGGAGGAAGCGATAAGTTTCTGTTTCATCCTGAATTATTTAGTATATCGACTTTTAAACAGTTGGATAAGTTTGATTGGGGAAAATATCTTTACTGCAAAGACAATAATTATGCTGATTGTAATTTCTCTTCAGGTTTCTCTTCACCGTATGCAAAATTCAAATCTGAATTTCTTAAAGAGAATGATTCATATGAAATCGTGGACCCTATGGAGAAACTGATTAAAAGATCTTTTGATACGACTCTAAATATTTACAAATTTTCAAAGAAGACCTCTTAATTAGCATAGAATCAACAGAATGGTCTTTTTAAAGGGCCATATTATGAATTTTTTTTTTCTAAACATTCAAACAATTAAGAAAATGAGCGATCCTAAACCATTACTTATAAAAAGTTCAGATACCAGGAGAACGACAAAAGGAGTATGGGAAGAATTGACCCAGGCCTGGTCATATATAAAGGGAATAGAGACACCATCCACTACTGACACGGATGCTGAGGTTTTTAATTCAATGGTAACAGGTGTTCCAACTGTATGGGCTCGGGCCAGATTATTCAAATATGCTTTTAAAAATGCAGGGGAAGACGATAAAAGTAATGCTTCGTTATTGCAAGTATATCGACAGATAAGGAACGAATGGAAAGGACTACTTGCCCTTTTGGCTATATTCCCTGGCAGAATTACTATCAAGGATAAAATTATAATGGATCCTAAAACAGATGACTTATTTGCTATCCCAGGAGCATTTGGCAGACTACTCTTTGACGATATAGATCTTTGGTGTGAGCCGGATAAGATTAAACCGGATCAAATACCCTTTATTCAACTCATTTATTATAACGATATACTTGTGGGGGCCACTTCTCCATATACAATGCTTTTTACAGCGGTTGATTACAGTAGCTTGCCGTCATTAGACATTCCGTGGTTTCGGAATGGCAAGTTTGAAGATCCTTTTCAATTTGGTCTAAGTCCGGATAATCTTCAGCGGCTATTAATATTAGCACAAAATATTAATGAAAAGCTAGAAGGTTTTTATAAAAAACTTTATAAAAACAGAGTAGACAAGGAGGATACACCATATAAAGAAATACACTCTGTAGTTGAAGAGATAATTGACAAGATTACTGGTCAAGGAATAGTTGCAGAAGGTTCTCTTGGGGAGTTAAGATTTGCTGAGCCTTTTTATGATATATTAAATTATAAGCAAACATTTTTCTTTGGCGAAGGACGGTTCAGCAAAACTCAGGAAAAGGATTTTATCCAGATTGACCCTTCTAAACTTTTGTTAGATAGTGATTATTTGTACCTCTTTACATCTCCCGATTCAAAATACCCTCTTTCTGAAATCTCGGCATATTTCATAAAAGTCCAATCTGAGGGTGAAACTTATTTTGCCGCTCTTCCCCTGAGTGCAGAGGGATTGAAAATATTCTTTCATCAGGTGGGAGATCTTGTGATGCCTTCAGGTACACAGAACCAGGATATATCTTCGAATCTGAGTGCCTACCTTTTTAATGATAAGTTAAAAGTTGAATTACGCCTTAAGGTTGGAGGAGTTGCAATAAATCCAATCACAAGGGAGTACGGCATTAAATTCCTTGCAGAGCAGCAAAGATGCATAATAATGTGGCCGGGGTTTATTTCCCAGGGATGGAATCAGTATTTCCTTTATTCAGAATATCCATCAAACCACGTCAGTTTAAGGGCTATGCCATTCTTTAAAATGTACAATGCAGAAAAGAAAAGGTACGAACCTATCCTAAATGAGAAAAATGAGATTATTACTATTGATACTCCTACAGATAAAGATGATATTAAAATAGCCCAGCTAGTTAAATATCCTGTTGACACAGCTTCATCAGATGACTGGCCATATGAGATCATCAGATCCAGTCAGCCTTTGGCCGGCGTTGAGCTCCGAATGATGGTAAGCGGCAAGTATATTAACTGCGGTTATCTGGTTGTTAAGAAACCGGATACTCCTAATATGTACCAGCCGATTAAAGATCTGAATACGGAGTCATCTTTTAAAGATGTAAAGTTTGGAATAGATTTTGGCAGCAACAATACTGCAATGAGCTATAGCGTTGATAATGAAGCAGCTACTCCTCTTGCTTTTAAGAACATGCGCCGTTTCCTGCTTGGCTCTGAAGTTGTGGATCTAAAACATGAACAGACTGCACGGAAAGATGAGTTACTCTTTTTCCAGAATGAAGAGCCAAAGAATGGCCAGGTTAAATCATGGATACATGATCACAAGGAAATTTACGCTTTGAGCAATCAGAAAGAGGGAATAGCTGGCGGAGTACCGGTTTTTGAGCCAAATATTAAGATCCATGACATGGACTCAAGGACAATTAAAACCAATGCCGGGAATATGCATTATAATACAAAATGGCTGACAGATCAGAAAGGGCAAGAGAAAAAGGGTGCATTCCTCCGGTCAATAGTTCTTATGGCAGCAGCATCACTTTATTCTGAGACTAAGAAAATAAGTGAAATAAAATGGTCTTATCCTGGTTCATTTTCAAAATCTGATGTTAACACATACAAAAATATCTTTGATGATCTGTCATCTCCATACTCCGGTTTGTCCACTTTTAAAGCCGGGGTACCTATTACAGAGGCTGAAGCAGTCTCTAAATACGTACTAAACACTGGGAGAGGGTATGCAGGTGATAATCTGATTCTCGGTATAGATGTTGGTGGAAGCACGAGCGATATACTGATTATTGCAGGCGACAGAAAAAATTTAGGATATGTTTTCAAAAAACAGAGTTCTCTTCGCTTGGCATCAGGAATACTTGCAGATGTTATTCTTAAATCACCAGACCTGCGAAATACTCTCTATTTGTTTCAGAGCTCTGCAGATTGCCCTTTCAGAATAGCTGGCATCGATACTATAAAAACCAAGCCGCAAACATCTCCTTTCTACCTTAATTCAATACTTGATAGACTTCAGACAGAGGACGATTTTAATAGATTTTACAGGTTTGTGGCAGGAAAGAATCCTGCAGTTTTTGCCATCCCTGCTTATATAAGCGGATTACTGTTGTTCTTTGCGGGTCAGCTAGTCGCAAATGTAGTTAAGGGATTACCTCCTGAGGATGCACAAACGATCAGTCGTGTTGATTTCTACAGTTTTGGTAAAGGTGGTAAAATATTTGAATGGCTTTATGTATTTCCAGGTACATCGGATGCAGAAAGCTATTACAAGACTTGCTTCAAGAGCGGACTCGGTAACGAACTAAATATTACCCTCGATTTAGGCAAAAGAAAAGACATGCTTAAAGACACTAAGCTTGAAGTGGCAAAAGGACTTACATCGCAGGAAAGTAAAGGACTTAGTTATGAGGATCTTGCAAAGATTAGAAGCGAGTCTGACATAATTGGAGAAAAAGGGTATAAGTTCCATCCTCGCGGTGAGAATCCTATTGAATTGTCGATTGATGCACCTGCAATTGATGAATACTTCACAGACATTTCATTTTCTCTTGAATTGCCAAAGGAATTTGTTGAATTTAATAGGTTCCTTGACATTTTCCTTGATTTTTCAGGTCAGCTGGCTAATACTATTAATATCAATGAGCTCAACAAACTGAAGTCTGAACTATACAAGGAATTAATGACCTTTATTTCCTCTGATCCGGAGTACATTAAGGCAATGAATAGTAAGGATAATGTTAAAGGTGGTAGCGGATTCCGCCATTCACTCCTTATCTATGAAGGAATGTGTTATCTGCATAAGCATCTCATTCCAAATTTATTTAAATAAAATGTTCCGTTTGTTTTATGATTTATTCGGATCAGGAAAAGCTATAATATCCGCCAAGAGTGAAAAAGGATTAAAGAATAACCAGGAAGATTCTTATTTTATTTCTACGGTAATCAGAGGCTGCAGGCTGATTATTGTTGCCGACGGTGTGGGTGGTCATGGTCATGGAGACTTTGCAAGTGAATTTTGTGTTAGGGCATTCAGCAATGAATTCAGAAACATTGAAAAAGGATTCAGTCCTTCAGGCTTCCTGGAACAGACATCAATCATTATAGCTGAGAAAATCCTGCAGAAAACAAAGGAAGATGAATCATATAAGAACTGTGGCACAACTGTATCAGGCTTTTTACTTTCAGGGAGTGAGTACTATACCCTGAACATTGGAGACAGCCGGGTATATCTGTTCAGGGAAGAATTGTTAATTCAGCTCACAGAAGACCATTCACTTGTAAAAAAAATGGTGAAGGAGGGTCTTATTACTGAGGAAGAAGCCTTGGTACATCCAAAACGAAATATTATGACTTCTGCACTGGGTCAGCCGCTGGAAATGATGACCATTTCAATTAAGGGTCCTCAGAAATGGATGAAAGGAGACATCATCCTGGCATGCACTGATGGCGTACACGGATTCATAAATGATGACAGACTTTCGGGAGTAATTAAAAAGAGTCCACCTGAAGCACTGGCGGATCATATTGTTGATTATGCTCTGAAGTCAGGAAGTACTGATAATATAACTTGCTGTTGCATTAAACTTTGAACTAAATGGAAAAGAAAATTTCAATAGTATTTACCCCAGAATACTTGATAGTTGCGATGGCACCTGCAAATCGGTTCGAGGTTATTAAGGATTCTGATAACCAGGATAAATTCTGGCTATACTTTTTTACTGGGCTGGAACTGGAAATTGACAACAGTGACAGGTATAAAGAACCATTCCTTGAGAACAAGCCAGGTTATTTTGGGGACATTTACGAGTTGCTTTTAACACGAACAACTTTTGGTAAGTATAGTCTTGAAATGGGATCACTTTTCAAACCGATGCTTGAAAGGATCAAAAAAAAATACGTCGACGCTTTATCCCAGCTCAGTGATTCGTTTGAGGAGTTAGATGGCCCTATATTTGTTAGTGCTATTGCACATTCATCGATAAAAAAAGAAGCATTTGAAGTCCTTAAGAAATATTTTGAAGAAATAAAATTAAGGTTATCATTTTCTCCACTATCATTCCCTTACCTTTTTATTCGCAGTCAGTATAGCAATATTCAAGCGCCTGACGTTGCCTTAAATTTTATTATCATAGACGGATTAACTGATGATTTGAAATTCATAGCAATATCCATGGGAGCTGCTGGTGCATTTGATACTATTGGAGATCAACTATTCGATAATGAAGGCATGGATCCAAGATTAAATATTATTCTTAGTCAAATAATTGACGATATTAACCGCAAAGAGGGTCTGGAATTGACACCTGAGAAAAAGAGCTTCTATATGAAAAAATATTCCAGCTTAGCAAGGCAGGTCCTCGAAAATTTGAATAAGTCGTCATCAGGACGTTTTAAACTTGAAATGGATCTTCTTATCGATGGGATATCATATCATTACTCATTTACATTTCAGAAGAAGGTTATTGAAAATACAGTTCAGGATTACATTCATAAAATTAGAATTGAGCTTGAACACTTTCTTGCCAGGTATAAGCTGACTCATCAGACGATTGGGAAAGTCTTTATACTTGGAGATAGCCTTAACATTGAAGGATTTCAAGGGAACCTAAATCTTGAATCTCAGAAAGTAATTTCTTTAAGAAGTGATGAAGTATACACGGGATTATTAAAAGAACTTCTGGCAAATAAAGTTGAGAGTACTTCTGTGAAGACTGATAGTAATATTGATAAGATTGAATCGTCTTTACTTAATCCAGGAACTCAGATCGAAGTTGGCTGGATTTCAAGCAAGGGATCATTCAGACATCTTAAAGCAACTTATGTAAGCAACAAAAAATTTTCGGTATTTGAGAGTGAGAATTGTGATCTTAAAACAGGGATGGATTTCACTTCAGATAAGTTAGAATTTAATAAGGTAAATGCTCTAAAGGTTGGGAACCTTAAATTTAATACAGGTCCTTTAACAATTTTGAGAATCATTAAATAATTAATTATGTCTCTGGAAACATTCAAAGTCATCCTTGAAACCCTTTGTAAAACAGGTGAAATATCTGACGAAGACAGAAAACACCTATATGCTGAAGGGAGGAAAGTCTCTCTCTCCAAAACTTCTGTCGACCATATGATCGGCAGTCAGTTGAAATTTGCTAAAGGCGCCGGATCAGTACAGAACCAAATTGCAGGGTCAGGATTTCTTACAGGAAATGAAGAATCCAAGTCAGGATCAGGATTTGTAACAGGCTCCGTCGACGAAGCTGAAAGCTCAGGTTTTACAATGGATAATGACATACACTCTGGATTTACACACTACGAATCTTTTTCATCATCAAAATTTACCAATGAGAGGATTCTGAGTGAATCAGACCAGGGTGCGATGAGCATTGTCTCTGAAGCAAGGCAGGGACCTCGTTTTGTAATTATTAAACGACTCAAACCTGAACATAAAAATGATCCCCAAAGAAGAGATCTGTTTTTCAAGGAATTTGAATTTTTGTCAGGCCTCAGACACGAATACATCATAAGTGTCATAGAAAAATCAGAAGATGATTTGGGACCGTATTATTATATGGAGAATATAGATGGACATACACTTGAAAAAAAAATTGACGGTAAGAAATTAACTCCCGAAGAAATAAAAAGTATTGCCCTTAAAATACTCTCCGGATTAGATTATCTACACGGAAAAGGTATTATTCACAGGGACCTGAAGCCCGGGAATATAATGATAGGCAACAGAACTCAGCAGGTAAAGCTTATTGACCTTGGTTTAGCCTATTCTGAAGGATATGTTGATTCACTCCTGGTTGCCGGCACATCAAAATATATGGCTCCAGAAATATCAGGAGGGAAGAAATCATTCAATAAAACCACAGATATTTATTCTTTCGGATTAATCCTTCTGGAAATGTTCACCAAAAGTGTCGATCCTGAAAAGATTGGCAAGATAAAACCTTTTGAGTGGCAGAGTATAATCAGCAAATGCATTCAGGAAGAGTCCAAAATGCGATACCAGACGTGTGATGCTCTTATAACTGATATAGAAAATATAGGGATCGCTCCTGGAGGGCAGGCTACTTTAGACAAGGAAAAATTCATTAATAAAAAGCTGGATGAATATTTTGAAGATGGGATTTTTCTTGAACAGGAGGAGAAACTGTTATATATTGAAGCAAAGGAGATTGATTACCCGCTTGACAAATTAAAATTACTCATCGAAAAACGATTGGCTGAGGAAGATATCAAACTCAAAAAGAATGAGGAAACAAAAATTCAAAAACAAAAAGAAGAAGAAAGCAAACTGAAACTAAAAGAAGAATCAATCAGGCTGAAGCAGATCGAAGAGGTTAATAAGCAAAAGGGGAAAAAGGAAGAACTACAATTGAAGCTGGTAAAAGAGAAGGAAATTACTAGACAAAAAAGAATTCAAGAGATAAAAACAATAAGGGGGAAGAAAAAAAAGGAAGCCATTGATAATTTTGATAAAGAAAATGGGGCGGGATGGATAGTTTTCTTTTTTTTCTTAGGAGTGGTTCCAGGGATAATATTTTGTATTTTACATCACCGGGGATTCTTTGCATATATCCTTATCCCAATTTTTTCTGCATTAGTTTCAACATCATTTACACTGTTAATTAGTGCTGTTATTCATAAAACATCTTATAGATTTCAACCTATTTTTAAAATTTTAGTTGTGGTTTTATACCTGATTCTGGCATACTCTTTTTGCAGAGGATTTTCAGGATCTTACAGAGACTTGTCATCCTTGTGGATTTGGATTAAATCATTCATCTAACTGTAATATGAACAGCATTCAGATATAATAATTAAATAAAATACGAAATATATGTCTCTTGAGAAATTCAAACTAGCCCTGGAAACATTCAGCAAGAGTGGCGAAATTTCTGAAAAGGAGCGTAAGCATCTGTATAAGATCGGATTAAGTGCTGATCTCGATCATGACACTATCGATATGATGATTGACAGCCAGCTGAAGTTCGTTAGAAGCTCAGGATCCGGAGCGAAAATAAGTTCAGGAGGCTCGGTTTTCGACACAGAAAATGTTGTTAAAGAACCAGGATCGGGTTTTGCAACAGGGCAATCCTCAGGATCAGGTTTCGAATCAGTGAATTCCTCGATAATATCTGGAGAAAGTACTTTTTCCTCAGCCAAATTTACAAATGAAAAGGTTTTAGCTTCTCAGGGCAATATGAGTACAGTGTCGGAAGCTATGAAGGGTTCTCGCCATGTGATTATAAAACGCTTGCTTCCAAATGCTGATAATTTTGAGAAAAAACTTGAGTTACTTTATAAAGAGTTTGAGTTTCTCTCAGCGCTACAGCACGATAATATAGTTAGCGTTTATGATAAGGGAGAAGACGAAAAGAGTCCTTATTATTTCATGGAGAAAGTAATCGGAAATACACTTGAAAAAAAACTATCAGGAAGGAAAATGAATGTGGAGGAGATAAGTGATATATCTCTTAAAGTCCTCGATGCCTTGAAATATCTGCATGACAGGGGCATAATTCACAGGGACCTTAAACCAGCTAATATAATGGTAAATGATAAAACAAGCAAAGTAAAGCTGATTGACCTCGGGCTTGCATATTCTGATGAGTTTACCGATAACTTGTCCAAACCAGGAACACCAAAGTATATGGCTCCTGAAATGAAAGGAGAGAACGACTTTGACAAAACAACCGATATCTATGCCTTTGGATTAATATTGCTGGAGATGTTTACCAAGGATATCAATCAGGATAATATTCCCAAGGTTAAACCCGTTGCATGGCAGAATGTAATAAATAAATGCCTTAAACCCGAACCAAAAGCCCGTTACCAGTTTTGTCAGAAGATAATCGATGATATCAAGAAGCTGGGAGAACCTAAAGCTTCATCTGCCATTATTGACCAGAAGGAAAAAGCAATGACCCAGCTGCTCGATAAATATTTTGCAGATGGTGTATTGAATAAGGAAGAGAAACAACTTCTGTTCACTAAAGCAGAAGAGATTGATTACCCGGCAGAAAAGCTTCAAATGGAAATTACTCGCCGAAAAAAAGAAGTAGCTATCAATCAGTGGGATGAGAAGCGCTGGCAGTGGGTTATCTTATTGATTGCTTTAGGATTGATTGCAGGCATAATGTTTTGTATATTTAAAGGTAAAGAATTCTGGTCATATTTATATATTCCGATTATATGGGCTCTTGTATCTGCCTTGTTTGCGGTGGTACTGAACCTTATAACAAAGAAGATACAAAAACTTCCTTCAAATTACTCACCTGTTCTAATTATTATTCTCGTTTTACTGTATGCAGGTTTAAATTCAGTTCCGTTTATCCCTGCACCTGCACCGACTAAACTTTGTTCTAACCCTGAAGATTGCCTTTCCAAAAACCTTTTTACCGAAGCAATACTTTATGCTGAACGCTACCCTAAAAAGAAGAAAACCGAAACGCTTAAAAAAATTGTAAAAACTGAATCTGCCACTTTGATCGGAGGAGACCAGTATGATGATGCTTTTAATTCTTTAAGCGTATTAAATCAAAAGGATAAGGAATATCCTGGTTACAAAATCAAGATTGCGTCTGACATCGTAAATGCCCTGTTATGCAAGGAAGCACTTAATTCAAATATGATAATTAGGTATTTGTCAGAACTTAATATGAAAAGCAAGGATCCGATTTTGGAGAATTCAAGGGTGAATACTGTTAGAAATGCATTATTATTATTATTGAGTAATGCAAGTTATAACAAAGGTACTTTGGAGTTTATAAAAACATTACCGGCTGATCAGAAGTTCAGTACACTTTTGACTCTGATAGAATATCAGGATGATAAAAGTTTTCAATCAATTAATTCGGAACTGGCTGGACTTTATGCTAGCTCATTATCTGGAATTGACGAGAAATTAAGAATTGAAGATATCCAGATGCTGGCAGACTTTTGTACCAAAATCTACAAGCAGAGGAGTAATGATTCAAATATTCTGATGAAGGAAGTCATAAATGGAATTCAACTTCTTGATAAATCTGACAGGTTAAAAATGTATGTTCTGATTCTTAAGACCCCTGATGTCATTACCCCCTTTATGAGCCAGATTGCTGGGGATATTGCCCAGGAAGTAGTAAATACTCCTTCGGAATGTCCTGCTGTAATTGATGAAGTTATTGCCTTAAGCGACAAAGTATTTTCTGAATATAAAGACTCTCAGTCTAAATTTCTCATTGACCAGGCGATTGGATTAAGCTTGTATCTGGACCCAAAATTAAAGGTTGAAAAGATGAATATGATACTCGATAAATGCCTTATGAAAAATTATATTGATTTGGCAAATAAATGCGCAATGAATTTGCCTGAGAAATTTGCAATAGATAACAGGACAATTGAAATTAAAAAAGGGTTATTCAGATCAGCAAAAACCAGATACGATGACGCAGTGAAACAATTATTACCCGGTGAAGAAATTGAACCATTTAAGGGGGGAAACGAAGACTACACTATTACCAAGTACCAGAATATAAGGGCAGAAGCAAAGCGTCGCATTAGGAATTATTCTTATTCTGGTTCTCAAAGATCAAGGTTGGCAGAAACCGGTAATAACAATATGCTTATTTCTAAAAAAGTATTAATTCTTAGTAATGCAAGATATATAGGGGAAACAAACTCTGGCAAGGCTGAAGGACTGGGAACAGTTTACTATTTTGATGGCACATGGTTCTATGGGACATTTAAAGATCAAAAAAAGAACGGAAAGGGAACTCTTTATATGAAAGATGTCTCAAAATTAGAAGGAGAATGGACTAATGACCTATTGAATGGATTAGCAATAAGATCCAAAGCCAACGGAGAAACAGAAGCTGTTAATTACCATAACGGGGAAGCCGTTAAATGAAATGTTGATCTCTTTGTCAAAAGAATTAATGATCTGAAAGTCATGAGATTATAAGGAAAACAAAATGCATTGATCACAAATCAATGCATTTTTCTAATTATACATGGTAATTATTAACAGCAATTAGGAAAAGGCAATATCCAGGAGTATCCTTTCAACTCCAAGTTCTTTATCCCATACTTTTTGAGATTCTTCTTTTGAGCTAGAGTCAAGATGCTCATACTTGGATAACTCGGTTAAAAGAATTTTGACTTTTTGAATATCACTTTCTATAGAGTGGAAATTCAAAGCCCTTTTTGCCAAGTTAAGAAGATAATAAACTTCTCCGTTAACTGTTGAATCCTGGAAAACATCGCTGGGAAATATTCTGGCTTTTGATTTTAAAAGTTTCCTATAATAATTGATAACGCCATTTTCTTCAACACTCTCCGATATAAGAGGAAGATAGTGTACTTCAGCAGTTTTCCCATCATCGGAAGTTTCAAATTCAAATGGTGAACTCGAAATCGCGAATGGGAGCCACCAGCCATTTATCCCGACTATTTTTGCCTTTCCGGCCTGGAATGAACCGAATATTGAATTCTCTATTCTAAGCATTTCATCAACAAAAATAGCTCCAAGAACAATAGAATTTACTATTGATACTTGTTTCGCCCTGATATTCCCAAAAACCAGTGCATTTTCCAGTTTAATATAATTACTGATAATATCTCCTTTTACCATAACTCCCGCTTTATTCAAATCTCCTATAACGCTCTCTTCAGGAGGTTTATTGGTTTCCATTATAGCAATTGACATAGTAGCATTGATTCCGGACATGAACCTTATTGGATTGCCCGGAATAGATCCTGCTTCAAGAGTTATCTCTTCGGTAGCTAATACTGGTCCATTAACGGTACCAACCCCTATATTTTTAATATTCTGAGCAAATATGCCACCATTGACAGTAAATGGGCCTCTCAAAATAAGATTTCGTAACAATTCAGATTGCGTCGAAGGATAAAAATTCCCGTTTACTTCGTTTTGTAGTTCTACGTTATTAGGATCCATAATTTTTATTTTTTAGCAGATTCAATGGTTAAAGGAGGATTATTCTTAAGCGAAACTATGAGGAATTTCATATATTCCTCACTAATGAAACCTTGCTTTGCACATTCATTAAGATTATTTTCCATATTGCTAATCTCATTTTCAGACATATTTCTCCAGGTAACCCTGGAGGCCATCTTACTCATATCAACATTTGTTCTTTGAGTAAGCTGAACTTTAACTTTATCATTATCCTTCGTGCCAGAATAAATATCGCAATTAAAGAATACCTTATCATTATTTGATTCCAATATAGTTACAGGCAATTCAATAGGACCACTGAATCTGAATGAGTCAGACTTTATATTTTGAACGGCAAAATCAAATGCAGCCCTGTTAGATTCAAACTCAGCGATTTTAACATCAACTGCCTTTAACAGATTTGTTAAGATCTCTTCACGCTTTGATTTTATCTTATCAATTGTGGCGGTTGAATTATTGAATAATTCAATATGCTGGCTTTTTAATCTCAGGTAGATGGTTTTAAGATAGTGCAATTCCCACACCTCAAATATGTATTTCCCTAGGCGAGTAATGTCTTTTACGTAGCTGTCCTTCACCTGCTCATTGGCTGTGTCAAATTTGTTATTGATTTTCGCCAGGCGTGTAAAGGTTTTTGTGTGTTCTTTCTTTATTCTCTGGAAAGCAGTATGAATCAAGGAAATATCTTCTGATAGGTTGGATATATGTTCCAGGATGTTTGTCTGTGCATCTACCTCAATTGTCCTCGTAATTTCATTTTTTACAGATGTAAGACGCTCAAGCTCGATAACCATCTGAGCCATTAGATCTCTGTTCAGAGCTGAAATGCCACCGCTGACACTGCTTAATCCACTATTAACATTGCCTAGGCCGTTGCTTGTGGTAGTGTTAAGAGTTCGAATATCATTTTTAAGTTGACCAATGATCTCTGAAATTCCATCAACCATTATTTTCATTGATCTTGTATCAATTACTGCTGATAGTGTAGTACCTTCTGCCATAGATATAGTATTTTCAGATTTTAAAATTTACTTCTGTGTTAAATAAAACTTTTCCTTGTTCCTGACCTGGAGAGTATAATCTTTGAGATCACCCCTGACAAGCATTACGCTTTCTGGTTCTTTTTCCAGATTAGCCTCCATTGTGTCGGCTTCTTGGAAAACTGTTTCAACTTTGACTTCATCAGAGGCAAGATAGGATTTCATCCTGCTGATAGTACTACTATTGAGAATATCCTGGGAAGTGTAAAAGTCCATTGATAATTTAAGTTTTTGCTCACCAACTCTGGCTTTTACTGCACTCTCTTCAAGCCTGTTCCTAATAGGTCTGAGCTCTTCGGTAAAGATCTTTACCTCTTCACGTAATTCTGAATTCTCCTGTTTTTTATTTTCTCTGAGTTCAAGCTCTTTTTCCCTTATTATTCTTACTTTCTCATCATGTTTTTCAAGCCACAATTTATCCCAGATTGGATTAATAAGGTCTTCCTTTATTTTCAGGATCCGTGATTTTAAAGCTTCTACATCAGTAAACTCTTCTCCTGTAAGCTGGCAAATCCATTTCTTCTTAAATGTATTATAAAACAATATAGCATTCTTGTAATGTTTTGAATTCTCTTCCTCTTCATCTGGTGCTATCTCAAGAGACATATCCTTAATCAGATCTGCATATTTATCATATCTTTTCTGCAGGTATGAATTCAGTTCTGAATTTGTTATCTTTTCATTTTCCGGCATATTCTTGAGTATACCCTTAACTTTTGCCTGAATATCCCTTAATTTGATCATGTCGTCTTTCTTATAAAAGGATTCAAATTCAGCGACTTCAATTTTATCAAAATCATTACCATCGTACTTTCTGATAGAATTTTCAAGTAGTTTTGATCCGCTTAACTTCGGATTATAAAATCTGGTAAGCGGGAAATCATATATATCTTCTATTTCTTCCACACTTTTCAGGAGGACATCATTTATAGAATAATTCCGATTATCAGTCAGGCTAAAGGATAGATCATCCATCTCTTTATAAACGCTTCTTATAAGCATCTCAATTTTTTGGTAGCCGAATGACTTAACTATTTCAACCTCAGAATTTGTCATCCTTAATTTGTCAGTGAATGTGCTTCTGTCTCTTGAAGTCATCACTGATATTAAATCATTAGAGACATCGCGGAACTTAGGTTCAAGGTCTTTTATGATTGTAGGAATTTTGTCATCTTTCTCATAAATAGGCAGGTTAATGTTAATTACTGAGCAATCAGTAATAAGCTCATCAAGAAGATTCAATATATCTTCAACATCTTTTTCAATCCCGGTTAAATAAATAGTATCTGAAAATACACTTTCTTGTCCCGGAGGAAGCAGAACTGGAAAATCTTTGTTTAATTTTGATCTCCGGTCCATTAGTTCTGTAAGCTTGTTTTCGCAATTTTCTATCAAAGAGCAATTAATGCTCGAATTGTCTATGATTTCTGAAACATCTATAATCAATGAACCATCTCCGAATGGCAAAATTTCAGCGCAATAGTTTACGGTTCCGATTTTCTTAACCAATTGAGGCATTTTTGCATTCAGCTCTTTAACAAGCCGATCTCTGTCTGCCTTTAAGCCATCCAGCTTCTCGTTATTTGTTTTATAACTAAAGTAAAGCCAGATGGCACCTGCTAAAAGTACCACCAGCAGGAAGTAACTTACCACAAAAGCAAGAATAATCCCTACTAAACAAACAATTGAAGGTAATATCAAGTATTTATTATTTTTAATCTCTTCTTCCTGTTTTTTAACAGAAAGCAAGCTTTTTTGCAGTTTTGCATAATGTTCAGTTATGGCATTATGATTTTCAAGTGCAAAAAGAAGTGCAACATCCATCCCCTTTTCAAGGGGTTGTTCTTTGTAAAAAATTGAGGAGGGAATTGATTTCATATCTATAGGAGGTAATTATTGATTTATTGCAAGTAAAATGAATCAGTAAAATTTTTGGCAATCCTGGAATACTCTAATGTTATTTTATAGTTCTTGCTGGTATCGGAAATGAGTATGTTAAACTCTTTCCTGAAAGAAGTACCCTGAAAAAAAAGTTTATTATTTCCGTTAGCAGCATCGACTGATACATTAAAGCCCCTTTTAATGGAGACTTTTTCTATTAATCGATTGTTAAAGAAAAGATCAACCAGAAGGTCCCCCGGTAAACTAGCTCCGAAAAATTGAATCGAGATCTTACCATAATCCCTTTTAGTCATATTGGGCGGAGGATTGAAATTAGTTCCCGGAGATATTAATGTTGCTTCAGATTGATAGTTCTGGAATGCTGATTTATTTATTACTATCTCTTTTAAACTGTTTAATCGCTCAATATTTTCAATATCCTTAATTATTTCTGAACAATAGTTGTAACGATCATTTTTAATATTTTCAATACATTTGGAGATAATCACTTTCCATTCCTCGCTTTTTATTTCATTTGCCTTTACCCTATCTGTGGAGCGAGTGAACATTTCGAGTAGGATAATACCAAATGAATAAATATCTGCTCTTCGATCTATTTCAGACTGTCCAGTTTTCATCTCAGGAGCCATATATTTAGGAGTACCTGCATTCGCAATATTATCGACCATTGAATCTGAATAAGCAAGTCCCAAATCAATCAGTTTAACATTATCTCCAATTGTGGTGATCAAAATATTGTCTGGTTTTAGGTCACGGTGAACTACCTGGCTTTTATGCAGATAGCCAATTACATCTAATAATTCCAGTGATATTCTGGTAATATCCTTCTCATTAATACCCGAAGATATTAATATCGATAGAGGAGTTCCATCAACATAATCCATCACAATATAGGGACCATTTTCATCGCTCCCTTTCTCGTTCATCACTACCAGATTAGGATGATCGAGTTTTATTCCATTTGTATATTCTTTAAAGAACAGTTCTATTCTCTTCTCATCATGTAAAAATTCTTTCTTTAATCGTTTGATTATTACTTTTTTAATTTTATCCTGACGAGCGAAATATACATCGCTCATTGCACCCTGGAATATAGTTTTAGTAATATCGGTATATTTTTCTCCTGCTTTATTACTATTGTTGAAGAGATTTCCTGCAGATTGATTCTGGAAATTTGTAAAACCAGAACCTCCTAAATATTCTGATTTTTCTAATTCTTTCAAATCTTCATTCAGAGAAGGTTCGTTTTGTACAAAACCGGAACTTTCTTCTGGTTTATCTGGTTCAGATTTTAAAACAAAACCCGATCCGCTTTCCTCGGGTGTAATCGGTGAAAGTAATTTTGAAAGATTTGGATAATATATATTCACAAAAACCATAGTTCTCGTGATACTAATTCTTAAAGAAATATAAACAAAAAATTACCTGAATACATTGCTTTAAGAATTTATTGATCTGAGATTCAAGAATGTTTGTAACAGTTAAAAGGGGTATCAAATAATTTTTAAAACAAGTAAGTTAACCAAATATAGAAAAAATATTTTGTTAATCAAATTTGTGTATAAAGGTTTTTATATAATATAAATAAAATTTTCCAGAATGATTGTGGTATCTACGTTATAGATTCAAACTAATAAATAGCTTAAAGTTACTTATTGTCAGGATAGGTGTTTAAACTAAGGATTATGCTTTAATTCTAATCGACTAATATCGAAAAAGCTGGATGTGCTACTTTTGCTAAGAGAGTAAGTCATGCTAAAATTCTAAATTTAAAAGCAAAAAATATTTGATCAAGAGTATAAATAGAGGATTATAGAACTCAGTTATTATTGTAAAAATCTCCTTGCCTTATAAGCCGAACTGGAAATGGGTGCAGATCAGATCTATCAATGAAGACAAGATGCAACAAAACATTAGTATTCGCAGATAGGACACGACCTCTTAAAGAAAACTGTAAGTATTTTCTCCAAGAACAATTAGTTATCAAATCGCATAAAAAAGATAGATGATTCTGGTAAAAGAATCTATGGAAGCCCCAGGACTGCAATAGCAATCTTAAAAGAAGAATTACATATGGCAATAACAAGAGAAATCCGATACTTGCAGGACATTCATTGTTTTTCTTTTCTGAATGGGTAGACAAAAATTTATTTAGAAAATTCTGCATGGAAATAATTCATAATTTGCTAGAAAGTGGGGTATAAAATATGCATATGCCATAAAATCCTGGAGAGATAACTGGGATGAACTTACTGCTTATTATGATTACCTACAGGAAATTCGCAAAATCATCTATACAACGAATGCTATCGAAAGTTTAAATAGCTCCATTAGGAAAATAACTAAAACAAAAACAGTCTTTCCTGACGATCAGGCAGCATTAAAGGCTGTATATCTGGTAATTGCAAATGTCGAGAAAAAATGGACTATACCGATAAGAAACTGGAGTTCTGTTATTAATCTATTAGTCTTTAAAATTTGAGGACAGATGTGGCGTTCTTTAAAATTGTCAATTAGTAGTTTATACAAAATCTTTCAAAGACTCCATTATTTACTTTTTTAATTTCATTAATCATTCATCAAACAACAATAAGAGTTCACCTCATTCTGAAAATATTAGTTTTATTGGTTTACTTTCTGTTAGCATATGCATTTTGTCGGGGAATTTCAGGCACGTTTCACGATATTTTTTTAAATTTCATGGATTAAAACTAATATATAATATTTATGTCAACCGATAAGTTTAAGCTCCTCCTTGAAACTTTTGTCCAGAAGGGCAATATTACTGAAGATGAAAGAAACTATCTCTATAAACTGGGTAAAAGTGCGATGCTTGATAAGAAATCCATTGATATGCTGATCGATAGCCAGCTTAATTTTGTAAGAAGTTCATCTGCCGGGCAGATTCAACAGCCAAAAGGATCCGGATTTGTTCAGGACTCAGAAGAAGAGCCAACCGGATCTGGATTTACCGGAAGGTCCAATAATAAAAATGAGGGTTCGGGATTTGAGGATCAGAACCAATCCGGTTCAGGGTTTTCTGTTGGTGAATCCTTCTCTTCAGCAAAGTTTACAAATGAAAAGATTCTTGATAGTCAGGGTGCAATGAGCATTATCTCTGAAGCGAAGCAAGGGTCAAGATATGTAGTAATTAAACGCTTGCTTCCAAAATATCAGGATGATCAGGCCCGAAAGGAGTTGTTTTACAAAGAGTATGAGTTTTTATCATCACTGCAGCATGATAATATTGTAAATGTTCATGATAAGGGAGAAGACGAGAAGGGTCCTTATTATTTCATGGAAAAAGTAAGCGGTGATACTCTTGAAAACAGATTATTAGCCGGGAAACTGAACATTGAGGAGATAAAAAATATCTCGTTAAAAGTCCTCGATGCACTTCAGTATTTGCACAGCAGAGGAATAATTCATCGCGACCTTAAACCCGGTAATATAATGGTCAACAATAAAACCGGTAAGGTAAAACTGATTGACCTGGGGTTGGCATATTCGGATGAATTTATAGACAATCTGTCTAAAGCAGGGACTCCAAGGTACATGGCTCCTGAAATAACCAGTTCAAAAGAGTTTGATAAAACAACGGATATTTATTCATTCGGGTTAGTCCTGCTTGAGATGTTTACGAAGGATATTAATCTGACTGGAATATCAAAAGTTAAGCCTCAGGTCTGGCAAAGTATCATTAACAAGTGTATTAAAGCCGAAAAAAAATCGAGATATCAGTTTTGCAATGAAATTATTAATGATATAAATAAGATCAGTGACAAAAAACATGACGATGCATTTGAAAAACTGATTGAACATGCTATAGCAGATGGTGTAATAACAAAGAAGGAGAAAGATGTTCTTTTAAAGAAAGCAAAGGAAATCGGGATGGAGGAGGATGAACTTGAAATGATTCTTGAATCAAAATTATACACTAAACTGCAGAGTCTTAAAAAAGGTGAGGGGACTGTTAAATGCGCCAGTTGTGGGGAGTTAATCCCCCCCTTTAGTCGAATATGTCCAAACTGTGAGCATATTGTTTCATCAGCAGACCAAACCGGCTTGGATAATATCATTGAGTCAACAGAATCAGCTCTTGCCAAGTTAAAATCTTCGAATTTGTTAACGAAGAATCTGCCAAATTATGCTAATCAAAAGGATAATATTATTGAAAAAGGTCAGAATAAAAATTCTATAGATGAGCATCATGGTACTAAGGTGGAGAAAAAATCCGTAATAAAAAATAATATAAATCTCATTTCTTTCATGGCAGATTTGTCAACAGAACCTCAAATTATAAAAGTGAACATTAAATTACTCCCCTTCTTTTGTGCATGGGAACAGATTACTTCTGATAAATATTCTTATTTTCACTTATCCGATAAAACTGTGCCTTTTGCTTTTGCCTATATGGATAAAAGTTTAAATGGAGCAAATGATTTAAGGAGACTAGTTAGTGATGGATTCTTTCATAATGTGACCCTTGAATTAGTATATAAAACAATTTTTTTATATAGCGATAAAAGTGAACATAAAGAACTGCTTATTACAAAATTTGTCCAGTAGTTATACTGATAAAAAAATTGTAATTACTTTGTTACAAGTAACTTGATATCCACATAATCTTAGTAAGTTTCTTTCAAATGCCAATTTCCTGTTTTTCAGATTAGTTCAAACCGCTGAATTTAATATGGATTGTATTACAAAAATAGTGTCTTATGAATATGTTAATGGTAATAAGAAATAAAGGATTCAAACTAGGGTCTGGAATTGACCAAATAGCAGGGTTATGGCCTGGAGTGGATGCGATTCTCGGCGAAGACAAAAACTGTTTAAATGGGTGTTATGGTAAAATTTACCTTGAAGATGACAGAATTTGCATAATCAAGATTACCTCGGGAGATTTGGTTTTAAGGTCGCTTAAAAAGGATTTAATTAAAGCTAAGTTCGGTGTTTCGGATGTTAAACTAACAAGTCACGAAGGCTCGCATGTTACAATCCTGGATCAACTGACTGAGCCCGAACTATATTCAAGGATTAAGGTGTTTTATAGGGAAGTCCTTAAGCATTGTCCTGGCAAAACCCCGGACGAGCAATCAGATTTTCTCTTTGGACCGGAGGAAAGAACTCGTCGGGCTAAATTATGTGTAAGCTTAAAGGAGGGTGCGGTTGAGGCCAGCGAAGAATACATATTAAGTCTCGGTAACAGTCCCTCAGCAGGTCAAATTGGAAATTTATGCAAACAGATTAAACAGGGTTTGCTGGAGTATGCAGATCATTCTACCGATGAATATGCTGTTATGATGATATGGTATGCAGAAGAGCTGGATTCCCGTATGTAAAATCAGCCAGTTGCTTATTATCAGGTGAAATTTGTAAAGATTGAGGAACCATTGTAAACCAATTCCGATAATTGATTATTGACTTTCCTTAATATTAATCTCTTACTTGCTATGTTATTCACAACCCCGCCGGTTATCAAACTGTTCTTAACAATATATATATTGGTAGCTATGCAAATAAGCATCTTATCAGCAATGAATCTGTGGTTTTTGAAACCAAACTGCACTGGATCACTTTCTTCACACTTGGGTTCGTATTAACACTTACATTTGCAGCCTGGTTCGAAAGGTGGCTCTCAGAATTTGTGATAATAAACAGGCGGATAATTATTAAGTCAGGCTTTATTGCCAAAAGAACTTTTGAGATGAACCTCTGATGAACCTCTCAAAGATTGAAAGCGTAAATGTCGGCCAGTCGATATTAGCCCGTATCCTGAACTACGGATCATTGACAATAATCGGCTTAGGCGGCAGCAGAGAAGAGTTTCGTAATATTTTCCGGCCACTTGAATTCAGAAAAGCTTTTCAGGAACGGTGCTGAAGCTTTGTTGTCAATCGAAAGTCCAAAATATGTAATAAACTGATTTAATTTAATATCCACATAACATGAAGCTTCAAAAAAATTGGACCTCAAATAATATCAATTATAAATTATGGAAAAGGCCGGCAATTCAGTTCAGCTGAACAACTCTGAAAAAGAAACTCTTAAAAAACTTATTGACCGAAAATACGGAAAACTTACCACTTCAATAGATTTTGAATCAACTGGTGGATTGCATGATTATGGCATGGAAGCTGATATTTATATCCGCATCGGAAAAACACTTAGTGGCTCAACGATAGAACGAATTGTGGGATTAACTAAAGATCAGAGAAACATCCGAATCAGTTCACTTGAAATACTTTCAGAATATCTCGATTTTAAAAGTGCTGATCATCTGCTTCACTATATTGAAAGGAATTCCTCAAAAAAGCAAAGTGAAGTATTTTCTTTTAGCTTAGGTTCATTTATTAAGAGTCATATTATACAAATAATATTTGGAGAAAATAAAGAGATATCCATCAGATATCTGGAAGAAAATAAGTTTGAAGTTGTTCTTTCAAGAAACTCAAAACTTTTAAAAGGAGATAGTATTGAACTAAGTCAGCTTGAAATTGGAGAAGAATTAATTTACAAAAATATCCGCTGGTTAAAAGTAATCAATAACCCCGGGCCATACAGATCGGGTGATAACAACAGGGTAAATGCCATCATATTAGGCAAATAGGCCTCCTTTGTACCTTAAATGAACAATATGAACTTTTTTAGATGCACTTTATTGCATTATTTTGATTCATGTAATCATTTAAAAATTTAACAAACATGAAATTACAAGAGTTTATCACAAATGAGTTAATAACATTTGCCGATTCTGATATCAGATTCTCCTTAAAAAACGGACAATTAAAGATCCTCCTTGACAGAGTAAAGAACCTTCTGAATGAAATTGAAGAGTACGAAATTGACTTTGAGAAGATTTTGACTGAAATTCAAAATGATGAAAAGTTATCCACATTAAAAACCTTCAGATGGCATGTTGAACAATTGGCAAGAATCAACACCTATTATGGAACCATAATTGACTTGCCTTCAGATGCTTTTATTGAAGCTGATATTAAAAAGGTCAATGAACTGATTCTGTCTCAACCCAGGAACAGGCTACTGCCCCTTTTCTGGTTAATATATAAAATGGAATCGTTCAAAGCATCCGAATCCTTTACAATAGAGATCGTCTCCTTTTATGAGACTATATTTGAAGAATATGGTTATCTTGTTGAGTTCGATGATTTCTTTAAAAGAACAAACTTATTGTATCAAAGTTGTTTAGTTGAAAATCCCGAAGGAGGTTGTTTTATACCAGTATTCCAAAAAGCAATCGAAAAATTTCCTGAGAAGCTTGTCTTAAAATTATCCCTGGCTCGTTTTATGCATGATAATCAAAACTATAAGGGTTCTGTTGAGGTTTTGAAATCAATTTGCAATCAAACAGAAAATCTAGTCAAATTTCCGGACAAGTCTCCACAGGATAGCTTCATTTATGATGATTATATATATGCAAAACAATTTCTTGCAATAAATTATGATAAGCTGGGCGAAATTGATGAGGCTCAGTACTATGCAGACTCTGTGATAAGTTATTTCTACCAGTCAGGCGGAGAAGATATTCTGAGTTATACAGATTCATTTTTATTGCGGATGAGAATTAATTTAAATAAAGGAGAAAATCAGAAAGTTATGGAAGACTACCAAGTCATTATGTCATGTCTTGATATGGCTCCGGAATATTTTCATGATGAATATGGAGATGTTTTGAATTTCGCTGAAAAAGGCGATAAGTCATGATGTTTTCAATAACCTTACTTTTACACCAGGAATTGGACCTCCTAAACATGCTATCTCAAAAGCAACTGGAGAATCTAACGTTTCAAAAATTACCCTGTCCCTTTTTTAAATTTTTTCTTTGATTCGAAACCATACCAGTCTCCGTTATCAGCATTTATAAAACCAAGGTTGTTTTCGAAACTTTCTATTGTACCTGTCAATTGCTCTTCCATTGTTATCTCAGTTCATTAATTAATTCTAAAATCTTTATATCGGTTTCAATATTTTTCGCAGCGGTTTAAACTTTAGTTAAAGCAAATTCCAAATTTTTAAGTCAGATACAATTTTAGCTATGCATCAAAACTAAATCTGTCTTACAATTTAATCAATTATTTTTTATGCAAAAGGATCCATTATAGCAGCCTCTTTAATTTTTTCCATCATAAATAGAATATATAACTTCTTATAATCCAGTTTCTCATGAATCCAAATACTTTTCCTGATTACGGATGTCTGAATTTGAGGATTTAGTGACAATAAGAGATCATCACTTAGCATTTCTTCAGGCGCTCCGGTAATGAAATGGATGGATTTAAAAAATTACTTCGAATATAACTGTTCAAAAAGAGATATGCTTTTTGAGTATGAATCCGCATCCCACGACCTATAAATAAGATCTCCCTTTTCAAACTCCTTAAGGGTTTTTCCGCTTTCAGGATATGAACTGTCGGGGGGGAAGTTAGAAAATAACAGAAACTTCTGATCCCTGTTCTGTTCTAACAGTTTTGACAGATTATCTGTGGTGTAGGCATTGGGGCTCATCTATACCCACTGCTTTACAATGCTCTTTAAGTTTTGAGGTTTCGTGACCTGAAAGCGAAGAAGATCCATTAATTTCAGCAATGATTACAACCATAATATAATTGCTTTAATTATTTAAAAGCTTCGTTGTCAGATTTGATCTTCAATGGTCGTTGATATTTATGCTTAACTTCATGGGTTTTTAATTCATTTTTAAGAAAATATTTTCCGTTACTCTCTCTTTCTAATACTATCAGTTGGCAATTTTCAGGATTTGCAAGCTTCTCATAATCCTCAACACTCATATGAAACCATTTCATTATGAAGAGCCTGATTGTCATCCCGTGTGTTATTATCACTGCATTCTCAGGGAAGTTTCTCTTTTCAAAATCACGAAACAGTGTCCCAAAGAAACTGCTTACTCTGTCATAAACATCAGCTCCTGATTCACCATCAGGGAACCGGAAATAAAATGGACCGTAAGCGTCTCTCACTTCTTCAATCAGTTTTGTCTCATCAGCAGACCTGAGGTGCCCCCATTCTTGCTCTCTGAGACGTGGCTCTTCAATGAATTTAAATTGCTTACGGGAAAATTGACTAACAACCTGCTCAAATGTCATACGTGTTCGCCAGTATGGAGAAATGTAAAAAAAGATTGTTTCTTCTTTGATCAAATCTTTCAGATTTTTCCCTGCTTCACTGGCTTGCATAATACCTTCATCGTTCAATTTAAGAGCATAGTCCGGTTTCAGGCTGTTGATTTCTGGATTAGCATTTCCCTCCGACTTTCCATGCCTGATAAGGATAATTCTTTTGGGATTCATAATTCTTTTTTGTGAATTCATTAATCCTTGGAACTAGGCCTTAAGCTTAATGGTAATATATACTTTACCAGAATTTACAAATTCCGGTGTAATTTTCTCATTTTTAAAATCCTCTAACATATCTGTTTTATCAACTAAAACTCTAAAAGAGGTTGTAGAACCATTTTTATCAGTAAATCGTTTCATATTCTCCTTTTTGAAGGGAATAGAATACTTTTTTAACCACTTTATAACAAGGGCTACCTGACCAATTTCCATATCAGTCAGAAATTCATTGTACTTTTTAGTAGGCATAGTATTAGTTTTAAATTTTAAAATCAATAAAGTATCTTCCTGATTTCCTCATCGTCAATAAAATTGTCCCATGCATGATATTGATCCTGATTTAATTTCATGTTTATACTTGTAATGTAAAAAAGGACTATTAGTGCACAAAATGTGCAAAAATCAACTTCATGAGGTTCATTTTTATTATCCAAAACAATCGCTGACCCTTTGCCCGCTTCATCAAAGTCGTACTTATCCCAGAAGGTGTGGCCATTCATTGCACAAGAAATTTTATCTGCTGCCAGAGCTACTCCTTTCCATTCCAATGATTTTTTATACATTTTATGCTCTTTCACCAAGAGGATTCTATCTATTCTGTATTCAGTGAGATTATTCATTAGGTCATGAAATGAGGGAAATACTTCCAAGACTTTCTGAGCCTTTTGATTTCTTGGTTCCATTTCCATTATTTGTATAAAAATCCGATAAAAGAGAATATTTCGTATCTAAGTTTAGAGTCAGAATGTTTAAGCTAAAGTAATAAAAAAGACAGTAGGATTATTAATCCACAGGATTTTATACTTTTGAGTTATACATTTTTCCCTTCTAAAAACTACTTAATGTATTTTCCTCATGGCTAAAAAAGAAGAATGGGTTAATCCAAGGTTGATCGATTTCACTTTGTCTAAGTGGGATGAAGAATCAGCCACACAATATATAGGTTCTTATAATGGATTATTTATTGGTTGTGCAATTAAAACACCCGATATCACATACAAGGATATTGCCAGGACAATGCTTGATACTGAACTCACTAAAAAAATGTTCTCCTCCCGATTATCAAAATTGAAAGTTCTGGTTAAAGAAGAAGAGATCACATTTTATATTTCAGCCCGCAGAGTTGAGGTCTCATATGCATTACCGCGCTAAGTAAAATCAGATTAATAATGAGAACATGGAAAACTGGAAGCATCTTAAAGTTTTAGTCGTGGATGATCTAAAGATAAAGTTGTTCATGATTTCAAAATTGCTTAAAACTACACAGATTCAGATCACTCATGCCGAAAATGGGAAAATAGCAGTTGAACTTTGTTCTAACGAAAAGTTTGACATTATATTAATGAACATTCTGATGCCCGTGATGGATGGATTCGAGGCAACAAAAGAAATAAGACGATTCAATAAAGATGTTATTATAATTGCCCAGACAAATTATGCTAACCTGCTTGAAAAATGTCTTGAAGGAGGGTTTAATGATTATATCCGGAACCCGTTTAGTAAGGAGGCATTGATAGAAATAATTAAAAAACATATTAAGAGCTAAAGAGAGATAAAATCTCCTTACTTCACACAATTTATCAATTAACAATTGAACCGAAATAGGCTTCAATACTCTCAATCTCAATAAGATTAAAACTGAAGTCCAGTTGTTCCGACCACCCCTCACCCTTTTCCTTCATATCTGTATCATCATGTTCATAATACCAGTTAATTATTACGCTGAAGTTCTTCTCTTGCAACATTATTGCTTTTCGAAGAATCTCTAGCAAATTTCTCTGTTCCATGCCTGTGATAATTTCAATACCAAAGAATATTTCCAATCTGGCAGCAGGGTCAAGGCAATACACATTCATTCTTTCTCTTAATGATGTATAATAATCAACAGTATTTTCCCCATCAAAGACCTGGAATGAACGTCCCCAGATAAACAGCTTTCCATTTGTATTGAATATGATTGCAGGTGTTATGATGGTTTTAGGTACATAAAGGTTTTCCATAATCTGAGATTGTTACTTAGTTCTTATTTAAAAAATACATGCTTTTCTGCAAAGGTGATCCGCACCTACTGAAAATCAGCAATTATTAACTGATAACGGTCACTTTCCAAAACAGGTAAAATCTTTTCACGGTCTTCTGAAAAAACCGGAGTCTCTTTGCTTGTATCACTATTGCCGGTTCTTACCCAGAGTTCATTATCTTCGATCTTTGCTCCATTATTTACGGATGAATTCAAATGGTTTATTTCAGAATTTATAAGCTGTAAATAATTCTTTATCACTTCTTCATAAGATAACCGGATTGAACTATACGCTTCAATAAATGGCTGATATGATTTGAGTTTAAGATAATCGGACAGATAATTCTGTTTCATATACAGCAAGTACTCTTTGATGAAAAAATCGAACTCATAGAATGCTGTCATTGCACTTTGTGAGTGATGAACCCATTCATAGAAACCTTCAGTATCAGATCCTTCAGAAGTTTTGTATGCATCAAGCATTTGAGAGTAAAACTTTGATTCAAGATAATATGAATGCAATTCATCAAGCAGTCCGATAACTCCTTCTCTCTGAGTTGATGTGGTGCCGGCAATATAGGTGTTAAAACGAAATGTTCTGAGGTTTTCAGGAATGACAGAAACAAGTTCATTTGAGTGAAATAACGAACTCAAGGGAAAGGAAATGAAAAAAGATCTGGAGGGCGAGTAATAAAAGAATAGTTCTGCCTTATTCATGTCAAGCTCCAGTCCCTTTTCGGTGGCATACTGAAAAATATTCTGATTGCAGTATCCATGAGCAATCTCGTGTATGTCAGTTGCCATTGAGGAAAGGATTTCAGTCCTGGTGTTACCCTCGAGGTAAAAAAAAGTTGTTACCGACTTTTCAGTTGAAACACTTCTGCCATTTATGGCAGGAGCAGAAGATCTTGTTGGCAGATTTTCATATTGCATTAATAAATTCCAGGAATCAGGGGAATACAACTTAGTTTCTGTTTTTACCCAGTCACTGTTGTCAGTGATCCCTTCCTGCTTGATTTGATTATTGTCATGGTGAGGTATGTTTTCTCCGGGATTGTTGTATTCATTTTTATTAGCATGTGCTCTGGTTCTCTCTGTTTTACTGCCTTCGATTGAACTTATGATGACCTTGTTATGTATTATTTTCTTATCGGAATTATCTTCTTCAAGTCCGGAAGCGGGATTTTTATGTTGACTATTGGTTTTCTGTTGGGTCTCGGACAATGAGTCTTTCGTTACTGGTCCTGGTTCTGATTCAATGTCCTTCAACTTTTTTTGAACCCATGCTAATGAATTAAAAAATTTGTCTTTAACACTAATATTATTATGATCAAGATAATTCCAGATTATGGCAATAATGATACACAGAAAGATAAGCTTTATAAAGGTTTTCATCGTTTCTGATAGTATTTATTCAAATTGTGAAACATAAGAAAAGTAATCAAAGTTAATTCATAATCTGGTTACTTACGATTTTTTCTACATTTGCAGCTGTTACGTCTATAATATGAACCTTCTTTTTATTTGTACGCATAATCAGATGCGAAGTCGTACTGCAGAGACAATTTATGCGGAGAATCCATTTCATAAGGCCAAATCGGCCGGAGTGACAAAAGGAGCAAAAGTTAAAGTCACGTCAGAACTCCTTCACTGGGCCGATATGATATTTGTTATGGAAGATGAACATGAAGAGTACTTGAGAGAAGAATTCTGGAATGAAATACGGTATCGTGAAGTTATTAATCTCGATATTTGTGATAATTACTATTTTATGGATCCGGAATTGGTTGAACTCATAAAAACCAATGTCTCTCCTTATCTTGAAAGATGAATCTCTTTTTTTGACATTATTACCCTACAAAAGAAAATGAAAAAAAGCGTCATTGAAACTGAGTTTAGTAATCGATTTGACGGGAACGGTTTGAAAATTACTCCTATTGGAGATAAGAGCGATTATCTGATTTCCAAAAGGGATGTACCTGGATCTCTTTTTGTGAGAATTTTATATCCAGTTAAAAAGGGAATCATTGATATTATAAGGTCTCCATCCCCAGAATACAATGCTGAGGCAGTTCTCTGACCAAACCAGATCATAAAGTTCTTTCCGGCTTAAAACTATTTTTTTCATTGGAACATCCATTTATTTAAATGCACAACTTAATTCAACAATTTAACAAAAAAACACCTCCATCAAAATGATTGATGAAGGTGCAAAATGATTGTTGAAAGAGTGAGTAAAATCAATATAATCTTACTTATTCTTGTCTTGCTGGTTCATAAATAGTTCACAAAACCATCGTAACTTATTGTGAACCAGTAAATATTAGTCGGAGCGGGGAAAGTTAGTAAAACTAGCAAAGTTTCATTCTAAATGTTTAGGTCAATCAAAATCTTTTAAGGCTATATAGTCAGCTCCAAAGTTCCTGTCGGATGTAAAAGGACATTCCGCTAAAATAATAATTGATGCCGTGTTCAGTTTAGAATTTTTGCTTATTTGGATCCACCTAAAAACACCGAATTAACAATATTTATGTATAATTAGGTTTGCTAATTTATTATGGAGGGATCATTATAGACACAGATTTATTGCGATATTATAAATTTACTAACTTGCCCCCATGATTAGTTGACCTGGAATATTCATTTAGCAAAAATTCTGGTAAATTCAAGATGGTACATTAAAAAGCGAATCATACTGAAAACTAAATTATCATGAAGCAGACTTTTAACCTTTAATACCTCATATAATGATTAAACTAAAGAGCCACATTCTTGTAAACCCTAAGAGAAATAAGCTTTTATGTCAAATTATGTTAGCTTTGATATGTTAGTCAACTTTTATGAAGGAATTTGTTTTATATAATGATGAAGAACTGATGCAGGAAATTAAGGCAGACAATATGTTTGCTTTTGATGCATTATATAAAAAATATAGTAAAAGGTTATATAAATTTGGTTATTCAATTCTTAAATCACAGGAAGAGGCAGAAAACCTTATACAGGATGTTTACCTTAATTTGTGGGAGAATCGATATAAAGTAGAAAAGGACTCATCAATTAAATCCTATTTATTTACAATAGCCTATAATTCAGCTATTACCATTATCCGTAAGAAAGCCAGGGAATCTGAGTTTGTCGAATATTTGAAGACTCTGCAGGAAATTAGCGAAGAGCCGGTCAATATGGCATTCGAATATAATGAACTGACAAATAAGCTTGAAGAAATTATAAAAGCATTACCTCAGCGTCAAAAAGAGGTTTACCTGTTACATAGAGTTGAAGGCTTGAAATATAATGAAATCGCTGAACGCTTAAATATTTCTATGAATACTATTGAAAACCACATGTCTCGTGCACTTAAAACTATCCGTAAAAAACTAGGCAATTACTCCCTGATAGCAATACTCTTCTGCTATCTTTTTGTATAGTATTGATATTCAAAGCAATTAAATTATTTTTTAAAATTTTCTGCTTTTAAGTAGTGGTAATTATTGATTATTGCGTCTTACTGTTAAAAAGCGCAATTCAATTGTTAAAGTAAGTATCACTTTTGTAAAAATATAGGTTAGGTTTTTGTAATTAGGGCTTGGTTAGTTAGTTGGTTAGGATGGGGTAATAAAGCACTTCCGGTATATAATTCGGAAGTGCTTGTTAATCAAAATATTTGAGAATTAATAATGAACAAAGAACTTTTAATAAAATATTGCAACAATTGTTGTACTGAAGTGGAATTAAAAACTGTTTTAGCATGGTTCGAAGAATCTTCAAAAACAGCTGATGGGAAGGTCCTTTTATTTAAAATTTGGGAAGAATTGCCTGATGAAGAAGGTAATCTTCAAATAAATTTTGATATAATTCTAAATAAGATACATCATAAAGTTAATCTGGCCCAATCAAAAAAGCTTCTTGAGGAAGCCAATCAGAATCTAATAAAGTATAAAAGAAGAAAACATTTTATGAATGTATTTATGAGAGCGGCCGCAATAGTAATACTTCCTCTTTTAATTTTCGGAATGTACATGACTTATAAGTATGAGTCGACAAGGCATGGTCAGATTTTTGTAAATCAAGCATATAATGAAGTCTTCTCATCTGTTGATGCTATTACCAAAGTTACATTACCTGACGGTTCAAATGTTTGGTTGAATCATAGCAGCACATTAAAATATCCGGCAATGTTTCGCGGGAATATCCGTAGTGTTGAACTTCATGGCGAAGGATATTTTGAAGTTAACCACAATTCTAAAATGCCTTTTATTGTAAAAACAGGAGAGCTTCAAATTAAGGTCCTTGGAACAACGTTTAATATTATGGCTTATCCGGAGGAAGACAGAATTGAGACTTCACTTATTAATGGGTGCGTTGAGTTACAACGAATGGAACCCAATGGTAAGGTAATTCCCCTGTTAAAAATGAAACCTACTGATCTAGCCATTTTTCAGAAGAGTAATAATGAAATTAGTACCCGCACTATAGATGATGATAGGTATTTTTCGTGGAAAGAAGGGAAACTTGTGTTTGATAAGGAACCAATTGGTGAAGTAGTTAAAAAACTAAGCAGATGGTTTAATGTTGATATAAAGATAAAAGATCCTGAATTACTTGAGCTTACATATACCGCTACTTTTGTTCATGAAACACTTCCCCAGGTGATGGAACTTATAGCCTTGGTATCACCAGTCAGTTATTCAATATCAGATCGGAAAGAAATTAGTCCCGGGACTTTTTCCAAAAGAAAAATCATCCTCAGCTACCGAAATAAACCAATATAGAATAATCATTAACCTTTAACCTAAAGCCCATGAAACACAACTAATTATGAAAGAAAGCGGGATAGTGTTTGCCCACGATCCCGCTAGACTAAGCACTTTATTTTTCTATGAAACCTTTAGTAAACTTAATCCATTCAAATTTATGAAAAAATTTCAAGATTATTATGGAAGGATTCTGTTAAGATTCCTTTCAAAAAAAACAATCAGAGTCATGAAACTAACCCTCATCTTATCTATCCTGACAATTTCTCAGCTCTGGGCAACTGAAACATATTCACAAATGACAAAGCTTACCCTTAAGCTTGAAGATGTTAAAATATCAGATGCGCTTAAAGAGATTGAAAATCAGAGTGAGTTTTTTTTCCTCTACAGTCCTAAACTAGTCAATGTTGAAAGAAAAGTTAACATTGATGCTGATAAAGAATCTATCAAAGATATTCTAAGTAATATTTTTGATGATAAAGTAAAATTTACTGTTTTTGACCGACAGGTTATACTCACTCCAAGTGATAAAACGTCTCTTCCTGCGGCTATACAACAATTGAAAATAACCGGAACTGTTACCAATGAAAAGGGAAATCCATTACCTGGGGTAACTGTTCTTGTGAAAGGGACTACGAACGGAGTGCTTTCTGATGCCGAAGGAAATTTTAGTTTATCCAATCTCCAAGCTAATGCTACTTTAGTCTTTTCATTTGTTGGTATGGTACCGCAGGAAATCAGTATCGGGACATTAACCCAAATCAATGTAACTTTGGCTGAGTCTGTAACTGGGCTGGGAGAGGTAGTTGTTACGGCGCTTGGGTTTAAAGAAGACCGGGATAAAATAGGGTCATCCACTTCGCAAATTAAATCGGAAATTATCAATACTTCAGGGGAAGTTGAATTACTGAATAAACTGGCTGGAAAAGCAGCGGGTCTATTTGTAGGTAAATCATCAGGTAGTGATCCTGGTGGTGCCTCATTTGTGCAGATCAGGGGGGCTAATACATTGTCAGGCGATTTTCAACCCTTATATATAATAGATGGTGTACCTATGAGCAGTTCAATAATTGGGGGTACGGTTTACAATGGTGTTATTCAAGAATCACGCGTGAATGATATCAATTCTGAGGATATTGCCTCCATTCAGATCCTGAAAGGCGCATCTGCAGCCGCACTATGGGGTTCGCGTGCTTCAAATGGCGTGATGATGATCACTACAAAAAATGGTGCTTATAATGAAAAAATGAAGATATCGTTTAAAACCACTTATTCGTTAGACGAGATTGACCGTTATCAAAAAAAACAAACTAATTATGGGCAGGGTACTGGTGGTATTTATAACCCTACTTCGGTAGGGGCTTGGGGCGACAAAATCGCAGATAGGTCTGGTGGTGAAGATGTAGTGAATAAAACAGGACAATTCTTCCAAGGATATGAAACAGGGAATGATTACTATCCTATAATTCAGAAAAATTCGAAAGAAAATTTTGCAGATAAACAATTCAATGAAATTTTCCAAAATGGACATTCTATCGATAATGACCTGACTATGAGTGGCGGTGGGGCCAATTCTAATTATATGTTTAGCGCCAGTAATGTCTACCAAAATGGCATATTCAAAAATAGTAGTAATTATAGGCGCAGTACTATCAGGTTGAATATAGAAAGCAAATTAGGTGATATTATTAAGCTTTCTACGAATGCCACTTATGCAATAACTGCATCGGATCGGGTACAGAGATCTAATAACGTGGCAGGTACAATGCTTGGGTATTACAGAATGCCAACTGATTTCGACATAACGGATTACATAGGAAGTTATTACAGTTCGCCAAATGCCGCTCCAATAATCAATCGTCAGCGTTCATACCGAAATTACCTAGGTGGTTCGAATCCTGTTTATAATAATACATTATGGACGATTGACGAACAGAAGAATCCTGATGATGTAAACAGATTCATTGCCAGTACTGAATTAACCATCACACCTGTTAAGTGGTTTGAATTCGTTACAAGGGGAGGCGTGGATAACTATTCAGACAAAAGGCAAACTTACTTCCCGGTTTATTCAGCAGGATATTTAAATGGCAGCTATGATGAACAAATTATAGGTGAAAATCAACTGAACTTGGACTTGATCGGAAGAGCCAAACATGATTTCGGTAACTTTTCTTCTAGCCTGATTCTTGGATTTAATTTAAATGACAGAAAACTCTCAATTTTGGAGGGAAACATGACTAGTTTTCTAATTCCCGATGGACCATTGAATTTTTCAAACGCGCAGTCTATAAATAAAAACCCCTCCAATTCAATAACTAATATACGTAGCTCAAGAGGCTATTCTTTATTAGGACTTACGGCATTTAATTCGATTTTTCTTAATTTGTCATATGCTGCTGAAGCTGCATCAACTTTCGGGCAAATATCCAACAGTGTTTTCTCCTATCCTTCTGGAGATATTGCTTGGCAATTTTCCACACTGCCCCTGTTTAAAGATTCTCATGTTTTATCTTTTGGAAAATTAAGGCTTGCTTATGGTGTGGTAGGGGTTCAGCCACAACCATATCAAACGGAGACGTTGTATTTAGCAGGAAATTCTTTGTTTGGTAACGGTGCATATTTGCAAAGTTCCAACATTGGTAATGAGTCATTAAAACCGGAGAGAAAAACAGAATATGAAATCGGATTCGACCTGAGGTTCTTAGATAATAAGCTATCGACAGGCATCACGTATTATCAGAATTATGTGGAAGACATGTTGTTGAATGTACCGATTGCACCTTCTACTGGATTCGGTACCATTTATAAAAATGTCGGAAAAATGCAAAACAAAGGCCTTGAATTAGATTTTAATTATGATATCATAAAAAGAAAAGATTTATCTGTTTCCATGTTTGCGAATTTTAGCCAGAATCGTAACCTTGTAACCGATCTTGCCGGAGCATCTAGTGTCCAAGTAGGTGGTATCGGAGGCTTTATGGCTAACTATGCGGTACAAGGTCAACCCGTAGGCATATTTATGGGCGGTCGTTATGCTAGGGATAATCAAGGAAAGATTTTATTTGACGCAAACGGTTTCCCAGAAGTGAATGCATCAATTGGTAAAATCGGGAACCCAAATCCCGACTGGACAGGAGGCTTTGGTGCGGAAGCTCAATATAAAGATTTTATATTAAGTATGTCATTTGAAACTTCCCAAGGTGGTGATTTCTATGATGGAACAAGAAGTGTAATGTATAACTTTGGTACATCTGTAGATGTTGGGAATGAAGTTACAACAGATAAAGATCTAAAAAATTTTCAAGGAAAACTTATACCTGCAGGAACTACTGTAAGAGGTAACGTAGTAGATTTTGGTGCAGGACCTGTGTTGTGTGATGAATCTTGGTATACATCCCAAGGTGGAGGAATGGGCTCGCTTAAAGAGCAGTTCGTTGTAAACGGAAGCTGGACAAGATTAAGAGATGTTTCTTTGAGTTATGTGTTGCGGACAGAATCATTTCGCAAGTTGACGAAATTGCAATCGATACAATTTAAATTCACTGGACGTAACCTGATACTCTGGACCGGATTGAAAGATGTAGATCCTGACTTAAATCAAACACAGGCTACACTTGGTCGGGGAATAGACTATTTCGAAAATCCAGGTACCAGATCTTATCTATTTTCTATACTATTTAATTATTAAAAGATAATATCATGAAAAAATTATTGAATTATTTTAGCATAGTTTTTGTTTGTCTATTAATGACCTCATGTAAAAAGTTTGTTGCGAATATGAATGTAGATCCTAATAATCCGACATCTGCACCAGTTGATCTTATTTTTACTGCTGCAGAGGTTAATGATAGGGCTATTGATGGCGCAAATCGTGTAGCTATCATTGCAAATATGTGGTCGAGTTATATGACAGGCATTGGAAGACAATACCTAACTTACCAAACTTATCAAATCACTTCTGTTGAAAATTCTGGCTTGGCAAATGTTTATGAAGGTGTATATGTTCAGCTCGAAAAAGCTATTGAAAAATATCAGCTAATTAATAATCAATTGGGTATTGGTATCTCAAAAGTTATAGAAGCACATGTGATAGGTACGGCGACAGCTTTATATGGAGATCTACCATTTTCGCAGGCAAGCAATTACATTGAATTTCCTAACCCTGTTTTTGATCAGCAAGTTCAGGTTTATGCAGGGGTTCAAAATTTGCTAGATGATGGTATTTTAGCATTGGAATCAGGTATTGGCTCACTGCCTGATAAAACAGATATTTTTTTCAATGGAAATGCAGGAAAATGGATCGAAGTGGCGCATACATTAAAAGCAAGATTCTATACCGAAACTAAAGAATATGACAAAGCCTATACAGAGGCATTAAATGGGATAAGTTCGCCCTCTAATTCTATGCTTAGTCCCAGTACTACTATAAGTGGCATGAGGAATCCTTATTATGTTCACCAAGTCGAAACTCAACCTGGCGATGTGAATTCGAAAGGAGCCTATCTCACTTCACTGCTTGATCCAACAAATTCAAATTACAGGGGCAATGCAAAAACCAGTGAAGACGCTCGTTTCCATTACTATTTTATTCTTCCGGGAACAATTGGAGGATTAACCGGAGATATTGAACCAAACTTTTTTTCTGTCGGAAGGGGTGATAAGTTTACTGGAATTATTGGAATGGAAGTAAGAGCACCGCTAGTTACTTATTATGAGAATTTGTTAATACTTGCAGAAACGGCCGTTAGAACAAAGGATTTTGCTACCGCATTAACTCATCTGAATAATTTCAGAAATTTCATGAACTCAGGAGGATACATTGATCCAACTTACGTTGCAGCATTTCCTTTAAAATACGAACCGTATGTTGAAGCAGATTTTGAGAATGGGGGAATGAAAAATCTTGGTGGCCTTGATGAGACCCAAGCCTTGCTTAAGGAAGTCCTGGAGGAGAGATACGTGACTTTCTTTTGCCAGATGTTAGGTTTCAATGATGTTAGAAGGACACGTAAAGAATCAGTTGGAGTTCAACTTACTCCTACCATTGGTGATAAGCTCCCTGAGCGTTTTTTATATGACCAGGAAGAGATCACTTCAAACGCAAATATACCAAATCCTCAGCCAGGATTATTTGATCCTACCCCAGTGAATAAATAAATTTGAGTATCGGGTAGATTAAATAAGAGTATAAATAAATTTCTAATGACATACATTTTGGTGTTTTATAGAAAGGTAAGTTTTGAACAAAAGTCAATAATCATTTGATTATCAATTACCCCGGTCTTAAAGCCGGGGTAATTAAACAACATGAAAAGTAGGGCTTTAGCCATGAACTTTTCAAGATAATCATTCGTGATGCATGTATAAATAAATTTTTAAACCAGAAGTATTATGTTTATGTATTATAAAAAAAAGATTTTTCTGAAGCTATTTGCTGCAATAATTTTTCTAATAGCAATGACACCTCCTTCCAAAGGTATGGCTATCGCCAGAAAAGCAAAGAGTACACTTACGCCTATTGAAATGAACATAGGTGATACATTAGAATACACACTTCGTAATGGGCAAACCAGAACAATGGTATTGGAAGAAACAGATGCTGGCGTGATAATTACTAATCTGGATACACTAAAAACAGAGCGAAAACACGGAGCTACTTTATATCATTTTACCTGTAAAGTTGTAATTGATGGGCATCCTATGACTATGGAGCGTTATGTAGGATCACAGGAAAGTTTTTATGAACCTTATGTAATCAATGGGATGCGCATTTGGTTCGACGGGGTTGCCGCTATTTTTAATAATGGTATTGTAAATGAAGAGCATGGTGAGTGCAAACCAAATAAAGACGCTCGTTTTGCCATAACAGATATGACAGACAGGATCTGCCCAGATGAATTATACTGCTTTTACGATAACAAAGAAAATTTTATTGATATAAGTTTTTGCTATAATGGAGACGACTGCTGGATGGGTGCTTACAACGGACTAGAGGCACATGGTGGTTTGGATATAGACCAACCTAAAGGCAGTCCTAACTATACTCCTTTTACCATTGATGATCATTATCTTTTTAATAGTCTTTCCAAGGGTGATGAAAATAACAGATGGAGAGGAATTCACAAATGGGATAACGGAGATGTTTGGGTGATACAGAATGCTCATATGCTAAATCTATTAATTCCCGAACATGTACCTATCAAAGCTGGTATACACTATGCTGATGCTGCAAGTGTTCATCTTGGAGATAATGAACATGCTCATTACATTTTCAGGGTTAAGTCAATGGAGAATGAAAAAGAAATCCTACTAGATCCATGGATAATTCTCTGGCAGAATTTTGAAGATAACAGAAAAAGAAACAAAGAAATAAAAGCCGATATCAGTCCCCTGTACCCAGGCAAAACCAATGCCCCATTTCAATTTTCAAGTAGGGGTTCGAACAGTGGAATGAATGGTCAAAAACTTTCTTATTACTGGACTTTTGGTGATGGTGGCTTTTCAGTTGAAGAAAACCCCCTTTATACTTTTGTGAACGCAGGAATTTTCCCAGTAACTTTGGTGGTAGACGATGGCGCGCATAAAGCGTCCTTTACTCAGCACATTACAATTGATGGAAACAATTCAAATAAACCCTCATTGATTCTAGCAGCTAAAGAAGAGCCTTCTTTTCGAATACGACCTGTTATGGCAATGGATGTATATGGTAGTCCAGTAAAAGTCATCCCTCATTCCTTATTTTTTTTGGCAAGGCCAACACGACCCAGACCGGATGAACAAATTTTAGTCCTTTTTAATCCTGGGGGCGGAACATTACCTAAAGTAATGCTTCCAAAAATTGTTTATTCCAAAGGCAGTGAATGGCTTACGGTCAAAACCATTGGAAAAAATAATGATCAGGAATTAATTGTAACAGTCGATGGAACTGGTCTTTCTACAGGCAGGTATACCTCGATGGTTCAAGTGGAATGCCCTGGAGTAATCAACAGCATTCAGTATTTTCTTGTTGAACTTTCTATTCCCACATACCCTCCCACACATAGAGAAATGTCTAATGAGAAGCAGGAAATCATTGACAATGAGGATATCCGTCCTGACCGGTTTTACTGTACTCCCTATTTTTGGGTGGGTCCGCATTTTAAAAGGTGGAAAGAGAATGGATATAAAAATTTTTACCTTACCAATGGTGGCCGTGCTGTAAAAGGTGAGTTTGCTCGTTTCAGACCTGATCTTGAAGCGGCCAGCTATGAAGTTTCCTTTACGAAAGAAACACCTTTTGATCCGCAAAGGCGTGCGATGGATGGTGAGGAGAAAATGCCTGTTAACAATGTATTAAACCCGGTGCCAAGTTTCACAGTTCGTGTTCATTCCAAAACAGGTGATAAAATAATTCAGGTGGAACCGACTAAATCTAGCGTGATAGGGGTATTTGAGTTCTCCGAGGGCATGGATGGATATGTAGATATCTTAAGTGAAGGATCAATAGGCCAGGTAATTATAGATGCAATAATTTTTAAAAAATTAAAGTGACCACTTAACGATAAATAATGTATTCAAATTGTCTTGATTTAAACCAAAGCTTCAAATTGTCACGTAATAATATTTAAGAGGAAGAAAAAAGCAAAAAAAGGAAAAATAAAATGAGATCTGCTGATTTAAAGACAGCCTTTATGAATACAGATATTATTAGGAGCTCTTAAAATTATAATTAGCACAAAGCTCTCTTATGTAACTCCTTTTTAAAGTGTTGAAATTTATTGTCTTAACAGTCACTATTTTAGACGCAATATTACATACTGAGGTACTGGGTTAGATCTTTAATAGATATCACTGGACTATTCAGGAGGACGCAATGAAATATTTTAATTTTTAAAAATGGATATGAAAAAAATCATTATTTCATTGGTATTTATATGTATCGTGTTTAGCTCATTATCCTGCAAAAGGAATTCTGAGAAAAATGTATTCAAAGCTGATATCATTATATATGGTGGTACCTCAGCGGCTATTATTGCTGCCGTACAGTCAAAAAAATTAGAGGAAAGGGTTATCGTAGTTTCTCCAGATAAGCATTTGGGAGGATTATCATCAGAGGGTTTGGGGTTTACTGACACTGGTAATAAATTAGTAATCGGAGGGCTGGCTAGAGAATTTTATCACAGGATATTTATGCATTATCAGAAAAACGAATCCTGGAAATGGCAGAAAAAAGAAGAATTTGGTTACAAAGGGCAGGGCAATTCGGCTTTAGGAAATAAAGACAGTACTATGTGGTTATTTGAACCACATGTCGCCGAAGAGGTTTTTGAGAACTTTATTAAAGAAAATGAAATTTTAGTTGTGCGTAATGAATGGCTTGATCGTGAAAATGGAGTAAAAATGCAAGCAGGTAAAATAGTTTCTATCCGGACGATGAGCGGCAAAACATTTGCTGGTGAAATGTTCATTGATGCTACGTATGAAGGCGATTTGATGGCTGCAACTGGCGTAAGTTACCATGTTGGTCGGGAAGCCAGTAATGTTTACAATGAAGAATGGAATGGGGTACAAACTAACGCATTTCATCACGATCATTACTTCAAATCCCAAATTGACCCTTATAAAGTGCCAGGTGATCCGTTAAGTGGGCTTCTCCCCCGCATTTCCTCAGAAAGCCCCGGCATCAACGGTGAAGGAGATAAGAAAATACAGGCTTATTGCTTTCGGATGTGCCTAACAAATAATCCTGAAAACTGCGTTCCGTTTCCTAAACCGGACGGATATGATCCTTATCAATATGAGTTATTGATAAGGGTATTCGATTCCGGCTGGCGCGAATTATTTAATAAATTCGATCCCATTCCCAATAAGAAAACGGATACAAACAATCATGGCCCATTTAGTTTGGATAATGTTGGGCTGAATTATGACTATCCAGAAGCTTCCTATGAAAGGAGACGGGAGATAATAAAAGAGCATGAAACATACCAGAAAGGATTAATGTATTTTATGGCTACTGACCCAAGGATTCCACCTGATCTGCAAAAGGAGCTAAATACATGGGGGCTTGCTAATGATGAATTTACGGATAACAATAACTGGCCGCATCAGATCTATGTGCGGGAAGCACGGCGCATGATCAGTGATTATATAGTGACGGAAAATGAAATCCTTGGGAGAAAACCTGTGCCTGATCCCATAGGCATGGGTTCGTATACCTTAGATTCTCATAATACCCAGAGATATGTGAAGCCGGACGGTTATGTGCAAAATGAAGGAGACGTTGGAATAAAGACGCCAAAACCTTATAGCATATCCTACAGAGCTTTGGTACCGAAACAAGCCGAATGTCAAAATTTACTTGTACCGGTTTGTGTATCCAGTTCACATATCGCATTTGGTTCCATACGCATGGAACCTGTCTTTATGATCCTGGGTGAATCTGCCGCGACCGCCGCGGTAATCGCAATTAAAGACAATGTAAATGTGCAACAGGTAAACTATAAGAAATTAAAAAAGCTGTTATTGAGTCAAAAGCAACGCCTGACTTTAAATGAGTAATTAAAAATATAAATTGTGATAAGCTACAAGTATAAGAGGTATTACTTAAGAAGGTAATATAAAAATTCAAGATAACAATGTATACTGTTTATAGTTAAAGTGTTAAGAAAATATAAACAAAAACAACACTATTAGTATATGAAACATAAATTATATTTAAGTACTAAAAAATTAAGTATGAAATCAAAAATAATAACTTACTGTATTTTTATAATATTCAGTAATATTTCACTAGCCGAACCTTTATCCGTACATTTTGAAAGCATAAAGAAATATTCCGTGGATGTCTGCATCTACGGAGGTACATCAGCCGGCGTAATTGCAGCCTATTCGGCCCAAAAGTGCGGGAAATCTGTGTTGCTGATTGAACCTGGGAAAATGCTTGGTGGAATGACCACTGGGGGATTGGGGCAAACTGATATCGGAAACAAACAAGCAATAACAGGCCTAGCCCGACAATTCTATAGAAGAATAGGTAAAGAATATGGTGTGGATGAGCAGTGGACTTTTGAACCGCATGTGGCCCAGAAAGTTATGCAGGATTATATAAATGAAGGGAAAATAAGTGTATTGCTTCAAAAACAATTATTCAGGGTAACCAAGGAAGGAACGGTTATTAAATATATCTTACTAAAAGATGCAGAAAATGCTAAGGCTGCACCCATAAAGGTTAGCGCAAAAGAATTTATTGACTGTACTTATGAAGGCGATTTAATGGCTAAGTCCGGTGTTTCATATACAGTAGGACGAGAAGACAATAAGCAGTATGATGAAACATTAAATGGCTTTCAGTTACCGGAATACCATAAGCAATCGGGGGGTCATCAAATTCCCGATGGAGTAAGTCCATATAAAACACCCGGCAATCCTTCCAGTGGATTAATATGGGGTATTAGTACCGATACTGTACAACCAACAGGATCGGGAGATAAAAAAATACAAGCCTATAATTTTCGTATTTGCCTTACTGATAGCATAGAGAATAGCATAGCGATTACACGTCCAAAAGATTATGACTCCACTAAATATGAGCTTTTAGTGCGCCTTTTTGCAGCACAATCAAATATGAGAAATATTGAAGATTACTTTATCTGGAGCCGGATGCCGAATCACAAAACAGATATTAATAATGGCGGGGGATTTTCCACTGATATAATAGGCGTAAATTATGACTGGCCGGAAACAGGTTTTGAGGAAAGGCAGAAATTATTTGAGGCGCATGTTTCCTATACAAAAGGCCTTTTGTATTTTATGAAAACTGATAGCAGGGTACCGGAACCATTGCGTCAATTCGTAGGAAATTGGGGATACCCGAAGGATGAATATCAGGATTATGGTCATTTTACCCCGCAGTTATATATCCGGGAAGGACGCCGGATGATAGGAGAATATGTGATGACCGAACATAATTGCTTGGGAGCAGAAAAGGTGATGGACGGAATAGGGTTGGCCGCCTATACGATGGATAGCCATAATTGTCAGCGTATCATAGTAAATGGCATGGTAAAAAACGAAGGAAATGTGGAAGTAGGAAGTTTCCCTCCTTACCCGATTTCTTATCGTTCAATCACTCCAAAAGAAAATGAATGTACGAACCTTGTAGTACCAGTATGTTTGTCTGCCAGTCATATTGCTTACGGCTCTATACGCATGGAACCTGTTTTCATGGTATTGGGGCAGTCTGCAGCAATGGCGGCTTCAATGGCTATTGATGAAAATGTTCCTTTGCAACACGTAAATGTGAAAAAACTACAGGAAAAACTAAGTTCCGATCCTTATCTGGACAAAAATCTACGGTAAAATAAAGAGATGCTTGCAAACACAAATATTACTGATTACCTGATGCTATCAATAAATTAAAAAATACTAGAATCATTTTTTTCTTATCCTATATAATCCTAGTATCTAATTGACAGGCTATTATTCCTTTTCCAGGTAGGAAGAAAAAGCATTTGAAACCGAATTTAACGTGAAAACACCGACAGTTACAACGTAAGATAAAGTAGGTTATGTACCTATGAACTAGTGAAGAATGTTATAAATTCAATTCTTGTTTATTGTAGACTTGGGGCCTGAGTTTTGTGAAAGGTGGCGGCTTTTTTGTGGTCGTTCGGTAGGTAGTTTATTATTTTTGAGGACTATATAAGTTTGTAAATCAATTAAAAGTAATTGCATAGGATTATTGAAATATTAGTTCTTCTAGTATTAATTATTGGTAATAAATATTTTTTATGAATGCTATGCCATTTGTAATAGGAACCATAGCAGTATTTGCAATTGCTTACAGGTTATATTTCAGTTTTGTTGCTGCAAAAGTTGCCGTCGCGAACGATCTAAATCAGACACCCGCTTATAGGTTATATGATGGGAAGAATTATTATCCAATGAACAAATGGATATTATTCGGCCAGCATTTTGCTGCAATTGCAGGGGCCGGTCCGCTTGTAGGCCCCGTTCTGGCTGCGCAGTTTGGTTTTATGCCGGGATTTTTATGGATGCTGATAGGCGCTGTTATGGCAGGTGCCGTTCACGATTTTGTGATACTTACAGCTTCGGTTCAACACGACGGGAAGTCGATTGCTGCAATAGCAAAAGCAGAGATCAATAAAGTAAGCGGCAGCACAACAACATTTGCAATAATCCTGATAATTGTGCTTGCTTTGGCGGGATTGGGTCTTGTTGTAGTCAATGCTCTTGCAGAAAGCTCCTGGGGAACATTTACAATCGCTTCAACCATCCCTATAGCATTCATTATGGGTGTTTGGATGTTCAAAATCAGAAAAGGCAAAACGCTGGAAGCAACAATCTTTGGTGTTATCATGCTTATTCTGGCTGTGATTATTGGCCGTTATGTGCCTGATTCTCAATTCGCAGGGTGGTTTTCTTTCAACTATAAAACTATTACAATCCTTATTGCCATTTATGGATTTCTGGCAGCAGTTCTCCCGGTATGGCTTCTCCTTGTCCCTCGTGGTTACCTGAGTTCTATCATGAAAATATCATTTATGGTGTTGCTTGCTGTAGGGATAATTATTGTGGCTCCGGAAATAAAAATGCCGTTATTCACTGCTTTTGACAAGGGGGGAGGACCAATCATCCCGGGAAAATTATTCCCTTACCTTTTTATTACTATTGCCTGCGGTGCAATTTCCGGTTTTCACTCACTTGTAAGTTCCGGGACAACTTCTAAGATGGTTATGAAGGAGTCTCATATGAAGACTATTGCAGTTGGCTCAATGCTTACCGAGGGATTTGTGAGTATTATGGCGTTGATAGCTGCCACCAGTCTTCTTCCGCTAGATTATTTTCAGATAAATGTTCCTATTGAGAAGTTTCAGGCAATCCTTCCAAAACTTCATGCAATGGGTTTTACAGAATCCAGCCTCAACCAGCTTTCTGCCAGTGTGGGAGAAAAAATTGCAGGGCGAACCGGTGGTGGTGTCTCACTTGGGGTAGGAATAGCTTACATCTTCTCTTCTATTAAGTGGATGAGGCACCTGATGTCATACTGGTACCATTTTGTAATTATGTTCGAGGCTTTGTTCATTTTAACAACCATTGATTCCGGAACACGTATCGGAATGTTTTTATTGCAGGAGGCTTTTGGCAAGGTTTATAAGCCGTTTCAGAAAACAAACTGGCTTCCCGGAAATCTTATAGCTAGCGGTCTGATAGTATTTGGCTGGGCTTATTTTATTTATACCGGGACAGTGTCAACAATCTGGCCCATGTTTGGAACAGCCAATCAACTGCTTGCCACTATTGCACTGGCAATCGGTACATCTTTTATAATTAATAGGGGAAGAGCAAAATATGCATGGGTGACAATTTTACCTATGACTTTTATGGGAATCACAACAATGACAGCTGCATACCTTAACATGAAAAATATTTATATTCCACAAATGAAGGAATCTCCAACAATGGTTCCAGGGCTGATAAATCTTATCCTGACATTATCTATTATGATTTCCGTCCTGGTAGTAATTTATAATGCAGTTCCGAAATGGATAAAGGCATTCAGAAATCCTGATTCAAAGGTTTAGATATTACTTTTTATAATACTTCCCAAATATAGAACTATTGGTTAAGATTAAAGTTGATAACTTCAACCATGTGACATGGTTCATCTTCAGGGGAAAAATATTGATATATTACTCAGCGTATATCACCAAAAGAGTCGTGATACAATAATTTAAGGGGAACAAATTTAGAAAGATAGCTATGAAGAAGAATTCCACATTAGATCTGATAACAAAGACTCCTTTATTGCATTTGGATAAAATAACCAATGGAAATGGGATAATATATGGAAAGCTTGAATATCTTCAACCTGGAGGAAGCTTGAAAGACAGAGTTGCTTATCAAATTATAAAGGATGCTTATAATTCTAATCAATTAAAGAAAGGACAACTTGTCATTGAGATGACAAGTGGAAATATGGGAGCTGGTTTAGCAGTCGTATGTAAACAATTTGGAAATCCTTTCATTGCAGTAATGTCAAAGGGGAACAGTCCGGAAAGGAGGAAAATTTTGAAAGCTCTGGGATCAGAAATAATATTAACTGAACAAGTTGATGGTCAACCAGGAATGGTAACTGGGAAAGACATTGAATTTGCCGCAAATATTGCAAAAGAGATTGCTAAACAAAGAGATGGATTCTATGTTGACCAATTCAATAATCCTTCCGGTATTAGGGCACATTTTGAAACAACCGGGCCAGAAATATGGAATGATTTGAACGAAATAGAAGTATTTTTGGCATCTGTTGGAAGTGGTGGTACTTTTATTGGCACCTCAAGATATTTGAAAAGTAAGAATAAGAACATCAAATGTATTGCAGTCGAACCAGAAAATGCTTCTATATTAAAAACAGGAAAAATTTTAAATCCCAAACACATAATACAAGGTACCGGTTACGGCATGATACCACCTCTTTGGGAAATAGATTTAGCAGACGAAATCATAACAGTTACAGACCAAGAAGTGGAAGAAATGACAAGAAGATTATCGTCAAAACAGGGTTTATATGTTGGCTATTCATCAGGAGCAAATGTTAAAGCTGCTTTGAAATACCTTGAAATGACTAAATCTGATAAAGTAATTGTTACTATACTTTGTGATTATGGATACAAATACACAGATTTGTAAGACCTTGATAAACTGTCATACGAAGATTTAGACTTAGACCAATATTAGAATGAAAAACAATCGAAGAAATTTTTTAAAGCTTACCGGTCTGGCAGGGCTCAGTGTAGCTGGTGTAGTTTCCTGAAAGGATTGGCTGCCGAATCGGAGAGCTTAATAAATCAAACAATAAAAATCTTCCGAAACAAGCAGCGAAACGACGTACAAAGCAATTCAATATGTCAGGTTATAAAGCGCCTTAATTAGATACTGTCCGCGTTGGCTTTATTGGACTTGGCAGAAGGGGACCCAGGTCATGTATCGAATATGAGTCTTCTTTAGGGAGTAGACATGAAGGCCTGAAGTGACATAGTTCTTGCAGAAGCCGAAAAAGTCAGAAAACAGATTGAATTTGCCGGCCTTAATCCTACCATTTACAGGCGATGCAGAAGTATAGAAGAAGTTATGCGATCAGCAGGATATAGATCTTGTATATGTCTGCACTCCGTGGAATTTGTATACACCTATGGCAGTTTATGCAATGGAACATCGTAAACATGTTGTTATTGAGGTCCCTGCAGCTGATAATCTGGATGAATGCTGGCAACTTGTGGAAACAGCTGAAAAAACACGTAAGCAATGCCAGATGATGTCAATAAGCATTCGAAATTCATTTCAGATATTTAACTAGTAAAATATTAGTGAAAAAGGATAATAATTAAACTCTATTTACTTCAACTATAATAACCACATAGCGCAAAGCACTGCGGATCAAGATTTGACGAAAATCAATAAAAATCTTTATATATGGACAATCACATAGATATTTATAAACCTTTAGTTGAGACTTTTTGCGAAGAGACCAAAAAGTTTAAGAATTCAATAGAATTACAAGGGTTATTTCTGCCGCATGGACTAAAAAATTATGAAATAGCAAATAAAAAGTATTTTTATGTTGGCTGAGACGCTACTAAATGAGGTAGTTTTAAAAAATTAATAGAGGATTATGAAAATAATCGAATAGAGGAATATATTGATGATATTAATGACATTGATGATTATCTTAGCTATACGAATAATAAGGCAGGCGGATTTTGGACATTTGCCGGGAAGCTTCATCTAAAATTACATGGTTTCAATGAACCTTTTAACATAAATGCCAAACTTGGAAATAAATACAAAGATATATTATCTGAGATGGGTTATGGCAATCTTAATTCGATCGAAACGTATCTGAATTTAGAAAGGGAAAAAACTTGGGATACAATAAACAAAGATATTTATTGGGATATAAAAAATAAATCAAAAAAATTTGATAAGCTTAAATTTATCATAGAAATTTATAATCCGGATTATATTTTTATTTTTAATTGGATAGAGGACGAAGATGCTGAAGCATTGGCATTTTCAGATTTAAATTTTGAATGGGTAAAAGAAGAGCATATTCCAAAAACAATTTCAACATATCTGATTAAAGGTTATAATACCAAGATCATATGGACTGTGCATCCTATGAGATTAAGTTTTCTGAAAATGAATGCTGATGATTTGATGGGAAAGATTTTAAAATGCGTAAAATGAAAGCTCCAGGTTCAAAATGCAATACTGCTGTGCAAACAGTGGGATATCAGAAATAAAACCTGTAAAGTACTATTCTCGTTGCAACCCTCGATAAGCTAACTCCTGATAAATAGATTCAGTTTAGCCTCCAGAAAGGACTTCTTTCTTCCTCTTGTATCGAAGCGGAGAACTACGCAAATTTTATGCCTTTTTTGCTTTGCCTTAAGGTTCTGGGGTAATATTATATAAGTCGTGTCGTTTTAGCCAATGCAATAACCCAGCCGAAGTTACTCCATAACGCCTTGCAATAAACTGCCGCTGAGATCCATTTTTCATCAAAGCAATGATTTCTGGTTCATATTTATCCAAGCGCGATTTACCAAGACCTTTTGGTCTTCCTAATAGTTTCCCTTTTGCTCGAGCTGCGGCAATACCCTCTGTAGTCCTTGCAACGATCAGGTCGTGTTCAATTTCAGCGAACAAAGCTAACATTGTTCGCATGACCTTACTATGAATGTCATCACTATTTAGTTTGAAATTCTCCTTTACTGAATATACTTGAACTTTTTTATTGGATAGTTCATTGAGTACATCCAAGACATTGACTAATGAACGACCTAGGCGGCTAAGTTCTGGGACGATCAAAACATCATCAGCACTTAATATTTGGACAACGTCAAAAAGCTTACGCTTTTTCCAGGACTTGGTTCCACTTATCTTTTCAGTGATAAACTCAACATGACCCAGCTCATTTTGATTGGCAAATTTCAAAACGTTCGCTTCGTTTTTTTCAGTATCCTGATCAAACGTGCTGACACGGAGATATCCAATTGTTCTTCTAGGGAGCTTTTGAGGATTATTAGGGGTTATATTTTCAGGCTTCTTCCTGTAATTCCTTACAATTGTCATCGACATTAAATTTAAGTACACTTTCAGGCTTTAATAAAAACCATAATAATGCCTTAAAGGTAGTATAATGTTTAGTATAAACCTAATCTTTAGGCTAAATATTAATAGATATTTAAATGATCATTTT
>PLLX01000269.1:0-5134 GCA_003141415.1 Bacteroidales bacterium
TGAGACACTTTAAAAGCCACATCACTTCGATGTTGCGTCTGCATTCTTTTTCCAGGTCGCGCGAATACCGTACCTTATTCATGTACCCGTAAATGAAGAGCTTAAGTAAATCAGACGGATGATAAGCAGGACGACCATTTTCTGTAAAGTCTGTTCTGAATCCATAATCTTTTATAGAAAGACTATCAACAAAAAGGTCAATCATCCGGACTTCATTATCGGGGTCGATGGATTGGTCGAGTGAAACCGGGAAAAGATTAATCTGTGTTCTGTTATGTCCCTGTATGAATTTCATGTAGTCAAGGTACAAAACTCAACGTTTTTTGAAGAATCACAAGCCTCATAGTTATCAACAAACAGGGTAGGTTTTTAGACAGTCTGACGGCCCGGCGGTTTAATGAGTTGCCGTCAGCGTCGCGGTGGCGTGGTTTTTGCCAGTGAGTTAGCTGTAGGGCAAATTATGATTTTGTCTTGGGATAACAACATTTTCTACTTTAGCCCCAAGTCTAGTCCAGTGGCAGGGACGGGCTGGAAACATCTTTTGCTACCTTGGGTTTGTGTGACGGCTATAAGGGGGTAGCAAATGTGGTTTACAACGAAGGGACGGTCACCCTTGCCTCTTTCCGCAATAGAGGATTAAATTAATATTAAATTTTAGATTTTGCGGAATGTGCTTGCAAAAGTAATACCTAAAAGAAAGATGGCATCCTGAGAATCACATCAGAAATTCTATACCAGAATTACTTAAAAGGGAAATGCCAAGCCAGCTCTTGCGTCAATTGAAAATGCTTCACAATTAGATGAAATGGAGGAAAGGGATTGATATCCATGATCCGGTGTAAATAACTCTCTAGAAAGGCTGATACTTGTAAGACCATAAGTTCCTGTTATATCCAAAGTTAAATAAAACTTCCCTAACGAAATATTTGCACCTAGTTCCATTAAGGCTGCATAACTAACTTTAGTTGATAGTTGCCCGGATGCCTCCTTTATTGGAAAGATGTCAAAACCATGGTTAGGCATATTGCTTAATTCAACATTATACTGTGAGTAGAAACCTCTTGTTTCAATCTCACCTGAAGTTCCATAAAAATGAGATTGAACAGGCACCATTGCTTTTGCCCCTATCCCTAGTGACATCTTAAACTTTTTATGATCTTGGTTTTGAAGTACTAACAGAAATGGTATTTCAATGAAATTAATTAATTGGTTCTCCTTGAGGTTTGAAGCATATACCCGATATTCATAATTATCTCCCTCATTGTCAATGGCAGCCGTAGCTTTGTAATATTTGTCAAGAGAAACATCAGAAGAAAATTTGGAATATCCTGCGCCTATTCCAATTCCGACAGTATGAGATAATGCTACATTAAATTGTAGATTAAAAATATAACCTAATTTTTCAGTTGATTTACTATCCTGAATACTGTTTTTTATAAGGGTATATGTGCTTCCCCCATTTAGAGAAAGAACGAATGATTCTTTTTGTCCAAAGAGTGAAGTCTGCAGAAATATTGCAACTAGCACAAATAAGTACTTTCCCATTTTCATTTTTTTTAACTAGCGACTTATAATAATCTTCTTTGTTTGTATAACTTCACCTTGCTTTGATTGCAGTTGCACAATAAATGTTCCCTGATCAGAAAACTGCAATGTCATTCTATCTTTTATATTTTCTAACAATTGAATCCTCTCGCCTTTAATAGAATAAATAGTAATTCTAAACTTACTCAAATCCTCATTTAGAAGGTTTAATTGGATTGTTAAATGATTGAAAGTAGTAGCAGGATTTGGATAAATACTAAAGGAATTACTCTCTTTTCGATAAGGGATATCTATTTTATTTGAATATCCTCTATCTTCTTTATTAAATGCTTCCACATAATACAGACCCAATAATCCTCCTGGCTGATAATAATATTGATTCACTGCATCCTTTATAGCTGAATTATTTTTATACCACTGATATGTTGTAAACAAATTGGAATTATTATCGCAAATTAAAACGTCGTTCCATTTCAGAATAATTTTTGGCTTAAATATATATGATGTAGCTTGTGTTACTGTTATAGTTTGAGGTATAGTTCCTTCGCCCGATAAGGTTACTCTTGCTATTCTAGGAACTGTATCAAGATTATCTGAAGTAGTTTGTAGAGCGAGAGAATTGTTCCCAATACCCTCGATTGGACTAACATTTAACCATTGTTGGTCAACAGAAGCAGTCCAGAGGGTATTTGAAGTTACACTTAATGATGGCACCGTTCCTCCTAGGGCCACTGTATTAATTTCTGTTGGTGAAACGGATAATGTTAGTTCTGGTAAAGTTCTCTTCCAAACACCATTGGAGGTTCCCGCATAAATTCTGTTCCCAGTCACTTCTAGAGTCCATATATCCTTACTTAATAAATCGGTCTTGTATTCCGTCCAGTTCGCCCCAGAGTTGCTCGATGTAAAAATATTGCTATTCAACCCATTATTCATAGTACTCGCAAATAGATTCGCTCCATACGGAACTATCGAACGAACAAAACCAATTGTTGATAACCCTGTATTTACAGATTGCCAACTTGTGCCTTCATTTGGTGATACCCAGACGCCACTATTCCATGTTCCTGCAAAAATGTTTTTTCCAATTGAACAGATAGTTATAACATTCTTGCCACTTAATCCCGTCAGTTCTGACCAACTAGTGCCATTGTTAGAGGTAAAAAATAACATGCTTGGATAACCATACGTTCCTGCAATGAGATTTGTACCATAGACATTTAGTGACCATATAGCTAAATTTGTTAATCCATTATTCACGCTTATCCAGGTTGAACCGTTATCCGTGGAAAGAAAGATGCCGTCACTAACGGTACCTGCAAATATGTTATTTCCAATAACAGCAAAAGATATTACAGTAGATTTATCTTCTAATCCTTTATTTGCACTTGTCCAACTTTTTCCATTATTTGTGGAAAAGAACACACCACCTATCTTCTCTCCAGTAGAAATTATTGTTCCTACATCAATAGCAGCGAAAATATTTTTTCCAATTGTAGCTAGAGCCGATACACTGAGACTTGTTAAGCCATCATTTACGGGTTGCCAGCTTATCCCACTGTTTATGGATAAAAAAACACCGGATGAAGCTGAACCTGCAAAAATATTTGTATCACTATAAGCAAGATAATGTATGTCTACGCCTGTAAGCCCATTATTCACTTCATTCCAACTGATCCCTTTATTATCTGATGAAAAAACACCTCCTCCATCGGTACCAACAAAAATCTTGTCATCATTTACTGCTAATGATAAAACTTTTGTGTTTTTTAAACCACCATTTATTGGTACCCAATTAACCCCATTATTTTTTAATATAAACATACCACCAAGCCAAGCTCCGGCATAGATATCCGTTCCACTTGCAACTAATTTATCAACATTTATACCAGACAAACCAGAATTTACAGGAGTCCAGGTTCCTCCATTATTTGAAGATTTAAATACCCCACCGAAATAGGTTCCTATGTAAATATTAGTGCCACTTAAAGCCATTGACAAAACATGGATACTCGGTAAATCATTATTTACAGAGTTCCAATTTGCACCATTATCATCTGACATAAATACTCCATCCCACGTACCTGCAAAAATAATTGTTCCGATTGCTACTATTGAGCGTATATCAGTACTGTTTAAACCATTATTTGCAAAGGTCCAATTGGTCCCGTTGTTAGTTGATAAAAATATTCCATTCGAAGTCAAAGCAAAGATATTTGATCCGCTGGTAGCCAACATATGTATATCAGTATTCGTCAAGCCATTATTTACTGCAGTCCAACTCTTACCATCGTTGGTCGACAAAAACACACCAGAAGGAGTGGTGCCTGCAAAAATATTTTGTCCAATAGCAGCTAATGAAATAACGCTGGTATAAGGTAACCCAGAATTGACTTCAGCCCATTTTGTACCATTGTCGGAAGATAGAAAAATCCCATTATAGCCAGTGGCGGCAAAAATATTAGTTCCGGATACTGCTAAGCTTAGAGCTCTTCCACCATATGGCCCGCCAGTGGGTTGCCACTGTGCATTAATATTTAAAATAATTCCAAGTCCAAAAATTAAAAGGAGTAAATGTTTATTCATAACTCACATGCTTTAGTTGTCGAAATTTGAATTTAGTTAACTATTGCTGTAACATGCATTTCAATAATTTTGAAGTATAGACGACATTTATACTTAGGATTAGGCCTTATAAAATTAACAATAAAATATTGATCATTTGATCTTAATATAAACAACTTTATCAATCCTTAAACATTTTGGATGAAGTGCTCCTAAAAAATGATAGAGTATAACTTCAATGTATTAAATTCAAAATACTGATATTAACTTCGGTTTAAAAAACCGAATAGCCTAGTCGGAAACTGAGAGTTTTATTAGTTTATCCATTTGATGATTCAAATTTGCCGATAATTTCCATAAATTTTCTACTTGAGTCTGTTCGGTTCTGAGCGTTAAGTTTTGTGTAGATATGCTGCAGGTGCTTTTTATTTGTATTTGTTCAACATTCCTAATCGTCTGCTATTTCTTTATTGAGATTCCCGAATGTGACTTTCTCCATTATCTCATCTTCTCTTGGAGAAAGATTATTTCTCTTGATAATAGTTACCATGACATAAGATTTTAAATTCTCAAAACCAGATTACTTTATTTCAATCCGTTTAACCTAAGTTAAACCGTTAGTCATAATGTCATATAGTTCTGTAACTATTGATGAAGAAGCAAAAACCAAAAGAAATATTGGGATTGTGGTTTTGCCAGTCTTGGTAGATGACCGATAAGTCTTGGGTCACTAGGAATTGTAAAAATGGTACCAAGTCTGGGTGGAGGATGTGAGTTTAGAGTTACCATTAAACTGTCAAGATGTTGAGCAAAAAACACAGGAGAAATTGTCTGTGTCGGAAAAAGTCCAAGATTGGGAACAAAATCTTGGGTCATGATGAAGTAGTCATATATACTTGTAGGAACTGTCATGTTATATTAAGAAGCTATTAGACAAGATTTGAACTGGTAAAAAGCATGTGTTTGGCAGCGCCGGGTATGTTTGCAGGGATGGGCTGCCGAACTCTTGCTTGTGCGTTGGATG
>PLLX01000269.1:5142-9407 GCA_003141415.1 Bacteroidales bacterium
TTAAAGCACCGTCCGAGTTAGCATTTGTGCCAATTTTAATCTTCGTTTCGAACGCAAATCTTTCTATCTGATAATTGGGATTAGAAGTTTTTTAGTATCGTGTAGTCTTTGTCCAACTATATAACAATAAATAGTTATCGGCAAAAATAGCAGTAACATTATAATGCTGGGGAAGCTTCCTAAATATAAAACTTTACTTTGCATTGTAGACATCATTGGAATATAAATCATAGCATGAAAGAGAACACAAGGTATAACAGAATCAGTCTTAATTCTCAAAAACTGCATAATAATTCCTAGTTCAAAACAACTTATTACAAACAAAGGAAAACTAATCCAGAAATGCCCCTCAAGAGAAAAATAATGAGTTGGAATATGCCAGATTGACCAAATTAAACTAATTATTATAGTAATTTGCAACCAGCTTAATTCCTTTAGTTTACTGAATAAATATCCACGCCAGGCAGTTTCTTCTGTAAGTCCTATTAATAAAGCTGTTATTATATTACCGTAAATAATGTTTGACTCTGGAATTGAAAACTCACTTAGTTTGAAGTGAGTCTGTATAATAATCATTAAAAATAAGAGTAAATAAGTACTTATTATAATTGCAAAAAAGGACAGTGGATTAAATCGTTTAAAATTTATTAACGAAAACTTCTCTCGTTTAATTACTATAAAAGCTACTGTAACGAGTATTGGGCTTAGATCCCCAAACTTCAAAACATAAAGCATTAGAATCCGCACAATAACTACGGAGATTAGAAAAGTCAAGGCAAAAATTAATTTGTTTTTCATATCTATCTATTATTAGTCAAGTCCTTGTAAAGAATCACAATCGGATTTTATTAGTTAGCATTTATGCCATTTCAATCATGACGTATTTGTCTCGGGGAATCAATATGTCTCGCAAGATGGCCTCCGCATGAACGCTAACAGCCCGGCGGTTTAATTGAGTTGCCGTCAGTGTCGCGGTGGCGTGGTTTTTGCCAGTCCCAACAGGTGGACGAGCACCCACTGGTCATGTTGAAGTAGTCCGGGCTGCAAAAGGCAATTAATTAATTCGTCCGAGTTATGCTTAGGCGCATGTTAAAAGTCCTGGTAAAAAGAAGAGTTTGCATTAAATTAATATGCTTTCAAATATCATAATCTTAATATTTATTGATTCTTGAATATTCTCCTTTTGAACTATTTTTCTTTATCTTTTCGCAATCGAGCTCCATATTGAAATTTGATGGGCGTTCAAACTCATCAGCTTCCATGATCCCAAATTTTGGATCGGAATATACTTTTTTGAGAAATATTGCCATAATCGGAAGAGCCATGTTGGCTCCCTGCCCATCACTCAAGTCTTCGAAATGAATTGACTGGTCCTCCCACCCGCTCCATACACCCCCTACAAGGTTAGGCGTTACTCCCATAAACCATCCGTTTGACTGATTCTGAGTTGTTCCAGTTTTCCCTCCGATTTGGTTCATCAGATTATAAGGTTCTCTTCTCATCCTGTTTGCGGTTCCCGTTCTGACAACCCCCTGCAGAAGATGAAGCATGAGGTAAGCCTGTTCCTCAGTTAAAACCTCTTCAACTTTTGATGTAAAAGTAGAAATCAGATTTCCTCTTCTGTCTTCAATTCTGGTGACATACATTGGCCTGACGTAAACTCCCTTGTTTGCAAAAGTACCATAAGCACCAACCATCTCCTCCAGTTTAATAACCGAAGTCCCTAAGAAAATTGAAGGAACAGGGTCAATAAAGCTTCTTATTCCCATCTTATGCATAATATCAACAACAGCCATTGGTTTTAGTTGCTTCATTAACCACCCTGAAATATAGTTTTCTGATTGAGCTAGTCCCCATGCTAATGTTACCATTTTACCATGATAAGCCTTGGGTCCAGAACTTCCTGGTCTCCAAGGAACTGTATCCCCGGGAATATCAAAGGACGGTTGAACGTTCGGAACCTCCAAACAAGGAGAAAATCCGTTTTGCATCGCAACAGTATAAAGGAAAGGTTTTATTGTGCTACCCACTTGTCTACTCTGTTGATATACTCCATCATACTTAAAATATCTGAAGTCGGGGCCACCCACATATGCTTTAACAGCACCAGTATGTGGATTTTCGACCATAAATGCCGACCGAATGAAATATTTATAATACCAGATCGAATCCAGTGGTGTCATTATAGTATCTCTTTCTCCTTTCCAGGAAAATACTCTCATTTTTATAGGAGTATTGAAAGCCAGGAAAATTGAGTCTTTAGGAGTACCGTTTGCAATTAAGTTTCTATATCTGTCACTTTGTCTAACAGAAGACATTATCAAATCATCAATAGCATCTTTTGTTAGATTATTGGAATATGGAGGGTTCTTAAATGCTTTGGCTCTTTTATAAAAATCGGGTTGAATTTCTTTCGACAAATGTTCTGTAAGTGCCTCCTCTGCATATTGTTGCATTCGTGAATTAATAGTGGTATAGATCTTAAGACCATCACGGTATATATCATAACTTGAGCCATCAGGTTTTTTGTTCTTGTTACACCAGCCATAAAGAGAATTGTTTTCCCATTCCCATAAATTGTCATCGTAGTCGGATTGGTTCCTGTACAATTTACGGTTTGGTTCAGATTTTCTCATTGTATTTGTAATATATTGCCTCAAATAAGTAGCAAGTCCGGTAGTATGATCTTCAATCTTGAAATCAGTAACAAGAGGTAACTTCTTTACGGAGTCGGCTATAGAAGGTGATAAGTATCCATATTTCACCATTTGTGATATAACAATATTCCTGCGTTGAATCATTCGTCCGGAATCCCTTACCGGATTAAATTTAACAGAGTTCTTCAGCATTCCAATTAACACTGCAGATTGCTCAAGATTCAATGAGTCAGGAGTAGTATTGAAGTAAATTTTAGATGCTGACCTTATTCCAATAGCATTATATAGAAAATCAAATTTATTGAGGTACATAGTAATTATATCCTCCTTGGTATAGCTTCTCTCGAGCTTTATTGCTGTTTCCCATTCCTTGAATTTAGAGACTCCCAGTTTGATCTTCTGCACAAGAATGGATGTTCTAACAGTATCTCTGGGATAGAGCTGTTTGGCAAGTTGCTGTGTAATAGTACTTCCACCACCAGTGTTCTGTCCCAATAGTACTGTTCGTACAAAAACCCGTCCAAGACCACGAATATCAATCCCCGAATGTCTGTAATATCTTACATCTTCTGTAGCGAGAAGTGCCTTAGTCAGATAGGGAGAAAAATTCTTATACTCTGTCCAAGTCAGGTTCTCAATGCTTATCTTACCCAAGAGATATCCATCCTCAGAATAAACCTCCGAAGCAAGATGATACTTGGGATTTTCCAATTCTTTAAAAGATGGCATCGGTCCAAGTTTTTCTTTGGAGATAAAAATGAATAATGTAATCACTACAGCGAATGGGAAAATAAATATCGCCCAGAACCATATCAAATATTTTCTATTGTCAGAATTGCCTTTCATTTGAATCAGGTGTTTTGGGAAAAATCCTAAATATCTAAGAGGTCAAAATTGTTGCTTTAAAGTTAGTATAACAAATGAAATGAGAATTATTCATTAAATCATTTGAATGCAATAATGTTACCAAAAAAATTGTACCACCTTCCTGTAGTTTTTTTGGTCAGGTTCAACTGTTTGTGATGTTTTTGCCAGTCCCGGTTTACGGACGGAAGTTGTCCCGTCATGGTAAAGCTTATTACGTATGAGTCCCGGTAGAAAGAACGAAGTTTACTTGTCACGTTGCATTTTTAAATGGAGAGCAAAAACCATTGGAGTTGTCTTAACGATAAGAATTACACTCTTGGCTGTTGTGCTTTGGCGCTTGTTGTCGTGGTCGAGGTTGGCTCGTAAGTCGCTGGCGCTTAAGCATAACGGCACGGCCGTTTTATTGAGTTGGTGTCCGTGTCATGACAATGCTTTTCATAGCAACGTACGAGTTAGCGGTATATTCCTTTCAGTCATTGAATTGTCCTTTTAAATATGCGATGGCTTATTCGTATCGAAGTGCTTCAATCGGATTTCTCCTTGCTGTGTTCCAGCTTTGCAGTGTAACAATAGTTACGACAAACGCAAAAGTTCCTACACCTGCCAAAATAAATACCCACCAATCCAAGGACGTTTTATAGGCAAAATTTTCTAACCACTTTTGCATGAGTTTAAAGGCAATTGGGGATGCTATTATAAATGCCGCCAATACCCAAAACACAAAGCGGTAATTAATGATTT
>PLLX01000049.1 GCA_003141415.1 Bacteroidales bacterium
GAAACAGTCGGAGGAGTATTCGTAGATAGTGCTGTTGGAGGTGGTGGTGGCAAAATTAAAAATGCCAGTAAACCGGTTGCATTCTTTGGTGGCGGCTCGCTCACTGTAACAGGCGGTCCATTAACTCAATTTTTAACGAGGTATAATGCTTATCACAGATGGCCTTATGATTACAATCGCATGCGAATGGATTCTATACTGGATTACCTCGATTGCGGCTATAATGCCACCGTAAATCTTAGCCACCTTGCTTCTGATGGAAAAATTGTTGGTAGTTCTATGTGGGCATTTGGAACCGTGTTATCGTCAGTCCCGGGCACTGCTACAGGTATACCTGTAAAGTTCGCTCTCGAACAGAACTATCCGAATCCGTTTAATCCGGCAACAGCGATCAGCTATCAGCTACCGGCGTCCAGCCATGTGATGCTAAAAGTATATGATATACTTGGAAGAGAAGTTGTTACGCTTGTTAATAATTATCATCAAGCAGGAAATTATAAAGTTGAATTTAATGCTCCTAAACTTGTAAGCGGAATTTACTTTTATAGGCTGCAGGCTGGAGATTTTGTACAGACAAAAAAATTAATTCTTCTTAAATGAAATTGGCTGCTAAATAAGGAAAGCGTTTTCGTTGCAGCATGACTGTTCTGGTCGGTGGGCTATATAAAGTCGTTATGCCACAAAAAATAGAAAGCAACAAATATCAATCGGAGTATTGAAAAAAGTGATGCACATTCGGGCAAGATCAATTAATATTTTGTTATGGTTTTTAAGTGGAGTCTGCTTGTTTGTTCAATCATGCAATTCGCCTACTTCTGTTCAGACCCATAATTATGATATGTTTCCTCTTAGAAACGGACTTCAGTATAAGTATTCATATAGTCATATCATCACAGCTGAAAACAATAAATGGATTGACTCTGGCTTTGTGGAATATGAAATTAAAGATTCAAAAGACGTTTCACCTACTTTAAGAGTTTGGATTATTGGTGAAAATGTTAATTTATTGCATCAGTATTATGTTCCAAATGATCAATTTGGAGGAATGAGATTAGATAGTTCTTATTTGGTTAACTATTACGCTACCGATTCACTGAAAGAAAATCTCTATGGCTCACATATACTTAGTTGTCAGTCACTTATCTGGCAATTTCCATTAGGTATAATTTCAAATGGATTGGAACCTTTTGCCCGATATTCTTCCTCATCTGATTCTGTTTTGTCATATAATTATACATTTGATTCTGGTCCAGGTAGCACAGTTGAGCATTTACAGTATTGGGAACAAAAACAATATGTATTTGAAAAGGATAAAGGACTAATAAGTACATCCTTTGATGATTACAATGGTTCAATGGTATCAACTTCTTCCTTAATTATTAGAGCAACTCTGCTCAATTACTCGCAAAAATACCGATGGCAAGGACACAATTGTTGTTTCCGCTGAAAATTGACCAGTATTCCGGCCAAAATTGACCATCAAAGTTAGTTATTTTTTACAATATTTTTCATTCTAAAACTCTTTCCATTTATCAAAAAAGGATATGAATGATGTAGCAGTCTGTCAAGGATTGCCGATGCTACAATATCATCATTAAAGATTTCTCCCCACTCTTCAAACGGTTTATTTGTTGTAATAATAATTGACCCCGATTCATAACGTTTCGATATGAGTTGAAAAAATAATTTAGCTGTTTGTTTTGTAAGTGAAAGATATCCAAGTTCATCAATGATAATTAAATCTACTCTTGAAAGACTTTCGAGAGTTCTGTTAAGATTACCTGATACTTCTGCAGAAGCAAGTTGAAGGGTTAGATTTTCAGCAGTGAAAAACATAACCCTCTTTCTTTCGTGAACTGCTTTAACACCAAGGCTGATGGCAAGATGAGTTTTGCCCACACCTGGAGCTCCGACAAAAAGAATATTTTTTGCTTCTTCTAAAAAATTCAAGCTGGATAGTTCACGGATAAGTTTTTCGTTTATCTTCGGTTGATAAGAAAAATCAAATTCCTCAAGCTTCTTGATTTGTGGGAAGCCCGCTATCTGCATCTTACGGTTTATTGATCTTTCTATTTTACTTATGATTTCTATTTCAAGGAGTCGCTGCAAATAATCCTGATAACCGATTTTTGCTTTAGCTGCGTTCTCTGCTTCTATTTTATATGTTTCATTTATTCTGTGCAAGGAAAGAGCCTTGAGATGTTGTTCAATTAAATTTTCCGACATTATTTAATTCTCCTATTGTTTATTGGAAGAGGAAGGATGTCACCTTCCTTCTTCCTTTAATATATTATTTCAGAAGATTGTATTGAGATAAATCTCTTTTTACATCCTCCTTTGGCAGCTCCAACTTTATTTTTACCGGTTCTATCTTGAATGATTTTTTATGATTCTTTTCCAGATAGCCTGAGATAAATGAGTGATTGAATACATTGTATTCAAGACATTTATTTATTGCTTCAACAAAGTCTACTTTCATATATAGTTTTGATAAGGAGAGTATCTGATGAAGCTGATTATTAACATTCATCCTTTTCTGTGCTTTTAGTTTTTCTACGAACATCTCCTTTCCTGGAAAACTTTCCAGGAACTTTGCCTTAAGCACTTCAAAACTTCCGGCAAGTGATTTATAACTCTTATAGTGGTTTGGGTCAATAATTACAGCGCCTTTTATAAGCGAGAGCTTATGACTGGCGATGAGTTTATTTGCCTGAGAGTAAACGTGTAAATAATATCCCTTCGATATTTTTATCCAAACCCATTTGGTGGCGAACATCCAGGGAACAGAGTATCGGGATCCGCCATTGGAGAGCAGACAATCGCCCGAGACCTTTCGTGTCTCCTCTTTTACTCCTACGTATCTTGTATCAGGCAGTTTAAGCAAGGAAAGTTTTTCATGTTCAAATAAATCAGATGCCGCCGATTTTGTTACTGAGTGTATCCGCCTGTTATTTTCTTCCTGAAAGTTTTTCAGTTTACTTTGTAGATCAGGGAAGTTTTCAAATGATGCCCCCGCAATAAAGTGAGTTTCTAAATAACAGAATGGTCTTTCAACTTTTCCTTTACTCCATGGATGTCCGGGTAAACTTCTTGTTGGTGTAAATCCATAATGAGCACATAGAGTAAGGTAACGGGGATTCCATGAAAAATTATTTCTGGAGGCATTTATTACAAATGCTTTTGCATTATCTGTTTGCAGTCTTTGACATACTCCGCCTGATTCTATCATGCTATTCTCCAACGCCTCAAATATTGCTCCCTGATTTTGTGAGAGTGATACTTCTAGTATCTGGTATCGACTGAATGAGTTGATGTATGAGTAAACATAAATATTGGTGAGGTTGCCTTCGATCTGAACAGTATACGGACTCCAATCAAACTGTGATTGTTCTCCCGGTTCTGTTTCATAAGGAGTGAAAAACTTTTGCTCTTTGATTTGCATCTTTGCCAGGTAAAGGTACATTGAGGTCTTTCCTCCTTTATATCCCTTTGACCTTAGCTCATTTAATATTCGGCTGCCATTGAATTTTTTGACATTCAACATTTCAAAAATTACTTCGTGGAATACTTCAAGTTCGGCATTACTTGAACCACTACGACGATACTTCGGTACTTCATTTCGAGTCAATGCTGCTTTGACTGTGTTATGACTTACTCCTAAATCCCTGGCAATTTCCCTATTACTTTTATCAGGATTTTTTGCCTTAAGATTTTTGATTACCAACCAATCTTCCATACTGATCACCTATTTTTCCTTTCTTCTCATTATTAAATATTTCACTTAATGTGATGAAGAAAGTTATTATTTGTTGAGAGTTTTGGTGGTCAATTTTCGGCGGAAAAGTGGTCAGTTTTCAAGCGGAAAAAACACTTTGTGCATTTTAATGAATAATTTTCGTTAGAAACTGTTATAAATCACAGTTTTTCGCCTC
>PLLX01000267.1 GCA_003141415.1 Bacteroidales bacterium
ATGGTTCAGGAACAGGAGAGAGGGATTACAATAACATCTGCCGCTACAACTACTTACTGGAAATACAAGGGAGACGACTTTAAGATTAATATTATTGATACTCCCGGCCACGTTGATTTTACTGTTGAAGTAGAAAGATCACTCAGGGTTCTTGATGGTGCCGTAGCAGTCTTCTGTGCGGTAGGAGGTGTTGAACCTCAGTCAGAAACTGTTTGGAGACAGGCTAATAAATATGTTGTACCCAGAATTGCTTTTATTAACAAAATGGATCGCGCTGGCGCTGATTTTTATAGTGTTGTTCAGCAGATCCAGGAAAAACTTGAAGCGAATCCCGTGCCGGTTCAGATACCTATAGGTGCTGAAGAGAATTTCGCCGGGGTAATCGACCTCGTTGAAATGAAAGCAATTATCTATTACACTGATGCGGCAAATGCTACCACTTTTAAAATAGAGGAGATTCCTGCCAATATGAAAGATGAAGCCGAGGAGTGGAGAGGAAAGCTAATTGAAGCAGTTGCAGATGTTGATGATACACTTCTTGCTAGATATCTTGGAGATCATGAGTCTATTTCGAGCGAAGAAATATTGATTGCACTCAGGAAATCAACAATCAACGGACTTGCAATCCCGGTAATTTGTGGTGCTGCTTTCAAAAACAAGGGTATTCAGAGTCTTCTTGATTCAGTAATTGCATTTCTTCCTTCACCGGTTGATAAAGGTTCTGTGATTGGAATTGATCCGAGAAATGATGAAGAAATTATACGTGAACCGGATGATGAAGCTCCACTGGCCGCTCTCGCATTTAAAATTGCTACTGATCCGTTTGTGGGTCGTCTTGCGTTCCTGCGTATTTATTCGGGTATCCTGAAGGCAGGCGACACAGTATTGAATGTACGTACCGGGAAAAGAGAACGTATTAACCGTCTCTTCCAGATGCATGCCAACAAGCAGAATCCTAAAGCTAGTATTTCGGCTGGCGATATATGTGCAGGTGTTGGATTTAAAGATATCAAGACCGGTGACACATTATGTGCAATAAATAAGCCTATATTGCTTGAATCAATGGATTTTCCCGAGCCTGTTATCGGTGTTGCAATCGAGCCTAAAACTCAGGCCGATGTTGATAAATTGTCAATAGCTCTTAATAAACTTGCAGAAGAAGATCCGACATTCCAGGTCAGAACTGATCCCGATAGCGGGCAGACAATTATCCATGGTATGGGTGAGCTTCATCTGGAAATACTCATTGACCGTCTAAAGAGGGAGTTTAATGTTGAATGTAATCAGGGTGCACCCCAGGTTGCATACAAGGAGGCTCTTACAACCACTGCTGAATTCCGTGAAGTATTTAAGAAACAGACCGGGGGCCATGGAAAATTTGCAGATATGACATTTGATTTAATGCCGGCAGATAAAAATGTAAGAGGCCTTCAGTTTGTAAATGAGGTTAAAGGTGGACATATTCCAAAAGAGTATATTCCATCAATTGAAAAAGGATTCCGGGAGGCAATGGTCAATGGACCACTCGCAGGTTTCCCTCTCGATAGCCTTAAAGTAGTACTTAAAGACGGTTCGTACCATCCGGTTGNNGGCAAATGTAGTCCCGTAATTCTCGAACCAATTATGTCTACAGAAGTTGTTACTCCTGAAGAATATGTTGGTGATGTAATCAGCGATTTCAACAGAAGAAGGGGTAAAGTGGAAGGTATGGAATCGAAAGCAGGTGCAAGAGTCGTTAAAGCAAAAGTACCTCTGGCCGAAAAATTCGGTTATGTTACAGTACTTCGGACACTTACCTCGGGAAGAGCAACTTCAACAATGGAGTTCTCGCATTATGAACAGGTGCCTGCAGAAATATCAAACAGAATTGTAGAAATTACAAAAGGAAAAATTCTTTAAAAGATGAGTCAGAAAATTCGTATTAAACTGAAATCTTACGATCATAACCTGGTGGATAAATCTGCCGAGAAGATCGTAAAAACAGTAAAATCTACTGGTGCAGTGGTTAGTGGTCCTATTCCGCTTCCAACCCACAAAAAGATTTATACAGTGCTTCGTTCACCATTTGTTAATAAAAAAGCGAGAGAGCAGTTTGANNTTGCTCGACATTTACAGCTCAACACCGAAAACCATCGATGCACTGATGAAACTTGAGCTTCCAAGCGGAGTTGAAGTAGAAATTAAAGTGTGAAACCAGTAAAGTATAAAAGAGATGCAGGGATTAATTGGTAAAAAGGTAGGAATGACTTCCATTTTCGATGAAAATGGAAAGAATATTCCATGTACGGTTCTGCAAGCCGGTCCATGTGTTGTTACACAGGTTAAAACAGTGGAAAAAGACGGCTATTTTGCTGTACAGCTTGGATTCGAAGATAAAAAAGAAAAACACACTACTAAAGCCGAAATGGGACATTTCAAAAAGGCTAATACAACACCTAAAAGGAAAGTCGTTGAATTCACCGGCTTTGCAGAAGGTCAGTGTAAAGAGGGGGATGTGCTTACAGCAGAACTCTTCAGACCCGATAGCATAGTTGATGTAAGAGGCTGGTCAAAAGGAAGAGGATTTCAGGGTGTCGTAAAACGTTACGGTTTCAGTGGAGTAGGTGGAACTACTCACGGACAAAGCGATAGGCTCAGACACCCCGGTTCACTCGGTGCTTCATCATTTCCTTCANNGAGAATGATATAATAATTGTAAAAGGATCAGTCCCTGGTCCAAAAGGTGGTTACGTAATAATTACAAAATAATGGAATTAGCGATTCTTAATATTAGTGGTAAGGAAACCGGAAGAAAAGTCGATCTTAACGATTCAATTTT
>PLLX01000019.1:0-3971 GCA_003141415.1 Bacteroidales bacterium
ATAACCCCTGAGATTGGATATGTCTATCCGGGTACTATTAAAAATAAATATTTGCCGAAAATTATAAGTGAAGTCCAAAAAGCTAAGGGACTTATCATTGATTTACGCTGCTATCCTTCAGAGTTTATTGTTTTTAGTCTGGGTGAATATTTAATGCCGGATTCAATCAGCTTTGCAAAGTTTTCAAATACCAGTTTAAATACTCCGGGATTGTTTACTTATACTAAAGCCCTAACAGTTGGCAAAAGCAATAAAGAATACTTCAAAGGGAAAGTCATCATATTAGTAAACGAAATAACGCAGAGCCAGGCAGAATATACAACAATGGCATTAAGAGTTGCTCCAAATGCAACAGTAGTAGGATCAACAACGGCAGGAGCTGACGGTAACGTTTCACAGTTTACTTTACCAGGTGGGATAAACACTATGATCAGTGGAATTGGTGTCTATTACCCTGATGGAAAAGAGACACAACGAATTGGAATGATTCCTGATATCGTGATCAAACCAACTATAAAGGGGATTAAACAAGACAGGGACGAATTACTTGAAAAGGCGATAGAATTAATAAACAAAAAATAAAACGTCATAAAACTCGGTCAGTTGGGGTAATAAGTTTGTTATGTCTTGTTGCAAATACCATCTTGACAATTTCATCGTGACACTACAACTCTCATTCATCTACCGGGACCACGTCATCTGGACAGTTTCATCGTGACACCAAACGCTCGTCCACTTATCGGTCCCGATAGCTCCCGATAGCTATCGGGACGGGATTTGCAAAAACACATGCCAACACTGATCCGCCAGCTGGCGGAACGGCAACTCAATTAAACCGCCGGGCCGTTATGGGCAATAGCGCTGACCATGAGACAGTTAACCTTGACAAGTTCTTAATATCTGACATTTCACTTTTACCTAGACAATTCCGCTATCCGCGCAACTAGCCTTTAACGGGCTTGAACTATAAACTTAAAATTAAATTATAAAACTTATATATAAGTTGCATAACTGAAATATAAGTTATAGTTTTATGGAAAATTTAATAAAACTATAGCCATGACTAATTCATTTGTTTATTATGTTTTGGAAAGTTCAATCTGTCTGCTACTCTTTTTAACAGTCTACAGATTACTGATTGCTAATCTAACTCATTTCTCGTGGATGAGGATTTATTTATTAATTAGTGTAATTCTAAGTTTAATTCTTCCACTGGTAATTATACCCATTCAGTGGAACTCGTCAATTCACACTGCTAGTTTATTTAATAATTACAGCTTTCTCACAGGCAATAAATCTGCAGGATATTATGACGGTCAATCTTTATCGAATGATTCCAGGAATAATATAGGTGCCATTTTACTTCAGGGAATGATTATTTTGCTAATTGCAGTATACATAATTGGATTGCTTTATAAGGCTTACAATTTCGCAAGGAACCTGAGAAGTATACAAAAATGTGTTAAGCAAAATCCAAAAGTAAGGGAGGACAGATTTTGGGTGGTTGATCTGGATGATAAAGTGCCGCCATTCTCCTTCTTTAATTATATTTTCATTACCAATTCTTACCAAAAGTTATCAGCCGATGAGTTACAACGGATTAAAGATCATGAGAAAGTCCATTCACAGCAGTTACACTCACTGGATGTCTTATTTATTGAATTTATCTCAATTATCTTTTGGTTCAATCCACTAATGAGCTATTTAAAAAGATCAATTCAGGAGATACACGAGTACATTGTGGATGAAAAGATTGTAGAAAAAGGTAAAGGGAAAAAGGACTATGCAGAGCTTCTTCTGAAACTAGCCTCAGAAGTCAAAGGATTTAATCTTTCAGCAGGTTTCTCTGGTAGCCAAATCAAACGCAGAATAGTTATGATAAGCAGGCAAAGATCCCTTCCGGGACATAAGCTTATGTTTATCATTCTGGTTCCCCTTACAATACTTTTAATGTTTTCTTTTTCTTATATAAAAAATCCGGATCCCCTGACTGCTCAAACAAAACAAAACGAAAATGTCAATCAAAGTCAGTTAAAAATCGGAAAGATTACCTGGAAGGGAAATACTGTTTATGACATTAATACTTTAAATCATGCCTTTGGCCTGAAAAAAGGTTCGGTATATGATCAGTCCCAAATTGATGACAGGCTCAACGGATCATCTGGCGCACAGGATGCCGTGAGCAATCTATACCAGGATAATGGATATCTGTTTAGTAGAATAAGTGTAGAGGAAAATCAAAATAAGGGGGCAGTAGACCTGATCATAACGATTAATGAAGGTAAACAGTTTAAATTTAATGATGTTATAGTAAAAATTAATGGAATAATTACAAAAGATCCGGTCAATGAAATTGGAATTCACAAGGGAGACATTTTCAGTAAAGCAAAAATTATACAGGCTATCAAAGCACTTGCAGCTACCGGTAAATTTGATCCGGAAAAGATAAATCCAAAACCATTTCCGAATGTAACGACGGAGGAATTTGACAATGTGGACCTGTTATTTGAACTTACGGAAATCAGTAACAAAAAGTAGTATGGAAGAATTAACGAAAGCAGAAGAGAAAATAATGATGTTATTCTGGAAGTTGAAAAAAGCATTTGTAAAAGATATTATAGCAGAGCTTCCGGATGAACCAAAGCCGCCATACAATACTATATCATCAGTAACCAGAATACTCGCTGGTAAGGGATATCTTAAGTTTAAAGCATACGGTAAAACATATGAATATTATCCCGCTGTCACTCAAGCTTATTATCGAAAATTAAAGCTCAAAAAAATACTATCAGGTCAATTTGGCAATTCACCTGCATCACTGCTTTCCTTTATTATTAAAGAAGAAAAATTGAGCAAAGATGAAATAAAAAAGCTTAAAGAGTTAATTAATGATATTGATTGAAAAAGCTCTAAATAATTTTATAGCTACTTTGACTGGTGCAGTTCTGGGAGACAAAAAATCACTTTCTTACCAAGACTTAAAAAATATACTGCCCATAACTCGAACGGTTTGCTGAATTGCTTTCGCCAGCCCAGGCAATTTCTCAATCCGCTCCCAAAGTCTATGCGAGAGAAATTTAATCCACTTATAAAATTTTGTGCCAACCGGACTGATCCTACTACCGTCACAAAGTTGATGGAGCTGCCAGCCGACGCTCAATTGTCATGGTTTTTGCACTCCACCTTGACAACTTTATCATGACTTGACAAATCCTGCCCATTCATCGGGACCATGTCATCTGGACAGCTTCATCGTGACACCAAACGCTCGTCCACTTATCGGGACTTTGCAAAAACATGTGCCAACGCGGACACGGACGGCAACTAAATTAAACCACCGGACCGTTAGTCAAGATTCAATGAGAATTTATATATATTTATATAAAACAATAAAAAATAACAAGATTATGGTTTCAAGTATTCAAAAAGAAAAAGCTGAAATGTTCTTGAAATTTCATCAAGACAAAGAAATTTTGGTACTGTTAAACTCATGGGACATCGGAAGTTCTAAATTAATAGAAGCATGTGGCTATAAAGCAATCGCAACAACAAGTATGGGAATAGCTGCCTCTTTAGGTTATTCTGACTGCCAGGTAATACAATTGTCAGAAATGATTGAAGCTATAACGGGGATCGTAAATGCAGTACAAGTTCCGGTAACTGTGGATATAGAAGCCGGATATGGAAATAATTTAAATGAAATAATTGATTCGGTTAAAAAGATAATTGCAACAGGAATTGTTGGAATAAACATTGAAGACAGTATTGATTTAAATCCAGTATTAATTGACGAGATGGAATTTTGTGAAAGAATATCAGCTATTCGTGCATTATCAGATTCACTTGGCTTTCATTTAGTAATTAACACAAGGACTGATTCATTTTATACTTCGTCAGGTTCGACACGAAAAAAATTATCCGAATCAATAAAGCGTGGCAATAAATACCGGGAAGCAGGTGCAGACTGCATA
>PLLX01000019.1:4040-10397 GCA_003141415.1 Bacteroidales bacterium
GAACTTACAATATTTTATTAGATTCTCTAACCCCGCTTCCCGACGCTGCATTGGCCTATAAAATGGCAATAGGGTTAAGTAAATGAAGAATAGCCACTAAAATGCTATGTATAGCACTGCCTTGAAGCGTCTAAACTCATATAAACTAGTCCCACTATAGTTTATTTTAAAATCCCAACCTTATTAATCTCCCTCATCAATCGGTCAGTCTCGGCCAGTGCAACAATGATCCTTTGGTATTGCTGAATATCCTCATAAGATAATACTCTCTCTTTCCGGTCCTTAAGCTATTTTTGGGCCGGCTGATACCCACCAATGTAAAATTCCCAGGTAATTATTTTAAAGCTAATCTGGGGGACAAAATCAAAGTTAACGAACTTGGAAGTCAAATCCAAGTTACTACTTTTATTGATTATATTTAAGAATAGGGACCATAGTACAAAAATAGGATCACTACTTCATGCAAATAAATGAAGCAGATTTCACTTAGCCTGTAAGTGTAATCTGCTTCCGGTTAGTATTGAATCAATTATTTATTTGACAGCAATTGGAACTGTTAATTTAAAACTAATATTTCTGCCCATGTTGTATATGCCGCTTCTGCCTGAGGGATTATTTGGATACTCTTCAAAATATTTTAACCTGCTCAGGTGAGATTGATAAGCAATATCAGTTAGATTATTCCCCAAAATATTGATACTAACCAGGACTTTCCCTTTACTATTGGTTATATCCGTACCTATGCCCGCATTATAAAGAACGTAACCTGGTGTCGGAGTTTCTGTATTATCTGCAGAATATATCCTGTCTTGTTTCGCATAGTATTCTACTCCAATCTTTAGATACAGGGAACTAAGATGTTTTGACTTACTTTTTATATTTGCCCTTAATTCCGTATTTGTATGCAATGGAGGAATAAACGGCAGGTATTTGGAACTATCGGTCACATGGATTCCATTTCCACCCTTGTTTAAACCATAGGTAACAGATATTGAATTTTCAAAGTGCAGCCAGTCATACGGATGTATATCAAGATTTGCTTCCCATCCATATAATTGTGCTTTAGCCTGTTGAAACTTAAAAGTCTGATTACCTTTTATGATGACTGAATCTTGTCCTAAGTGATTAAGTAATTTCTGATTAAAGATATAATTTGAAATAGTGTTATTAAAAATATCCAGGTTGCCACTGATGTGATCTGATATATAAGAAATGCCCAGATCTTCCTGAAGACTGAATTCAGGTTTGAATCCGGTATTCCCAATCTGGTAAATCAGCGTTCCGGGATGAACTCCATTTGCGGAAATTTCAGCTATGTTCGGAGCACGGAATCCTCTTGCAATATTTGCTTTTACAATTAATTTCTTTGTAATACTATAAGTTGCGCCAAAACTGGCTGACATTCCTGAAAAGGTATGATTAAAGCTGTAAAATGGATGATCTGACTGCGCAGTATCTAGCAAACTTACCTGCATATCAAAACCAGTCAGCGGGTTAGGTCGAGTATACATTGCATCATTTCTAAATACGCGCGTATCATATCTTGCACCTGCACTTAAATCAAGTTTCCCAATTGTCTTTGTTATCAAAATAAACGGTCCAATATCAAACTGGGTATAATCAGGAATTACAAATTCAGTTCCTTTGTTGGTATTACGTTGGTACATTCCATTAAAACCAATACTTGCCCCCCATCCTTCGGTTTCTGAGATAGAGTATTTTACATCGTAGGTAAACGTTTTCAGATCCAGATAAAGACCTGGAATATCAGGGTACTGAGGATGGCTGAACTCTCTTCGGATACTTTGCTGATATCCCAGTATTATCCCAAGTTTACATTCTCCTATTATAAAATCATTTGATGAATAGATTCGGTAATGCTGCACATGCTGGTGTAAAACGGCAATTTTATATGAACTTAATTCTGCATCAGATACAATTGGTCTGAAAGTGTCTGCTTCAGTAATTTGCTTTGTAAATTTACGGGTAGTTGAATCACGACTTCCATCAGGAATTTCCTGTAAGTCATCAAATAAAGAGAAGTTAAGATCAGAATAACCCCATTGCTTATGCAAGCCAACATAACCGCTAAGGTCAGTTTCATTAAATGCTGTACCATAAACACGACCGTCGTATTTATTCTGATAATTCGTGGCTTGTTTATGTGATACAACGCTTCCCCAAACAAATCCGTTCTTGTTTCCTGCCAGAGCAGCATGAGCAGCTATAAGACCATTATTTGTCTGATAATTTGTTTCTAAATGTCCATTTATTGTGCCATCAGGAACCGGTTGAGCAGGAAGCATATTAACAACACCTGCCAGCGCATCAGAGCCATAGATTAAACTTGCAGGACCTTTCACAATTTCAATACGGTCCACCGCATTTTCATCAATTTCAATACCATGTTCATCGCCCCACTGTTGTCCTTCCTGCCTCACACCATCAAACAGAGTCAAAACACGGTTATAACCTAATCCGTGAATAAATGGTTTTGATACATTCGGACCTGTTGTTACAGCGCTAACTCCCGGAAGTTTAGAAATTGCATCAATGATATTTGTATTTAAATTTTGCTGTAATTCCCGGCTGCTTACAGTGATCATAGGAACCGGAGTCCTTGTTATTTCAGTTGCCCTGGAAGAACCTGTAATAACTACTTCGTTCATTTCCGTAATGGCTTGTTCCATCACAAAATCCCTTGATGTAGTAGTTGCCAGGTCTATATTTTCAATGATGGATTTATATCCCAGAAAGCTGATCTGGATAATAACTTTTGTCTTGGGAAGATTCTCAATTTTATAGTAACCGTCTTTATCTGCAATTGTTCCTGTCTTAAGTTCCGGAATATAAACTGTTGCTCCGGCAACGGCTTCTCCTGTTAAATTGTCTGTAATTTTTCCAGTAATTTTGTTTTGTGCGTTTGTAAACTGATATGCTAATATCATAACGCAAATGATAAATATTTTCTTCATTCGATAACGCTATATTGGTTAAACAAATTTTTTACGATGCACCTTAGCGTGCATCATCTCAAAATTGAATAACAGGAGGCGCCCTTAATAAGAATGAAAACTTTGAGAGATTGGAACTGTATCTGGAATTGTAATTATTAAAGTAAGCATCAGAAAAATATTCATTCTGTAAATGAATATTATCTGTATTTGAAATAAAAATAGAAAATTCAAAATTGCAAATGGGGCAGTTATCCTGAAGACTTGTGTTGTGCCTTTCATTTTTTAAATCAATCGCATAATGATTGTGATGATGTTCAAATTTGACTATTGTCGGAAACAGAAATACAAATAATAGGAGTATCGATGTAATATTTTTAAATTTTCTTATCATTTTTTCTATCTGCTGTGAAATTAAGTATTCTTTATATCGAAACAAAAATTATCTCTATTTGTTGCGATTTGATTAAAAAATGTAAAATAAACGGTCCCTATAATAATTCTATGGCCATGTTTGTGCAAATCTTTCTCAATATTCTTAATCCAACTTACTTGAGACGGAAAGCACATCCGTAATGCAGCCAGAGGCAGGCCTTGGAATCAGCTCCAGGGCTTACTGTTTTGATTGCGTAGTAAACTATGATCAGAACTAAAGTCTCTGAGTTGCTGGGGAATTTAAATTATGAATTTCATACTGGGCTTCAAAACTTTCTTGCGTTTTTCCTTTATTGCCTCATTAGCCTTCCTGTTGAGCTTTTTAAACTGTTCTTTATCTGATGCTTTTTGAATGTAGGATTGCATTGTCTCTAACTGTTTATGCCCGGAGGCTTTCATTATTACGTTCAATGGGATGAGAGACATTATGCAGAAAGTGATAAAACTTTTCCTGCAAGTATGAGAAGTTATGATCGTTCGTCTCATGACCTTCTTGTCCAGTTCTTTCTTAAAAACCTTCCTTCTTACAACTACTTCGTCCTCGAATAACTTAAAATGTTCAAATATTTTTTGGAGTTGGCTATTAAAATATTGACCGGTATATGTAGGCAATCTAAAGTCATACTTCTTCAATATTGCCAATGGAATATCAATAATAGGAATTGATACAGTTGTACCTGTTTTTTTGTTTACACTTGCATATTTATAATCTCCCCCCTCATCCATAAGGAAATCAGCCTTGCTAAGTCTTGAAAGGTCAGAGATCCTTAATCCCATAAAACAATTGCAGATAAAAACATCAATGATTTTTTGCCAGGATGGATTTTCTATTTTCAAATCCATCAATTGCTGTATTTCATCAAAATTCAAAGCAACTATGCCCGTATCATATTTTTTGACTCTATATGAAAAAATAGTTGTATCAAAACTGAATATGCCTTCGTCAGTGCAGTACCTAAGAAATGATTTAAAGCTATTCAATCTCTTTGCGATGGAATTATCATTCATTCCTCGTTTTTCACCAAGAAACTTGCAGAAATTTATAAGGGAAAGCTTTGAATTAAAATCAAAAGTGGACAAATTATGTTTCACTATGTCTTTCCCATATTACTCAAGACACCCCTTAAGGTTATTGTAATACTTCATGGTTGAGGCCTGGTAATTGTATTCAGCATTAAGATTAGATATGTATTTGCAGAAAATTGGAATGAGCAATTTGTTATCCACTTGATCTGAATTCACAGGATTATGATTAAAAGCGGCATTATGTGCCTCCTCTTGGTTTATTTCCCCTAGTTGAGAATTGTTCAGTAGCCGGTCACTGATATATTTATCAACCCTTTGCTTCATAAGAATGATATGATCATTTTTCTTTTTGTAATCCGGTACTGTGCTTTTATACAGGTTCTCTTTTGTCATGCCATTTTTGACAAGAGTATACCTGGTATTGATCCTGATTAAGCAATTCTGTTTGTAATAGATATAAATGTATTCATACCCATTTGATTTGAAGATTTTAAGTTCGGAAGCAGTTTTCATAGCACGTCTGGTTTGGACCACCAAATATACGGTTCAAAATTTGAAGTTCCAAATCATTTGTACTAGTTTTGAACTATTAGAATATTATATAATAAACAGATATACAACAATATATAAATTTAGTAGCTTGGTTCCTAATCTTTTAGAAAAGATCAGTTAACGAACAAATGACAGCATATTACAGCCGTTTTTATGGGGACCAGGTGGATCAACTAAAAGAGCCTGTTTATTTAGCGGGCTCTTTGCATTTTATCAAATAGTAAACGCTTCCAGCGTTATATTGCAGACATTGACTTTCATATCAAAGTGTCGCATTCTTTTAAAGTTCTTTAAGTAAGCAGGGAAAAAGACTCTGAGGAGGTACATTCTTAATTCAAAGATATTTTAGAAATCTAGCGAGTTCTACATATATTACTTTTTTAGTTTAAAATAATTGAAATGTTAAACTTTAATAATTTATTGTAACTTTCTCAGAATATCTTAATGAGGATACTTATGGTCCTCTGGTAATCAACTACATGTAAAATTTTAATTGCTGCATATGTTACATCTTAAAAACAAGTTACGAGTTTTTTTTCTTTGCCTGTTTACTTTATTAAACTATTCATTCGCCATCAGTCAACAACTTTCACTTAAAGTTGAAGGCGATGATCAGGCAGGTTTTCATGTTGATATATACAATGGCAATCAATTGGTGGTTACCAATACGGAAGAATTCTCCCTGCAAATGTTTAATCTTGATTTGAGCACCGTTGCAAACATACAACAATGGAAAGGCCAAAAATGGACAGGTAATGAAAAGAGCATCACTTTAACAAGAGATTCTTACGTAAAAGAGTTTGATGCAAATCTGTCTGTTAATGTAACTTACCAGGTGGTTAATTCTAATATTATAAAAAAGACGATTGAGTTGTTTCAGCCATCCATGCCAGGAATGTATTATATATTGCAACAAACTGCCAGGCCTGCAGAAAAACCGCAGCGATATGTAACATTTGAATACGATAATTTTCCCGGTGGCTTTGCACATGAAATGTTTCCTTCAGCAGGCTTTATTACCCCAGATAATAATGTAGTTGGTTTTTTAACAGACGCCGGTTATAAAAATCAGTATACAAGAAATACGCGTCGCCGATTTAGCGGACGTGGAGGTGGTTTTGTAGGCATGCGCAGGTTGCCTGATCCTAATTTATTTTCTGTNNAAACAAACATTTGGTGAAATGTACAACCTTGATGCCGGTGCAGAAATCGTATTAAAAACAGCTACTGCGTATCAAAAACAAGGCAATGCAGAAGTGGAGAATGAGAAAGGGCTTATTTCAATAACCAGCCATCCGGGAGGCAGGGCCGGGATAGAATTTATTGCACCATTTAAAGATCAGAGCATATACACCATTTCATTTTTGTGTAAAGGGAATACACCCCTGGC
>PLLX01000244.1 GCA_003141415.1 Bacteroidales bacterium
ATTGTTGTATCAGACACCTTCAGTGAATTTGCTGATCCTCTTCTCAGACAGCTTGGAAGACCAACTTTGTTTTGTCATCATCTTACCACTGATAGTGAAGGGAACATCATAGATTATAACCTTAGGCAAAGGGATGGAAAAAGAATGGTGGTTGAAGCGCTTCAAAGTCTTAATTATAAAGTAATTGCCATAGGTGATTCCTACAACGACATTTCTATGCTCAGAAAAGCAGACCTGGGAATACTTTATACCCCCCCTCAGAATGTGGCTGACGAACACAACGATTTAAAGGTTGTTAAGTCATATGCCAGTCTGAAACGGATCATTTTACAGCTTATAAACGGTGAATAGTAGACAGATTCAATTTTCAGGATACTTGTGGCTGTCGAAAAAATCCTTTGTGAGCCTTCGTGTAAACCTTTAAGCACCTTTGTGGTAAAAAATAATTCATTGAACCACAAAGGATCACAAAGTATGACTCTAAGTAACATAAAGGGGGAAAGTCAAAAAATACCTCTTCTAAACAGCCACATAGACTATTTGATTAATTATATCATACAGGCGGATGAATTATCCAATAATTTTCTATTTTTACTTCTACTCTTAGTTAATCAATAATCGGCACAATGAAACTTCCACCCTCCTCTAAAAACTGGTTAACAATTATCGGTTCTATTATTGCAGGAATCAATCTGGTATTAATTATCGTACTGTTTATTATCTCAACAATATTCAATAAAGCGAATACTAACCTTGGGTTGTTTATTTATATAATTCTTCCGGGGTTTCTGATCTTAGGGCTTTTGTTGATCCCGGTTGGAATGATACGTGAAAGGAAAAGGATCCGTAGAAGTTTAGTTAAGGAAGAAGCCAGGTTTCCCCATATTGACCTGAATGATCCAAGGCACAGAAATGCTTTTATCATTTTTACAATCACCACAATTATTGTTCTTTTCCTTTCAACACTTGGTAGCTTTCAAGCCTTCCATATAACTGAATCAGTCGAATTCTGTGGTACTTTATGTCACCAGGTTATGGAACCGGAATATACCGCATACCAGAACTCACCTCATGCCAATGTTGTCTGTGTGGAATGTCATGTCGGTTCCGGAGCATCCTGGTATGTAAAATCAAAATTATCAGGTTTATACCAGGTTTATGCCGTGATGACAAATTCTTATCCACGACCAATTGAAACACCTCTTCATGATCTGCGTCCTGCTAGAGAGACCTGTGAAAAATGTCACTGGCCGCAGAAATTTTATGCACGCACACTCTGGACAAACAAATATTTTCTTGCCGATTCATTGAATACTGAATGGGATATAATGCTTCAGATGAAAACCGGTCCGGAATACAGCGGACTAGGTCTCAGGGAAGGAATTCACTGGCACATTAACCCGGCAGTAAAAATTGAATACATTTCAGATAATGACAAACGTGAAAATATAACCTACGTAAAGTATACTAATAAATCTACCGGAGAGGTAAATATATATAGGAACGACAGCAATCCTATCTCTGACAGCCTGCTGTCTGTATCTACAACAAGAACAATGGATTGTATTGATTGTCATAACCGTCCATCTCATAACTATAATTCTCCGCCAGTCTATTTCGATAAGGCGATGCTTACGGGCGCGGTTTCAAAAAACATTCCTTTCTTTAAAAAGGTTGCTATGGGTATTTTGAGAAATACATTCAGTGACAAGGATACCGCATTGATGAAAATAAAAGATAGTATAACTGATTTTTACAAATCAGGTTATAATGATTTCTATACCAAAAATAAAGATCTTATCGATAATTCAATTACGGCAGTTCAGAAAGCATTCATTCAGAATACATTTCCGAAAATGAAAGTAACTTATGATCATTATCCTGAACATATCGGGCATCTTGAATCTGACGGATGTTTCAGGTGTCATAATGATGCTTTTAAAGCAGCTGATGGTCACAAAATTTCACGTGACTGCAATCTCTGCCATAGTATTGTCGGCCAGGGGAAACAAGGTATGATGGAATATACCAACATAAGAGAAAATCTTGAGTTTAAACATCCTAAATATATCGGGACAGCATGGAAAGAAGCCAATTGTTCTGAATGTCACAGATACCTGTATTGAAGGCAAAAGGCAAAAGGTAAAAGGCAAAAATAAAACCCGATAAATCCCCTCTTGGGAGGGGCAAAGGGTGGGTTTCAAAGTAAAAAATCAAATGGCAAAAAGTAAAATTATAAACTTATGATATCTGGTACATTCAAAAACATGTTAGCCCCGGCTTTTCTTGCGCTTCTAAGAATCGTAATAGGCTGGCATTTCCTTTATGAAGGATTAGTAAAACTAATGAATCCTGCGTGGACCGCTAGACCATTTCTGGAAGGTTCCCGTTGGATCTTCGGAGATCTGTTCCGCTGGATGGCCTCGGGAAATACCGGTATGTGGATAATTGATACAGTCAATGCATATGGTCTGGCCTTGATTGGACTAGCCCTGATGTTAGGGATTTTCACAAGAATCGCTTTATGAAGTGGAGTTTCTCTTTTATTGATGTATTATCTGGCCTATCCTCCTTTCGGTGGTTTTAGTTATGGTGCTCCGTCCGAAGGAAGTTACCTTATCGTAAATAAGAACGTTATTGAACTTTTTGCGATGATATTACTGGCAATAACTGAATCGGGTCAGTTTTTCGGATTGGATATGTTACGGAAAAAGAAAATAAAAGCTCTTCAGAAAGAATCAGAACCGCAGAAAGAATCTGATAATCACGAAAAGAATCCCCGTCGGGAATTAATCAAAACACTGGCAGGAATACCATTCCTGGCAGTATTTGCAGGAGCATTTTTCAAAAATTTAACTGAAGCAGGACCGGATGCTGTTTCCGGTGCTACAATAAAAGTGGATTTTAAACAAATTAAGGATCTCAAAGGCAAATTGCCTGAAGGCAAACTCGGCAACCTCACAATAAGCAGGATGATAATGGGTTGCAACCTGATCGGAGGTTGGTCACATGCGCGTGATCTAATTTACTCCGACAAACTGTTCAAAGCCTACAATAATGAAAGAAAAATAATTGAGACTCTTTATCTGGCTGAGCAGGCAGGAATAAATACAACCTTTATGGTAACTCAATATTATCCGACTTTTAATAAATATAAGAATATATATAATAGTAAGATGCAATCTATTTGCCAGGCCATGTTACCTGACAAGGATTTTTTCTCCAATATTGATGAGGCCATAAAAAGCGGTCCAAATGCTATTTATATACAGGGAGGAGAGGGCGACAGGTATGCCAGTGCCGGTAAATTCGATATGCTTAAAAAAGCAGTTGACTATATAAAGCAACAAGGCTTTCCATCTGGTGTGGGAGGACACTCATTAGAGACAATAAAATCATGCGAAAGAGAAGGGATCAATGCAGATTTTTATGTGAAGACTTTTCATCACGATAAATATTGGTCCGCACATCCGATAGAGAATCGTGAAGAATACAGCGTAATTCGTCCGGGTTCGCCTGATCATAATAAATTTCATGAAAACATGTGGGACCTGTTTCCTTTGCGTACAATTGAGTATATGAAAGAAGTGAACAAACCATGGTTTGCTTTTAAGGTATTGGCTGCCGGAGCAATAGAACCNNATCCTATTTAAGAATTTCTGAGGTATACCGATCTGCAATTTCGGATTGATCTTTCGACAGGCCGGAGATAATTACAATTCTATTTTCTTTCCATGCCAGGAAAATAGTTCCGTTATATCCGTCTTTTAGCATGTATCTGCCAATCTCGGAATCTACCGCATCTATTCCTGTTGCTGCAAGATAGGCTTCCACTGACTTTCGTGTCTCTGCGGGGGAATTTTTTTCCATAATAAATATCGAGAAGCTATCATTCCCTGTTACATAAATTGCTTTAAAGGCTTTATTAAGAAATTTATGCCCAAGAACACTTTCATTAATGTATATCTCCTCGTTTACTTTTTTGCCAACTTCAGGGAACAGAGAGAGCACCGAAGGCATTTTGGAATTACCTTCAAGCATAGTTGCAACTTTCAGTGCCAGTGATTCAGCAGATTTCAATGTTTTTTCGTTTTTTGAATATGTCCTGATTTTGACATAGTAATTGCCTTTATAGAAATTTATTGCTCCATCTGCATAATATCCCTGAGCACCCAGATTCATGAAACGGAATGAAGGCGAACGTTCGGTTGAATAGATCCCAAAGGCCAGAGTATGGTCACTATGCCGGTATATCTCCAGTTTAATTACATTTTTCCCCTTTTTATATTCAGCAACATGCAGGTCTACAAAGCCGTAGGAAAGATATGTATCAGCGGCACCATTAATAAAATCCCAAAGGTTTTCTGGAAGAAAAACAGGATAGTTGGTGGTCTTTTTATAGCCCGTTAGTTCGGGCAATTTAAGTTCCTGGGAAAATGCCGATCCAGAAAGTACAATCAGCACAAATCCAATAAGTAATTTATATCTCATTTTAATATATTGTTTTAAATCAAGTTTAGAGCCTCCAGACCTCCTGAAAAGTTATTATATCAGAAAATCTGTTGGAACATTTACGAGACGGGAAATATCTGCAATTTTCTCCCTTATATCAAATTTCTTGGTGCATTTTACCCTGCAAGAACTACAATCTTTACATGGATTATCATTAGTCCCCAGCTCAACTAACAGAGAGTGGGCCATCGCCGGGTTTGAATAACCATATGCATACATGTACGCTCTCATCAGATCCGGAACAGGAAGGTTCAACGGACATGCAGAAAGACATTTTATACATCCTGTACAATAAAGGCCTTTTTCAGCACTTGCGATTAAAAGATCTT
>PLLX01000017.1 GCA_003141415.1 Bacteroidales bacterium
TTTATCGCATTTTTCGCCACAGTGTTCGGCATTTATTACGTTCATGTTACTACCCGTAACAAGGAGAGGATGGCACTCATCGACAAGGGAGCAGATGCCAGTCTATTCAACACAGGCAAGGAAGGTCAAAATTCCTGGCTCAACTGGAACAAATTTACTCTTAAAATAGGTATGCTATTTATGGGAATAGGAGTTGGCATTATCGCCGGAGCTGTTCTTGATTCAATGGAGGTTATGCATAATGGTCCCGATTATGTATCAATGATCTTTCTGTTCGGTGGCCTCAGTCTTGTATTGTTCTATCTTTTCGACAGGAAGAGCATTTAAAACAATTTGAAAAAACAGGTTGTAAAGATGTTGCATGCAACGTCCCTAAAACCTGTTTTTATTTTAAATAGAACTCAATCGTTTCCTTAACTGCATTACGACAGACTGAACAATAGCCCTTCGGGCCATTGCTTTTCATCCGGCAATCCATCTCTGAGCGGAATATTCCTTTTGCAGAATAGCCTCCCCCTTCAAACAAACCGGTTACATCTTTATATTTTTCTTCAGGAGGAGTTGGTATGGGAATGTCTTTTGCGATCATCTTCTTCCATTTTGCTCCAAAGTTGACCATAGTTGTTATGTTTGGTTCCCATGGTTCCACATTTAAAGGATAAAATTCATCGTATGCTACAGTTGATGTGTAATATTCATCTGCCAGCCCTGCAAATCCATGTCCGAATTCGTGGATGAAAACCTTTGGTGAGAGTTGATTTCCGGTGGTGGTTCCGGTATAGTAATTGTAAACGCCACCTCCGCCATACCTTGTACTGTTAATAAGGACGATAATGTTATCGTGAGGGACAGCTGCCGCATAATCGTTTACGGCCTTGATATCCTGAGTAGTAAGATAACGGTCAATGTCGAAAGTATAAAAGCTCGAATTCAATGCTGTATTTACATAAATATGCTCGCCGGGAACATCTGTTCCTGAATCCTGTGATATTGCTTCTACAGCCCAGATATTAAATCTATCCTTATAATCAGAGAATGGCGCTTCTGCAAAAAGAATATCAGCCATCTTTTTTACATCTTCCCTGAATTTTCCCATTTCATCTGCTTTATAACCTTCCGCAATAAATGCAAGATCGACACATGAGTGTGAATCTCCGCCGTTGTAAATTTTCGTAATACCAACATTTACAGGATACTCTTTCCTTATAAAATAACTGGAAGGGTCAATAATCGTTTCGTATAATTTTGAGAATATACCATTTCTTTCCCTTTTACTTAGAATAAACCTGACTTTGTTTTTTGGGTATGGCATCGTAGCCACCTCATAGAAACTTCTGTCAGCTGTCTTCGCTTCAGTTGTTGTCTGCCACTCCTGGAAAAGCGTACAGAACGATCTCGAGTATATGAGAGTATTCCCGGCATCATCAAAGACTTCATATTTAAAGTTTCCCAAATTGAAAGGGTTTATAAGATTTGTGTTAGATCCGGCCCAAAAAGGTTCTTCTTTCATTCCGACAGAGTAAACAGTAGTCTTCTGACTATTTCCGGCAAGCATAAAATCAAACCTTAAAACCTTGTTGATAAAATATTTATTAAAGTTGTCCTGAGCCTGCAAAGTGATTGAGACACTAAACAAAATGAATGATATGATTGTTCTCATAGCAAATTTATTTTAAGTAGAATAATGTAAAGCTAAAAATAATCAATGAGACGGATTGATAATTTATCTATTTTTGCCACTAAATAATTAAGTGATCTGATATGCCATTAATGAATGATCCTGCAATATGGTTTAAAGATTTTTTTGTTCATGCCGGATTAAGTTATAGTTTTTCTGCATTTCTCAGTACAGTTGCTCTGGTACTGATTGTCATACTGTTTAGCTGGATTTCAAATCTTATTGCTAAAGCAGTTATCCTGAAGATTATAACCAGGGTTATAAAAAAAACAACTACGACATGGGATGATATTTTCGTGGAGCAAAAAGTCTTTACAAGATTATCGCATCTCGCTCCTGCTCTTGTTATATGGTTTATGGCAGCGTGGGCTCTGAAAGTTCATTTGAAGCAACATCCGCAGGTTGAATCTAAACAGACAGTAATTAAGAGACATCGGCCTACTGAAGGTAATAGCCTGCCTATGGAGGTTTATCTCTTCACAAAAAGCAATCAGTTTGTACCATACGAACACATCCAGTATGAGATATTTGAACACCTTCTTGCGATAATGAGTGAATTCGGACTTAAAATTTTTCAACAACCTACAGGTGATAACCTGCAGACTTTATCAATAAAATAAATTAGTTGAATTTCGAATAAATAATTGAAACCATGGCTGACTTAAATACCAGAATTAGCGATTTTGTTTGGAAGAATCTGAGTGAAAAACATGTTACAGGTAAAAGAGACCCATTCTGGGAATCACTTCTAAATACCGGTACAGAACTCTGGCTTGATACAGGTGATATGGAGGAAGCCGAAGCAAACTGGTCGGTCGAAATGAGTGCATTAACAACGAATAATTCGTTGCTGAACAATGAGATACAAAAAGGAATATATGATATTTTCATTACTGAAGCAAAAAGTGTTGTAAGAGATCTGCCTCAGGAAGAGAGGGTTAAAGAAATAGCATTTATATTAAATGCACGTCACGCGCTGAGATTGGCTTCAAAGTTCGGAGGATTTGTGAGTGTTGAACTTCACACTGATACAGCACATGATATTAAGGCTATTCAACATTATGGGAAAAGATTTCATGAATTATGTCCGGAACAGTTTATAATTAAGGTTCCATATACTGCCGAAGGACTGATAGGAGCCAGACTTCTAAAGGATTCTGGAGTAAAAGTCAATTTCACACTTGGATTTAGTGCCCGAGAAAATGTACTTGTGACAAGAGTGGCAAGACCTGACTATGTGAATGTCTTTCTAGGCAGAATTGGCGCATATATGATTAATAACAAACTTGGTGATGGCTCAGGAGCAGGAGAGAAGGCGGTTATATCATCACAAAACTGGGTAACAGGCCTATCTGCGGAAAACGCATGGCAGACTAAACAGATAGCAGCAAGCTTGAGGAATTATAATCAAATTGAACTTCTGGCAGGAACAGATGTATTTACCATGCCTCCAAAGGTGGCAGCTGCCGGGCATAAGGAATTGAGCGGAAAATTCTCATCACGGACCCATGAAAATTATGAGGTAAGTATTTTTGATTCAGCAAAAGATGCTCATATTGAAAAATTCTGGGAAGTTGATTATAAAGTGCTTAAGCTTGCTGAAAGACTCGCAGGTAAAGTACCGGCCACAGCTGCTGAACTGATTCATATTACTCACGAAGAAGGTTGTGAAGATATGTTCCCTTCACTTACAAAAGAGGAGAAAGGTTTCATTGTTTCTGATGGAAAAATTCCGGTACACTCAAGATGGGAGAAAAAGATAAGTGAAGGCAAAATTGCTCCTGATACATTACTTACATTAGCAGGACTTGCATCTTTTGCTGCTGATCAGGAGATGCTTGATCAACGAATAAGAAATATTATTGAATAAATCAGGCGGACCGCTGCCTTATTATCTCATAAAGGAGAATCCCGGCTGCCACCGAAACATTAAGAGAATCAATGGTGCCCGTCAGGGGTATTCTTATCTGATGATCAG
>PLLX01000094.1 GCA_003141415.1 Bacteroidales bacterium
TTTCACCATTTATGAACATCCCTCAGTAATTAAAAAAAAGAGGTTGTAACTTATACAACCTCTCCAGGATCTTCTTACTTCAATATTTTAAAACTGACAGTAAGTTTTTCAGAGTTAAAGAGAGCCGGAAAATAATTTACCTCTTTTTCAGAGAAGCTTCCTGTTACTTCAATTTCGCCTCCTTCTATGACATTCTGCACAACAGGATATGAATATACCTTATCATCAATGACGATTGCGATTGATTTTTTCAGATTATTCTTTGTGGCATTTGCAAAGATGCTGACTGCTGCAGGTTTTAATTTGATTTGAATTTTTTGGTCCTGAGGATCTTTACCTGTGGCAATTTTAACGGATTCAACATCTGAACGCACAATTAATGGATTTCCCTCCAAATTTGTTTTCAATGCAAATAAACAGAATCCGGATTTTTCGGATTCAATTCCCCAGAATAGTTTACAATTATTAACGTGAACACCGGACCGCAGGTATTCATCCGTTTTCTTCTTGTTTTCACTATTGGTACATCCTACCCTGGGATCAGAAGCATTCTTTACCTTATCACTATTCAGAAGGTTAAAAAGCTGATTATCCGGTTTTAACAGATCTATAATTTCATTATGCGTATATGTTTCGTAAAAAGCCAGCTCACCTTTTGATGTAACCAGTCCTTCAATTGCAGTAATGTCAGTTTTTTCAGGTAATAGAATTACAACCTGTCCCTTCTCTGCTGAAACATTTACTTCGACTGAATTAAGGCCAAATAGTTTCAACCGGCTGGATATAATATCTGCTGATTGTTTTAATGAAACTGACCCGACATTATTGCCAATTGCCTGCAGGGTAATGCTCTTAGTGCTTTCAGAAGTTTTCTGGACAGCTGAAGTCAGTGTTATTGAAATAACAATAGAAATAATTAAATATATTAAGCTTTTCATAATTAGTGATATTAAGTTAATTGAATAAAAAAAACGCTATCTGTAGAAATACAGATAAGGTAATTAACTTAAATGTGGCGGTTCATCCATTTCTGCAGGAAACAGATGATATCGAAGCATGAATTGAGGAATTTTGTATGAGCTTTGCCTTATAATTTGAAAATGAGATACTTTCAGACCTGTTTTTTTGTTTTCAGCTAATGGATTCCTGTTAAAAGCCAGGAGGTTAAAGTTGTCTTTATTCGATATCCATGTTTTCTGGAATACCTGTAACCTGATGCATGGACTGAATACTGCAATATTCTCACTTACAGACATATAAGTTGAAACCGGTTTCCTGTTCAGTTGAGTTGAGTTTTTGAGAGAATTAGTGTAAATCAACAGTCCGAAAATGACAATCGCCAGAACAATAATTGAATCAAAATTAATAATTCTGATATTTTCCCTGGTATTCAACATTTGTCAAAAATAACTCTTTTTCACGGAAATCGCAAAAGATTTAATTTCTGATGTATTTACTTCCGGTTATATCCACACGGTCATCAGGTTTTTTCTGCAATCGTGCCACAATGAATAAAAAACTGATCTTTAATTTATCACCATCAAAAACACAGGTAAGGGTATCGCCGTGCACCGTTTCAATAAACCTCCATGTCAGCAATAATGTATTTTCATTCTGCAACGTGGTGCTTGCTGCGACAATTGAATCAAAATCTATTTTTCGCAGTGAAAATAAAGAATGCGGGAAAGGTTTTATATTCCCTTCTCTGATCCAGTAATTCATTCCGTTGGTAATAATGATATCTGCATTGCCCTCCTCTTTCAAAGTGAAAATACATTTGTCATCGACAAATTTGAATGAAATGGCTTTTGCACTGAATGCGTTTTGCAATAGCATTATTATAAACATTATGAAGGTCTGACTGTTACTATAGGCAACCAAATTAATTAAATAATATGTTCTTAAATCAGAGATTAAAGGCATTCGTATCTACTACTCAGCCTGATAAAGCCCGTGAGTTTTATACGAAAAAACTTGGACTGAAGTTATTATCAGAAGACAGTTTCGGACTTGAATTTGAGGCAAATGGGGCGCACCTGAGGATTAGTTTCGTTGAAAAGTTAACTCCTCAGCCATTTACAGTTCTGGGTTGGGACACCACGGATATTGTTTCAACAATTAAGGTACTGAACGAGAAAGGCATATCATTTGAACGATATGCTTTTATTGAGCAGGATGACTCAGCCATCTGGACTGCACCAGGAGGGACCAAAATTGCCTGGTTTAAGGACCCGGATGGCAATCTTCTCTCGGTTTCTGATTAATTGATTTAAATGTCAGTTTAATCTATAACTAAGACCTTAGCACCACGAATTTTTCTTTTCTTAAGCTCGGTAAGGGCAACATTTGCATCATAAAGTTTATATTCCTGAATTTCAGGAAGAATTGGTATTTCAGCAGCCAGGCTGAGAAATTCCGTTACATCTCTTCGCGTGACATTTGCAACACTTTTAATTTCTTTTTCCATCCAGAGGTGTTCTGAAAAATCCAGATTTAACAATTCATTTTTATCAGTTTCTTCCTTACGTATGGCATTTATAACAAGTCTGCCACCGGGCTTAAGATTCCTTAAAGCTTGAATGACAGGTTTCCATGCAGGTGTTGTATCGATAATGTAATCCAGCTTAAAAGGCACATCATCCATGGTGTCTCCAGTCCAGAATGCTCCTAATTCTCTGGCAAATGCTCTTTCATTTTCGCTCCTTGTAAATACAAATATTTTTGTTCTGGGGAACCTGTACTTAACAATCTGAAGGACAAGGTGAGCCGAAGCTCCAAATCCTGTAAGCCCAATATTCCGTCCATCTTCAATACCGGAAAGCATAAGGGACCGGTAACCCACCGCTCCGGCACATAAGAGGGGAGCTGCCTGAGAATTAGTAAAAACCTTTGGAACAGGATAGGTATATAATTCAGGAACAGCCATATATTCAGCATAACCACCATGGGCATCCCTGCCCGTTGCCATAAATCCGGAACATAAGTTTTCATGTCCTGAAAGACAAAAACTGCACTTTCCACATGATGAGAATATCCATGCGACACCAATTCTCTCCCCCGGTTTTAATTTCGTAACCATACTCCCAGTACTTTCAACAATTCCGACTACCTGGTGGCCCGGTACTACCGGGAACCTGGGAGGAGGTGTCCTGCCTTCAATCTCGTCAAGTTCAGTGTGGCAAACACCACATGCAAGAACTTTAATCAGAACTTCATGTTTGGCGGGTATGGGTTTGGGAAAATCAATCATTTCCAATGGCTCACTATTATATTCAAGGTCCTTTACAGAATTTAATACCATTGCTCTCATATAATAAACTTTTAGGAATACTAAACAAATTTAACTAAGTTTTGTCATGAAGTCTTGTAGTCTTACAATGAGCTACGATCCATTTTGTTGGTTAATGTACTCAATTCTGTTCCATAGTCAAACTGAAGATCTTCATGCAAATGAGTTACTTTTTTTCTGATCGTCTCTATTTGTTTGTCGTAGAAATTCTGCAGTCCGGTATTCTTTTGAATGGAGGGGGTGAATTTTTTGAGTTTTGTACAAAAGTATACCAGTAATTCTACTTCCGTTTCTTTCTTTTGTGAATATCTGGCATACTTCCTTATAGTGCGTAAAATCTTCCGGAAACTTTTCTTAATTAAGTAATGGCTTTTTCTATTTATCAGCTCAAACTGCTCATCAACTTCCTTTTTTACACCTTCTATATATAATACTTCATCCGACGATTCAAATAGCAGGTAGGTTAATAATTCCTTGTTATCTTTTTTAAATCTTGCCAGACGGAGGCATAGATCCCGAAGTTCTTTTGGTGTACTATTAGCTAACTCTTCTTTGAGTTCTTTAACGTTGACAGCCTTCATGGAAAAAATTTGAATACAAAGTTATCATTTTTACATTGCAAAGGTGTAAAGGCGTAATGGCGCACTGGCTTAAAGACGCAATGGTTGCTTTGAACCGTTATGCCGTTGTGCCGTTATTCATGCCATTTTGTATCTTTTTCAGACAATTTGACGGAAATGAGTTCACAGGCGAAATCACAGGTACTGATAAAGACACGGATATTGCCATAATTAAAATATTCGGTAGCGGCTATACGCCCGTAAGACTTGGAGTTTCCGGTGATCTTAAGATCGGACAGTTAGTAATTGCTATTGGTAATCCGTTAGGTTATCAGCATTCTGTTTCCGTCGGTGTTCTAAGTGGAGTAGGCCGAACTATGCGCACACCCGGCGGTCAGCTGATTGATGATATACTTCAATCGGATGCGGCCATGAATCCTGGTAATTCCGGTTTTGCGTCCTGCGGCTTAGGCAGAGTTCCCTTATTGCCTTTCTTCTGTGGATATGAGCCGGGTAAAATCACATTAATAAGTTTTTTGCCCCAAAGCCCCAGCTGAAAACCGGCACCGAGTGACAAAATACTTATTGCTATTGTAAGAATATAAAGATTTCCCTTCGGAGCAATAAAAAATAATGCAACCGATAAGGAGAGAATTATCAGACTGAAAATAATCTTAACTCTTAATATAGGTGTTGCCAGAGTTTTGAATCGTGTAAGTCCGTCAATAATTCCGGTAATAATAGCAAGGACAAGAGTGAACGGGAAGATAAAAGCTGAAAATATTAAAACGTTTTTCAGTATTTCAGGGTGAAAATGTTTAAAAATATTAGTCATAATTACCAGGACAGGTATCGCAATGACCAGCGCCTGAGAAAGATGAATTGCAATGGGATGTAGATCAAAATTGAGCAAAATTAACCTTTTTCGTGAAACCCTTTCTCTATATGGTTCAAAAACTTTTCTGGGCATTCCGCATGCCGGACAAACATCTCCCAGCTTATCTGCTTCTATTACAAATCCGCATGGACGGCAACGTACAAGTTCCTTCATGGTGGTAAAGATTAAATAAACCTTACAAAATTAAGAATTTAATAATTCTAAAATCAGCATAAATTCAATTTAGTTAAGATAAGAATTCCGTGGCTTAAACGTATTTGGAAGCCGCATCCTTTCATGTGAGATTAATGTAGGACCTATGAAAATTGGTTGATGGCAGCTCTCATTGTGTCATCAAAGTTGGTCACCAGCAAGACAATGATTATCTTCGATTTCCGTTATAACTTTTTTACTTTATTTAGTTATAGAATCAATTTGTCGAACTGAACCAGAAGAATAAATGAAAGTATTTATCAGGATTTTACTTCCTGTGTCAATAATAATGTCAATCTCATCCTGTAGCAGAATAGTATACATCGGTAAGAGAATTGACCCTGAGATCATTCTTGAGAAAGAACATCATGACATTGTTTTTGTCAATTTGTTCGATTACACCTTACCCGCAAATGTAAATAAGAAGGATAGGATTTCGTACCACACAGGGGTAATAAACTTATTAGACGGATTATCATCATTTTCAAATGATAGTTCTTTCAGTTTCTTCTTAGGTGATACATTGAAAAAGAGTATTGAACCCGGAATTCTAACAACTTTGCTGCCGGTTGATACTATTAATTCTATTTGTAACAAATTTAATACCAACATGTTATTGACTCTCGATTCTATGAGTTTCTTTTTTGAGCGGGATACAGTTATTAATAATTATATCGGAGGAAAATACCGAACAATAAATTTCTATCTGAATACAAGGTTTTTTATGTCATTGTATTCACGGGAAGGTGACCTGATCGATCGAAATGAAGTTGATCAGTCATCATTATTCGTACCCAGATCAACTATGTCAGGATCAATTATACTGATACCATCCATCGCAAGAGCAAGAGAAGAGATAGGAAACCTGGCATTTCAGGCCGGGCAGGATTATGTAGGAAAGTTTTATCCTCAGATAATTCAAGATACAAAACAACTTTATACCGGTAAACCGTTCAAAGAATCCAACGATTATATTTTTGCCAGAAACTGGAATAAAGCAATAGAGTTGCTGGAACAGCTTACTAAAAATCCGGATCCGGCAATTTCAGAAAAAGCCAGGCATAATCTGGAGGTAGTAAAAGATGCTTCAGATGCAGGTGACAGATAATAAGCCGGGAATGTGATATGCGATGAAGATCGGATGATGAGCGTTTTACTTCTCTTTAAGGATAGCTGTATTTTTATTATAATCAATATCATCTGCATATATAAAAAGACAGCTACCTCCGGTAATTTTATCTATTATTTCTTTTGAAACTTCATTTGGTAAAGCCGGACATCCCCAGCTTCGTCCAAGTCTTCCATATTCTTTAATAAATTCCTCGCTTACATATTCTGCACCATGAATGACTATCTCCCTGGCCCTTGCATTGTCGTTGATACCTTTTTCGAGTCCATCAAGTCTGAGTGAGTATCCATGCTCACCCATGTAAGTCTCCCCTGTAAGGAAAAAACCCAGTGAACTCTTCAGTGATCCCCGTTGGTTGGAAAAGCTTTTTGCATAATTATCGCCTGAGTTTTTACCATGTGCAACTAAGCACTTATATACAAGCTGTTTATTTTCAAGGTCAATTAAGAAAAACCGTTTTTTGGTTGATGGTTCTGAAAAATCAATGATACTCAGAATGTTTTTCTTATTAAAAATGTCTATACTATGGTACCCCAGAATAGCACTTTTAAAGACTTTAAAAGATATTATCTCCTCTAATTTACAATCAACCCATAGCTGGCGAATATCAATATCTTCCTTTTCCGGTTTATTGTTCAAACTAATTATAGCAAAAACGATTAATATTATCAATATTTTGCCTGAACCCTGCATTGATAATTGTTACTTTTTATGATGTTAGAGGTCCGAACTGATCTTTAATAAAGATAGCTTTTTAAAATAAAATTCATTTTTTGAATCTCTGAGGATCCAGAATATTACCGCGCTTATCAATGCAGCAAAAAAACACCATACAGAAATCAGATATTGAGTAAATAAGATGGCTGTAATTAAACGGGATAAAAACATGAATATTCCTAACAGATGAGTTCTTTTTATACCCGAAACAAAAAGAGGAGTTATGGTAACAATAAGGCAGGCTACAAAAGCTAAAATTGCAAACGAATCAGGGAAATCAGTATTATATTGAACATGATAGCCCAAAATTTGCGGTGTTACATGGAACGACAATAAGCAAAATACATAATATAATGATAAAGAAAGACCCAAACCTGGCAGAATCTGTTGAACGCCAAAGAATATTGGTATACTGGCAAAAACCAGTTGTGATGGTTTATGAACTTCTCTGATAGTAGCAACTCCAATACCAGAAATGATGATCCCTCCAGCAAAACTTGCACCAGCTGAAAAACACATGCTATTTATCTTCCTCTTTGTAAGTAATTAAAAAATTTTATGTAGAAAATCTCATAATAATTGCATAATGATACAACTATTAATCGGATAATAGTTTGGGGGATGTTTTTTCAATAAAATAAAGTTGGTATGAGTTTTGTTGTTGCTATTTCATACTAACTTGTTCTTTTAAAAATTTATTTTATGAAAAAATTTATAATCATATCAATTCTGATGGCTTTGTTTGCCTCAGGTAATTCTCTCATGGCACAGGATAATCAGGGGGAATCATTGGGTCTTCCAGGGGATAATCTTAATCTTTATGCAGTTATGAAGTTATTCCAGGAATCAAAAACGCTTGAAGATTTTGAAAGGAGTCTGAATGATCAGAATTCCACAATCAACAATCTCGACCTCAACGGTGATAATCTTGTGGATTATATAAAAGTAATTGATAATGTTGATGGAGATGTTCATAATATTGTTCTGCAGGTAGCAGTAAGTCCGAAGGAAAATCAGGATGTTGCCGTTTTTACTGTACAGCGTTTTCAGAATGGACAGGTACAGATCCAACTTACAGGTGACGAAGCATTATATGGTAAGGATTATATAATTGAACCTATAGCCGATAATGCAAATCAGGGAGCAATTCCAAATCCCGGATATACTGGTACTTATGCCAGAACCACTCCAGTTCAGGTTGCAGGCTGGCCTCTGGTTAGATTTATTTTCCTTCCATCATATACTATATGGCACTCATCGTGGTACTGGGGCTACTATCCAACCTACTGGCATCCATGGCGTCCGTACTCATGGAATTACTACTCTGGGTATCAGTATAATTGGAATCATGACTATTTCGGATATTACCACCGCTCGGACATTCATCGCTATTCGAGATGGAACGACTTTTATTATTCGAACAGACGTTCATATTCGCCTGATGTAAGACACCAGATACAGATGGGTAATTATAAAACGACATATTCTCATCCCGAACAGAGAAAGGATGGAGAAGCGATGTTCGCCAAAATGCATCCGGACAAATACAGAAAATCGACAGCTATTTCTTCTGGAAATAACGCCTCTGTTAACCGCAGACCAACCGGCACTATGACCAACACAAATCACCCTATTGTTAACAATACTGCGACAACCAGGCGGCCAACAAATTCTTCAATGACCAATAAACCAGTCACTAATCCATCAGGTAATAATACAATAACAAACAGGAGATCAACAACCCCGGTGACAAACAGATCAGTGACAAATCCTTCAATGGAGAAAAGTACAGTTACAACACGAAGCTCAACAACCACAATGACTGACAAATCGGGAAAAAGTCCTTCTTCGCATCAAAATACCGTTACAAATCAGACGAACAATCAATCAAAAAAGAATGTGGTAAAGTCTTCGAGTCGAAGAAATGTCAAAAAAACTGAGACTACACCAAAAAAAGATGATAAAATAAAAGAGTCTGAGAATAAGGACCCAAATCACTGAAGACAGTAACTCATTAATTACAGCTGGGGTTGGCGAATTCTTGCGAAAGCAGGAATTCGCTTTTTTATGCTTAAATATTGTGGTCTCTCTCACTTTGTCCCTCGAAGCTTTCTTTGACAACCGAAACTTTATCGAAGGTTTTAAAGACAGTGGATTCTCCCATTCTAACCTTTCATGTTTCTCATTTTGAGAAAATTTTTCTCGATGAGGTTTTTGATAATTATTTTTTTTAAAATCTAATTTATTAATGGTTAATCAGATACTGATTTCAATTGCAAAACAGTTATAATCTGGCACATTTTTGGAACAACATTGCCGGAACTAACACAACAGTAAAATGAAACAAAAAATTAATGTCCTGGTGGTTGAGGATAACGAATATTACAATAATATAATTTTCAATGCCCTGCAACAAAGTACTCATTTTGTTAAGAAAAAAATGAAGTACCAGCTTGTTCTCCATTCATTTATCGATTCTTCTGACTGTATGGAAAAAATTGAATCCCGTGAATTCATTGACAACGATGTTATCGCTTTTGTTGATTATAATATGGGAAATGGAATAAGTGGGGCACAGATTATCAGGTTACTGAAAAAAGAAAACAGCAATACCCTGGCAGTACTACTTTCACAATCACGAAAAATTGAAGAAAGAAGTACTCAGAACAATTACGACTTCTGTGTTATAAAGGATACATTCGCCCCTGCCCTTTGCAGACTTTATCTCGATCAATTTATTGAAAATAAATTTTTATAGCTTTGGGTATTATTAATCCTCCATAATACCCGTGAAGAAAATCTCAATTCAGATTAAAATTGGGTTGTTAATGATACTGGCGGTTGTTTTACTATCAGCTACCGGTTATTTATCCTACCGTAATCTTTCTTCAATTGTTGCATCAATTCAGGTAGATCTAAATCCAGACCTCAGGTTGTTAAGCATAAGGGACATTTCAATGGATCTGGAAAAAGCACAGAATAGTATCCGCATTTATACAAATACACATGATACGTTGGATCTCCGGCCTTACTACACTATTATCTCCAAAATTGATGATAAAGTAAACAGATTACGTTCAGAATGTCTGAGTGATTCTATACTGACCCAACAGACTGACACCATAAGTAAACTAATTGAAAAAAATATTGACATCTGGAACCAATTGTTATATCTTCATCATAATTATACTGTTGTTGAAAACCTCAAACAATTATCAGTCCGGCTCGACAGTAATTCAGTGGAAGACATTAAAAATGAAAATAATATACTTAAACGAGTTTTCAGTCGTGCTAATAAAAACAGGTTGAAAGAAAAGGAGATAATCAGCGATCTCAGGGAAATAGAACATCAGGACAGTATAACAAAAGTAAGACTTACAAATAGAGAATCGAAGTTAGCTGTAACCAGCAGCGAAATCAAAGAACAGTTTTATGACCTGATTACTAAAATAGAAAATGAGATTTCCGGACTCGTTAAAGGAAAGGTTTCAGCCGCTGATAAATTAGCGGCAAAAACTTATATCTGGTTGGCTATGTTCTCAGTATCAGGTACTCTCCTTTCAATACTGGTAATGTTTATTATTGTACGATACGTAAGAAAGACCCATGTTTATCAGGTTGTCCTTCAGAGTTCCAGGGATGAAGCTGAAAAACTTGCACGGACAAAAGAACTCTTTATGGCAAATATGAGTCATGAGATCCGTACTCCGGTAACTGCAATTTCAGGGTTCACAGAACAGCTTCTGCATGAACCATTAGATGTTAATACTACCCGAACACTGAAAATCATCAAATCATCTTCCGATCACCTAACGAACATAATTAATGATATCCTCGATTTTTCCAAATTGCAGAATGGAAAACTTGCTTTGGAAAAAGTACATTTTACACTTGTACAAATTCTTGAAGATGTGTATGCATTGTTTGAAAGGCAGGCACTCAGGAGTAATACCAGGTTAAGCTATTCAATAAGTCCCGATACCCCAAACGTTTTATTAGGCGATCCTTACCGTCTTAAACAGATATTGATAAATCTGGTCAGTAATTCAGTCAAATTCACTAAAAACGGTAAGGTACATTTCAGTTTAAATTGTATTAAGAGGGATTCGGGTGAAATTGAGCTTGTTATGGAGGTTATTGATACAGGAATAGGGATTGAAGAGAGCAAAATAAACTTCATTTTTGAAGATTTCACACAGGAAGAGATGAGCACTACCCGCAAATATGGTGGAACGGGATTAGGCCTATCAATTGTTAAAAAACTTATAGAATTGCATAGTGGTACAATAGATTGTGTAAGCAGGAAAAACCAGGGAACCAAAATGACCTGTCATATCTCATACAGAACCGGTGATGAAAAACAAGTCAAAAAAGAGGTGGAAACTCCCTTATATATTCCTGAAGAGATCAAAAACCTGAACATACTGGTGGTCGATGATGAGGAATACAACCGTCTGCTTTTCAAAACGATACTGGAGCGATGGAAAGTCAGGCATCATGAAGTTTCAGATGGAATGGAGGCACTGGAAAAGTTAAAGACAGATCGATATAATCTTCTGTTTATGGATGCCAGGATGCCAGGCATAGATGGATTAAAGGCAACACAGTTTATCCGGAATGAGATGAATATCACAGAAACTGAAATGCCGGTGATATGTATATCTGCCGCATCCGTAAATGAAGACTGGCAAAAATACCAGAAGGCAGGGATGAACGGGTTTCTTCCAAAACCTTTTACAGAAGAGATGTTACTCACAACAATTCTTTCTGTGATTAAAGATTATGCACCTGAGACGAAAGCTGATCTTGTAAGTGAAGCAGAATCCAAATCGGAAGAAAAAAATAAAATTAACTTAAGCAGCCTGTATCATATTTCAGGAGGTGATGAACAGTTTGTAAAACAGATGCTGGTCTCTTTTATTGATTCCACAAGACAAGGGTTTAACGATATGCAGGATGCAGTTAAATCGGGTCGGTTAGATTCAGTTGCTGACCTTGCCCATAAAATGTTACCGCCATGCCGTCATATTGGGGCATTAGATCTTTGCGATCTCCTGAAAAAGATTGAAGAAAATATTCAAAAAAAGGTCGAGCCACAGGCTCTCGAGATGCTGGAGGAAGAATCCCTGCTGGAATTTGAAGCCGTCAGCGGACTTATTAAAGAACATATCGCGAAAATCAGTTAAAACTCTGGCAAATACGGCCATTTTTGCTTTACTTTGTAAGTGCTGTAATAAACAATGAACCAGAATTCAACGGGATATGTCTGAGAAGCCTTTCAAAATATTTATTGTAGAAGACAGCGAATGGTACAACAGGCTTTTAGTACATACTCTTTCTTTAAATCCTGACTATGAGATAAAGAGCTTTTTTAATGGAAAAGATTTTTTGAATTCTCTCCATGAATCACCTGATATTGTTACTCTTGATTACCGGCTTCCCGATTTTACCGGGCTTGAGGTCCTAAAAAGAATCAGACACGAAAACTCCGATGTCCAGGTTATACTTATCTCCGAACAGGGAGATATTGACACAGTGGTAAACTTACTAAAGTTGGGGGCCTACGACTATATCAGCAAGTCTGAAGATATAAAGGACCGGCTGCTTAATACTGTCAAGAATATACGAAACGGTATCGGCCTAAAAAGAGAGATAACAACACTCCGCAGGGAAGTACAAAAAAAATATAGCTTCCGTGAAAGCATACTTGGCGAAAGTCCGGCTATTAAAACTGTTTACGACCTTATTGACAAAGCTCTGAGTACGAATATCACAGTGATAATATCGGGTGAAACAGGAACAGGTAAAGAGCTTGTGGCAAAGGCTATTCATTACAACTCGAAGCGTAAAGACAAATCATTTGTCACAGTAAATGTTGCGGCAATCCCTTCGGAACTGATCGAGAGCGAATTGTTCGGTCATGAAAAGGGTGCTTTTACAGGGGCAGCCTACCGACGGATAGGACGTTTTGAAGAAGCCGACGGAGGTACCCTCTTTCTTGACGAGATAAGTGAAATGGAACTGAATTTACAGGCAAAATTATTNNACCAATAAAAACCTGAAAGAGGAAGTAAAGAAAGGAACCTTCAGGGAAGATCTGTATTACAGACTGTTAGGCTTGCCAATTGAATTGCCTCCATTACGTGACAGAGCAAATGATATACTGATCCTTGCCAGATATTTTATCGGGAAATTCTGTGATGAAAATAACATAATGTTAAAAAAGCTTTCGGTACAATCACAAAAAAAACTAATGAGTTACCAGTTTCCGGGGAACGTTCGCGAATTAAAATCTGTGATTGAACTTGCGGTTACTTTATCAGCAAAGGATGAGATAGAACCAGATGATCTCATTGTAGACAGGGGTGATCCCTTGTCAGTTGTAGCCAGTGATAATCTAACCTTGCGCGAATATCAGGTGAAAATCATTAAAGCAACTCTGAAGAAAAACAACAACGATATTAAAGTGGCAGCCGACAAGCTGGATATTGGAATCTCAACCATCTACCGTATTTTGAAGGAAGAAAAGGAGTGATCCATAAATCTTCCAAAAAAAACAATTCAGCCGCCAATCTTTTTTTCTCAATATGAGAATTGTTTTCTCAAAATGAATAATTCCTGTCTCAAAGATCAATAAGGTAATATGCTCATTTAAATTGCATTAGAATCGATACTGATTCAAGGCACAGCATTTGTTCTATTATATACAATGATCCTAAAGAGGAGAATAATATTTTACTCCGGATTGATATAAATATGAAAATCACATTTTATTAAAATAAAAAATACAACAGTTAAATAATTAAATTAAGGAGGAATTAAAATGACTAATGAAGTAAACAGTAACCGAAATGTCGTTAATGATAATGCGGCTTCACGGAACAATGAAAGAAAAGCAAAAAAAGAAGGAATGAAAAAAGGCGTCATGACAACCGCCATAGTATGTTTTCTACTTCTGATCATAGCTGGTTTCATTGTTAATTCAATGTATACAAATGAACAGAAAAAACATCTGGCTATTGTAGAAAACCAGAAACGTTCATTTACACAATTAGTATCTTCACGCGATTCAGTTATCAACGAATGGATGCTGACATTTGATGAGATTGAAAAAAACCTGAATACTGTAAAAGAGAAAGAAAACATAATCTCGATGAAGTCTTCTGATCAGGAATTTTCAAAAGACAAAAAGCAACAGATTCTGAAGGATATTGAGTATGTTAATACCCTGCTCGATCAAAATAAGAAGAAAATAGCATCATTAACTGCACAACTGAATAATTCAGGTGGAACAATTAAGGGTTTGCAGGTTAAGGTTGCTGAACTGGAAGCTACCATGAAACAACGCGAGACAGAAATAGCTGACCTGAAAGTTACACTGACTCAAAAAGATTTCGAGATAGGACAGCTTAATACCCGTATGACTGACGCACAGGTTGCAATTGCACAGAAGGATGAAAAAATCACCAACCAGACCGCAGAAATGAATAAAGGTTTTGTTGCTTCCGGAACTTACAAAGCTCTGAAAGCTAAGGGCCTTATTTCTAAAGAAGGTGGATTTCTCGGACTTGGAAAGAAAGAATCATTGCACCACGATTTTTCTGATAATGCTTTTACCCAGGTCAACATAACTGAAACGAAAAGTATTCCAGTGAATTCAAAATCAGCAAAACTTATCACAGAACACCCAAGCAGCTCCTATGAGCTTGTTCGTGACAAAGACAACAATATTGCCAGCATAGATATAAAAGATCCTGAACAGTTCTGGAAAATCTCAAAATATGCTGTCGTTGAAATTAAATAATAAATTAGATATTATGCACTGATCTACAGGCATATGTTATGAAAGGCAAAGTATGAGACCTCACAGGATTTAAATTCTGTGAGGTCTTTTTTTGTGCTTAAGATTCAACCGGTATAATTAATTTTAATTCAGAATTATTTATAATTTCGCAGGATAACTATTCCCACCAGTAATTAAGGACTCAACCCCGATAAACTCCATCATGAATGTATTTAATTAACATCAAAATGAAAAAGTTAATACTCCTTTTTATAAGCTTATTAATCACTCTCAGTATCAGTTCACAGACAAGTAAAAATCTTGCTGAAATGCTTGGATATCCCAGGGATTCTAAACTACTTATTATCCATGCTGATGATATGGGTCTTGCTCATTCCGTCAATACAGCATGTATAAAAGCTTTCGATAATAAATCCATAACTTCCGGAAGCATTATGGTCCCTTGTCCATGGGCTCCTGAAATTGAAGCTTATGTAAAGGAGCATCCAGGAATGGATGTTGGAATTCACCTGACGATGACAGCAGAATGGGATATGTACAAATGGGGTGGCATAACTCCTTCCGATCAGATTCAGAGCCTTCTTGATAAAAACAATTATTTTTATCCATCCGTGGAAGAACTGGGCAAAGTAGCAAAAGGAGCTGAAGCGGAGAAAGAACTCAGAGCTCAGGTTGACAGAGCAATAGCTTCAGGTGTTCAGCCGACTCACCTTGATACACACATGGGTAGCGTACTTGCCAATCCTGAGCTTGTAAAAATGTATCTTAACCTTTCCGAAATATATCATTTGCCTGTTCTGTTTCCACGGGCATATCTGAGTTGGTTTCCACCTGATATGGCTAAGTCAATGGAATCAAAAATCTTCCTTATTGATAACTTATTCATGCTGGAACCGAAGATGATTTCAGCCAAATGGATTGATGCTTACAAAAAAGGTATAGAAACAATGAAGCCAGGATTAAACGAGATGATTGTTCATCTAGCGATTGATAATGATGAAATGAAGGCAATAAGTAAAGGACACGATGATTATGGTTCCGCCTGGCGCCAGAATGATCTTGATATGGTTTCAAGTACTGAATTTAAAGAACTTTTAAAGACAAATCATATAATCCTTATTACCTGGAGGCAAATCAGGGATCTCATGAATGCACCAGCTCTGAACTAGAAAATTCCTGGCTTTCCGGTTACTTCTTGCATTACTGTTGATCCAAATTTCAGCTTTGTTGTTATAAGTTTTTAACTGCCTTCCTAACACCCTGGATATCTGGTAAAACCGGATATCCAGACTATCAGTAAAGAATTGAACCACAAAGTAACACGATGTGAAAACATGACGATTAATGCCTTTAAGAATGCGTTATTTTTCGTTTTCAGGAGCCGTAACTGCTTTTCTTCTTCCTGATTCAATAAACTTCTTCTGCTCATCAGTAAGAATACTGAGCATGTCTTTCTTATGCGAATCCATCAGACTCTGCATTTTCGAAGACATCTCTTCCCTGAGTTTTTTCATCTCATCTAAATGTTTTTTTGTGAGATCAGCAATCAGCTTTTTCTGGTTCTCTGTGACGTTTGGAATACTTTCCAATATTCTTCTTCCTTGACCCATTGTCATCCATCCGGTGCTATCCATTGGTATCCGGCCCATCCCTCTCATCATTCCAAAACCCATTCCAGGACCCATGTCTCTCAACATTCCATGTCTCATTCCCTGGTCCATCATTCCTCTCATACCCTGCATTGGAAAATGTCCCGGGAAATGCCTTCGCCAGCCCATCCAGCTTTGACCCATTCTCATTCTGATCATCTTTCCTGAATCTTTCATATCTCTCCTGTCATGCCTGGTATTATGGCATGCACTGCCTGCTAACAAAAGCACAAGCAATAATCCAACGATTGTACAATTTCTTTTCATGATAATAATTTATTAATCGATGTCATTTATGAATTTATTTTCTGGTTAAACTTCAGGATTATTTCTTTACCTATTAGACAACGGAAGTGAATAATTTATTCTCAAATTCAAAAAAAAGGCCCCTTAAGGAGCCTATTCATTTTTAATCCAGGAATTCAATACCTATTTCTTGTCGTAAACCAGATTGCTTTTTACATCACCATTTGGACTTTGTCTTGTAGACGTAACAGTAAGTGTCTTTGCATCAGTCAGTATCCATATTTCTGTAGATGTCATCGTCCGTGACTCGCCATTCATATTCATGGTTCTCGAAGTTTCAATTGTAAGAGACTTTCCATCAGCGGACCATTTTGCAACGGATTTGCTGTCTCCTCTGGGTGATGTATTGATACTCTCCTTTCCATCGAGTGTATATTTCATAGTGGATGTCGTAGGTTGGCCATCCTGACCAGTCCGTGTTCTGACAACTGTAAGAAGATTAGCTTCCTGTGTAGCGACAAAATTTCCGCCACCCATTCTCGTACCACCGCCACCACCCTGGTTTCCTTGTGGCTGCGTACTCTTCTCTGCATTCAGAGTCCAGTCACCTGCAAAATTTGTTTTACCAGCTTGTGCATTTATCATTACCGGTGCAATAAGTGCCAGCATAAGTGTCAGAGATACTATCCGCTTAAAAACGGAGCTGTTAACCTGATTTTTTTTAATGTTTCTTTTCATTTTCCTTATTATTTAAGTGAGTTGATTTTTTATTAGACAACAAATCAAAGGTAAATATTCCTCAGAAATTGAAAAAATCAGCATAAAATAATTGTTTTATACATGTTAACAATAAAATTTAAGATTTCTGATTCCGATAAAATAATTTTTTATCTCTTATTTATAAAGTGTAAATTTGATTGGGTATTTCTCAACAATAAAAAATACACATCAATGAAAAAACTACTTTCCTTTTTAGCTTTTCAGACAATTGTAATTCTCTGCCTACAGGCTCAGCCCGTTTCGGACTATAGCTATAAACTTGATAACGGTATCATCGTCAAAACTGAACATGGCTGGAATCAGGTATGGGTACAGCAGAATTATACCGCGTTAAAAGCCGGTGACAAAACTCCTTTAGCTGTAATTACCAGAACACTTGGTGATCTTACTTCAGGTTCATCTTTTAAACTTCTACGCTCTGGAAAAGAAGTAAAAATGCTGGGGGCAGCTCCAGGTACTTACGACCTGAAACTGATTTTCAAACTTTCAGGAAAACCTGGAACACTTAGCTTTGTAATAGGGAATGTATTAATAAAGCCTCAGACAAAAACATCTATTAGCATAACTATTTACGATTACCAGGTATCTATTGCGGAGTCTCCGGGATCTCTTAAGGGATTATCATTTTTTGATTTAAAAATCAACAAATACAAGGGGAATACGGAACAAAGTAACAACATGGCCATCGCATCATTTTTTGCTAAAGGTAAACATGATAAACCTATTCATCCGGATGAAGCTACGAACAACACATCAGGTAAAATCAAGCCTGGAACTTATGATATACTTATCTCGATAGGAATATCGGGCCAGGCACAGAAAGTCTGGCTTGAAAACTTTACAATGAAACCTGATATCAATTATATGATTGCAACCAATCTTAATGGGGGTGTTATTACCTACACAGGTGGAAATAAGGAGGTAAAAAACATGCATCTTTATCCAGCAGGCACGGCCGAAAAGCAGACAGGGAACCCAGCTCCTGTTAAAAATCTTGAGTTAGGCAGTTACGATAACCTTACTTTAACTAATGCTTGTCCACCTGGAGCATATGATGTTCTTCTTACTTTCGGAAATGGTGCTAAATACGAATGGAGGAAGAATCTCATAGTCAAAACAGGATCCAGAACTGAAGTCAAATAGCATGATGCGGCTTGGGGTTAGGGACACACGGTAATATTACATCCATGAACCGTCGTATAATCATACCGTCGCACACTTGTGCCTTTACACCATTGTTCCGTTGCACCTTCTATTTATATCTTAATGATTCAGCCGGATTATACGCTGCGGCCTTGAGAGCCTGATATATAATTGAAAGCCATCCGATTGCCAGTCCTATAATGCTCGCAACGATGTATGTAATAGGACTGACACTTATCTTTTCCGCAAAGCTTTGAAGCCAGATCTTTATCCCGAAGTATGCTACAGGGTAAGCTACCAGTGAGGATATCAGAATAAGAACCACAACCTCACGTGATAATAAGGTTACAATTATTCTCCTGGACGCTCCAAATGTTTTCCTGATACCAACTTCACGTGTCCTGATAGTTGTCATATAAGTAATGAGACCGATTAAGCCTAGACATGCGATTAGAATGGCTAATACTGAGAACAGGATGAAGATTCTGCCGGTTTTGAACTCAGTCTCGTAATTCTTGTTAAATTCATCAGCAAAAAAGGAATACTGAAATGGCTGCCTGTTCGAATAATCCTTCCAGACATTTTCAATAGATTTAATTACCTCCTGGATATTTTTACCATTCAGCCTTACGCAGAGATAGCCTTCATAATTCCCTCCCATTAATGTAAAGCAGACTGGCGTTATCTTATCATGTAACGATGCAATGTTAAAATCCTTCATAACACCAACAATCCTGAGTTTGTCGAATTTACCCGGATTACTTGGCCGAAGAATATATTTCCCGACCGGGTCAGTGAGTCCTAAGAATTTTACCGCGGTTTCATTTATCATTATAGCAGTAGTATCAGTTCCGTATTCCTTCGAGAAAAACCTTCCTTCAGCGAGTTTAATGCCCATCACTTCAGCGAATCCAAAACTAACCCGGTCCTGATTTATCAGATAAGTGGCTTTTGTCGGATCATTGTCAAGAAAAAAAGCATTGTTGTTGAAGTTATTAGTACCCGGTATTGCTGTTGCATTTGCAATTTTCTCCACACCCGGGATCTGAAGAATCTGTTCTTTAAACGATTCAAGCTTCTTATCCAGAGCATCTGGCCTCCTGATAACAAGAAGATTATCTTTAATAATACCCATATCTGCTGATGTCATAAAATTCAACTGCCTGTATACCACGAGTGCACCGATAATTATTACTATTGAAACGGTAAACTGGAAAACAACCAGTATGCCTCTGAGCGTTTTTGATATTGAACCGGGGTTTAATGTGCCTTTCAAAACCTCAATGGGGTTAAAAGAGGCAAGAACAAAAGCTGGATATGCACCGGCAGCTGTTCCAACCACCACAATCAGAGCTATAATTCCGATGAATCCCTTACCTGAGAAAAGTTTCAAAGATATCTCTTTCCCGATGAGATGGTTAAATGACGGAGTAATTACCAGTACCAGTAATGAGGCAATAATCGTCGCAATAGTCACAATTACTAAGGACTCACCGACAAACTGAAGAATAAGTCCGGTTTTATCTGATCCTGATACCTTTCTTATTCCAACCTCTTTGGCCCTGCCGGCAGATTTTGCAGTTGCCAGATTAATATAATTGATAATCGCTATAACAAGAATAAGCAGAGCTATAACAGCAAAAATGTATACAGTTGTAATTGATCCTGACGGTTCAATCTGATATTGGGGAGCTCCTTTGAGGTGAATATCTTTCAATGGTTCAAGCTCATAACCAAACTGGTTTCCGGCCCTCTGAAAATCTTCTATTGTTATTCCGATATATTTTTTTATCTGCGGTCCAACATATTTTAACACAACCTCCGGGAACTTAGCTTCCATCGTAGTTTTCTTTACACCTTCTTTCAGTACTATATATGTGAAATAATTATGATTAAGCCATTCCGTACTTCTGGAGTCTCCCAGAGAGTTAAGCGAACCCAGCATATCAAATTTGAAATGAGAATTTGCCGGAATATTCTGAATCACGCCTGTAACAGTATAAAGATTAGTATCTGCTTCGAGACTTATTCTTTTACCAATGGGATCCTCCTTGCCAAAGTACTTTCGTGCAAATTTTTCAGTCAGAATCATTGATCTTGGATTAGAGAGGGCAGTTTTCGGATCACCGCTTAAAAGTTTAAAGTCGAATACACTGAAAAACGAGGAATCGGCAAAGAGAACCCCATCCTCATTAAACCGGTTTTCTCCATATTTAACAAGCCATGCCCCTGACCTGTTGATCCTTACTGCCTTTAATACCTCGGGATAATCAGCAAGAAGTGTCTCTGCCATTGGGGCTGCTGTTATCGCCTGGTCAAGCGTGGCACCAGCCATTATTCCTTTAACTTTAATCCGATAGATGTTTTCATAGTTTTTATGAAACCGGTCATAACTTAATTCATGTAAAACATAAATTGTTATCAGAAGAAAACTTGTCAGACCGATTGTAAGTCCTATAATATTGAGAATCAGGTATCCGATATGCTTTTGCATATTGCGGATGGCGTTAATAAAAAAATTTCTTAGCATATGAGATAATTCTCTAGGATTAGTATTTATGTAAAAGACCCCATAAAATTAAATCTGATGCAGGGTTATAAAAAATAGAGCTTAAATCAGGCTTATTAAAATGTCATGAGTCTAACAGCGTATAATAAATGGCAAATAGTATTATATAATTTCCTATTGTGCGGTTATGTTGTTATGCCGTTATGCAGTTTTGCCATTGCACCGTTATTTTGTCAGAGTATAAAATTCGTATTTGATTATCCAGCTAATCTCCTTTCCGGGTTCTGCTTTAATTTTTATGTATGGCTCCGGACACAGAGTTGTTGGACATGCCCAGAAAGCCAGCTTTAGAAATGGCTGATCGCAGGTAATCTTCACACCTGCACCAGTTATACGATTTTCAATCCTGATTTCGTAATCATCCGCACTTGGGCCAAATCCTTCCAAAGAAAAACACTCGGCGTCTTCTCCATTACCTATGGGTCTGAGAAACGATATCTGATTGCCTTGAATTTCAGCCAATTCTCCAAATCCAACTCCCTCACCTTTCAGATTAAATGGGAATTTCACTACAATTCCCGGACCTATTGGATGTTTGTCAATTACAAAGAAATTATGGTCATAGACATTAGTTTCAATGGTATGATTTCCTGTATTTTTAAGGGAATGCCTCAGAACCAGTTCTGGTTTATCCTTGATCAGCTGAACAGTTTTTTCATAATGATATGAGTATATCTTATCGTTAAGATCATGAATAAATATTACCTTATCCGGACTCTTTTTTACTGTCCATTTTCCCGGGTTTAAAAGCTGGTATATTCTACTGAATGTATATGGCTGATCATCTTGTTTGTAGACTGCTCCCACTCCTATTTTAATAAAACTGCCACCAGGCTTTGTTTCAGGATAGTCCAATGGAGCAAATTCTTCCACCGGTCCCATTATTACATCATGTATTTCGGGACTGTATTTAGTGAACCACTGACCAAAATAATTATGGCCACTATATTCAAGACTAGGCATAATTCCTGACCAATCGAAGCGCGTTCCCTGGTAATACCCTTTACTGGCATCAGGAAGGTAGATCGTAGCACGGATTAATCCATTGCTGATCTCTGTTTGTGGTATTTTTGTAAATGACATTGCGATAAGTGTTAGTCCAGACAATATATAATTTATCCTTTTCATATCCTAAAATTTATTTGGCAATAAGAATAACAATTCACCTTGAATTCTTCTTCTCTTACAAGCCTGTAAAATAAAATTACACTAATTCCATAAAATATAGCCTGGAATGGTTGAAAAAGATTGATGAAGCATATTAAAAACATTAAGAGATTCAGTTGATTATCCTGACAATTTTATAAATTTGTACAGATGCCAACCTCTTTTAAGGAAATCATAAAGTTTCTTATTAATATAAACATACTCATTATGAACAAATTATCAAGAAGACAGTTTCTGGGAAAAAGCGTTCTGGGAATAGGATCAGTTGTGATTGCGTCACAGATTCCTCTGGATCTTGCAGCTGGTGTCCTTCCAATACCTGTTAAAATGCCTGTTGGGTTCCAGTCATGGATAGTAAGGGAAAAGATTGGAATTGATTTCCCGGGTACACTAAAAATGGTTGCGGATATGGGGTATCAAAGTGTTGAAATGTGTTCTCCTCCGGGGTATGAAAATCTTGGGTTCGGTCCCCTGATGAAATTAAAAGCCAAAGAAATGAAGAAGATCATTAATGACACTGGTCTTACATGGCCAAGCACGCATTATGGAATGGATGAACTCAGGCAACATATTGATGAACGCATTGAATTTGCGAAGGAATCGGGGCAGACACAAATGATCCTCTCAAGTTTCGGACTTCCGGAAAAAGCTACAATAAGTGACTGGCTTAAAGCAGCTGATGAATTGAATATAATGGGATCAAAAACCATGAAATCAGGTATCCAGATGGGTTACCACAATCATGATATGGAATTTGAAAAAATCGGCGATACACTTATCTATGATGCTTTGATGAGTCAGCTCGATCCTAGATATGTCAAAATGCAGTTTCAGGTAGCGGTGATAAGCAAGGGTTATAAAGCTTCAACTTATTTTAAAAAATACCCCGGAAGATTTATTTCTGCTCACCTTGCAGACTGGTCTGCTACCGAAAAGAAGCAAGTACCAATTGGCAAAGGGATAGTTGACTGGAAAGAATTCTTCGCCACTCTCAAAACAGCCGGAGTAAAGAATTTTTTTGTGGAAATGGGAATAGAAACATTTAAAGAGAGTGCCAATTATATTCATAGTCTTTGAGTATTGGAAACTCAGAAAATAAATTCAATCCAATTAAATCACTAACGATAATAATAAACAAATTTTAAAAAATGACTATCTCAAAAAAAATTAACCGTCGCGAGTTCCTCGGATCAGCTGCTGCTGCTTCCGTGGCACTTACAATAGTACCAAGACAAGTTCTGGGAGGACCAGGTTATATAGCTCCAAGCGATAAGATCACGCTTGGATATATCGGTTGCGGAACGCAGGGATTAAGAGAAATGACAGCCTTAATTTCGAATCCCGCATTGCAGATAGTTGCTGTCTGCGACCCTAATAAATTCAGTACAAACTATATAGATTGGTCATTAAACGATGTGCGTGATAGTATCCGGAGAGCATTAGGTGATAATTCATGGGGAGAAAATATCAAAGGAATACCAGGTGGAAGAGATATTGGACAGGAATTTGTTCAGAAATATTATGGGAAATCAAAAGATTCAGGCACATATAAAGGATGCGCCTCTTATGAGGATTTCAGGGAATTGCTTGAAAAAGAGAAAGATCTGAATGCAATAAAGATCATGACTCCTGACCATCTACATGGCACTGTAGCAATAGCTTCAATGAAAAAAGGGAAACATGTAGTTACGCATAAACCAATTGCTAACAGGATGTATGAAGCAAGACTTACTATTGAAACTGCTAAAAAGACAGGCCTGAGCACACATCTGCTTGCATGGAGTAAGAGACCTGATTATGAATTAATTAAGAAATGGATAAGCGATGGATCAATTGGCAAACTAAAGGAGATACATAACTGGTCAAACAGACCGATGTGGCCCCAGTGGCAGGCTAATCCCACAGAAACTCCTCCGATACCTAAGGACTTTAACTGGGATCTATGGTTGGGACCAGTTCCCGATCGACCTTATCATCCATATTATACAAACGCTGTTTTCAGAGGATGGTACGACTTTGGTGCAGGAAGTATAGCGGATATGGGACATTATAGTCTGTTTCCGCTTTTCCTGACACTTGGAATCACTTCTCCGGCTACCAGCGCGGAAGCAAATGGTACCACTACATGTGCTTTTCAGGGTAATGTCTCAGTGGGTGTTAAGAATGATGTTGCCTTTCCTCTTTCGTGTATAATCAGATTTAAGTTTAAGGCACAGGCTGACCTGCCCCCGTTTGATCTTTTCTGGTATGATGGAGGGATGAAACCTGTTACCCCCGATGAATATATTGCATCAGGAAGAGCTCTCGAAAGGGAAGGCATGATGTTCGTTGGTGAAAAAGGGAAGATAATCGCAGGGTTCAGAGGCGAAAACCCTGAGTTATATGCCGATAACAAAAATATCACTCCTCAAAAAACAGCTCCTGAAAAATCTGGTGAGGATGCCAACAATATATGGATCAATTCATTCAAAAACAAAACACAATCACCTGGCAGCTTTATATATACCGGACCTGTTACTGAGACTATTCTACTCGGAGGAGTGGCATTACGTGCCGGAAAAAGTGTGGAGTATGATACCGTTAACATGAAGATTACCAATGTACCTGAAGCAAATAAATTCCTGGTAAGGGAATACAGGGAAGGATGGGAGCTATAATAAAAAAAAGAGGCTGTCTACGTAAGAAGACAGCCTTTTGTTATTGTTACTTTGTTGGAGGCTTGGTAGTAGCTGGTGTTGGTGCTGGTTTAGCTGTGCCAGACTTTGCTTCCATTTTTTTCAGGAATTTACCATTTTTATCATAGCACAGAGTTTCCTGGGTTGTCCCTTTTATTACTACCACATCAAAAGTAGTATCACTTTTTTCAACAACTTTGGTTGCCTCCTTGACAGTAAAACCGACATAGTCTTTAGTAATATTGTCAGTAATAGATTTCTGAAGGTCTGCAACTTTTACCGGAGTGCGCTGGGCATTAACCACAAGAGCACCCATTACTAATACCATAACAAATAATAACTTTTTCATATCTTATAAATTAATTGGTTTGATATGACAAAACTATTGTGTGATTCTGAAGATGGTCTGAAGTTAGAGAAATTTAACAAAAATTTAAGAAATCTCATTAAAATGCCTTTGGTAAGTTCCCTCTTTGGCGGTATTGCAGTTTTATTTCATGCACGTCATTAATACAGGTATAGGTTATGTTCATACCATAACTTTCAGCAATTTCCTTAACGATAGATAAACCCAATCCTACCGATTGGGGATTATCGCTGTTTTTATGAAATCGTTTGAAGAGATCTTCAGGATTAGTGATCATAGCCAACCCGGAATTTGTAATAATTAGAAACATGATATCAATATGACATTTGATGAATCCACCATTAATATTAAACCTTACTGCATTGCTGAGCAGGTTTGAAATGAGGACTTCAGCAAGCATATCATTCATTTCAACCAAAGCTTCATCGCTTGCATCCATTTCAACCTTAATCTTCTTCAGTTGCATAATTTCTTTATAATTATCCAAACCGTTTACAGTAATCTGCTTCAGGGAAACTTTCTTTTTTTCATGAAAAACCTTATTCTCAATTTTGGAGATAAGAAGTAATCCCTGGTTGAGTTTGAATAGTTTAGTTATAGCTTCATTTATAGATTTAATGAGAGTAAGGCTATCCTTGTTCAGGTTCTTTTGTTGCATAAGTAAATCAGTCTTGGACCTCATTACAGCAAGCGGAGTCTGTATCTCGTGAGATGCATTTTCACCGAACTCTTTCAGATTAAGATAATCATCTCTCATTTTTCGGGTCATATTTTCAAGGACATCATTTAGCTTTATAAATTCATTTATATCAGTTTTAGGTAATTCCAAAAGTTTATCCGATTGTATATCAAATCTCTCTGCAATTTTGACTGAATTATAGAATGGCCTCCAAAGCCTTTTGGCTATCAGGTAGTTGATAAGAATTGAAATTAACAGAAGTGAAAAAAACAGAGAAAACATGTATACCTCAATATCATGCAATAATTCATTTTTTTCACTTATAATCTGGAAAATGGTAATAATAAAACCTTTTTTTCCAACAGAGTTTCCCGAAGAAAAAATGTATCTGAAAGGTATAAATGAGTCCGATTTAGTATCGTAAATATCTGTATCCTTTATTGACTGGACCCTGTTAACATGGTAGTTCAGCAATTTAACTTCAATCTGATGACCAAACGTGCCTTCAAAGTCCGGGATAGTATCTGTTTGTCTTATCTGATCCTCTATTATTGTCTTTTCCGTGATCAGACTCTCGTCTATTTGTCTATAAATAACCTTCTTTATCGTTAAATATAACAATGCTGCTCCGGCAAGCATTACCAGGATAGAAAGAAGCAAAAAGTAAAAAGTACTCTTAGTTAATAATTTCAACTATCAAAGAATTTATATCCAAAACCGTAGATACATTTAATATAATTCCTTCCGTCTGCAGCCACAATCTTTTTACGAAGGTTTTTAACATGGGTATAGACAAAATCGAATGAATCGGTAAGTATTACATTATCGCCCCAGAGATGTTCTACTATTGATTCTTTTGTTATAATTCTGTTCCTGTTAGCCATAAAGAACAGTAAAAGATCATACTCTTTTTTTGTAAGAATTAATAGTTTGTCATGTACATAAACCTGGCTATCCTCTGCATTTATTCTGATCTCGTTAAAAATTATTTCATTCAGTCCCAGGAAATTGTTCCTTCTGTATATTGAATTGATTCGTGCACTGAGTTCTGCAAAATGAAACGGCTTTGTCAGATAATCATCCGCTCCTATATTTAATCCTGTAAGCTTATCATCCAGAGAGCTCTTTGCAGAAAGTATAAGAATTCCGCCGGTTAATCTATTCGACTTCATCTTCCGGATTAAATCCAGTCCATTACCATCAGGGAGACCAATATCAAGAATAACACAATCATACTTATTTACACCAGCCTTTTGTATGGCTTCATCCAAAGTCAGTGCAATTTCACAAATATGACCTTCCATCTTAAGGTAATCATTAATGGAACGGCTTAGAGACCGGTCATCTTCAACAATCAATAGTTTCACATCAGTAGATTAAAATGTAAAAATACTACAATCTTATAATTTCAGGAAATTTGAACAAAAAAGATTGAACTGGTATAAATTAAACAAGCCGACAGGCATCAGGCAACAGGCATCAGGTACAAGTTAATATTCTTTTCCTGAAGCCAGCAGCCGAAGCCTTGTTCTGAATCAGATCGTTATTTCAATTAAACCTTTTTCAATGCTTCCAGTACCCTTTCAGGTGTCATTGGCATCCTGTATAACCTTGCTCCGGTTGCATCAAATATTGCATTGGCAACCACAGCACCAATAGCAATAATAGCAGGTTCCCCTCCTCCCTGTGGTGGTTTATCTTTTCTGTCGAGGATAACAGTATCAATTTTGGGGAGCCATGAGAACTTGGGAATGTCATAAGCATCAAGACTATGGGTAAGTATCTTACCTCCTTCAAACAGCACCTCTTCACTAAGGGTATATCCGAGACCCATTGTTATGCAACCCTCCATCTGGATGGTAGCACCCTCAGGGTTTACACACAATCCCATATCCTGGGCACAGGCAATACGCACTACCTTAACTTTACCGGTGCTTTTATCAACTTTCACTTCAGCCATATGTGCCACCCAGGCACCGGCATCAGCTCCACAAGCAATTCCGATTCCTCTTCCACTTGGAGCTTTACCTGGAACATATCCGAACTTATCAGCTACTGCTTTCAGGCAGTCCAGTATATGCTCATCCTTGAGGTTCTTCCGACGGAATTCAAGGGGATCAGTCCCGGCGGCCGCTGCCATGATATCTATCTGAACTTCCCTGGCAAAGGTATTTGTATTGTTATTTGGAGCACGCCACGCTCCTGTTCCGAACTGATGAACAGGTGGTCCGTCGCTTTTCTGACTGTAATGTGTGAATTTAGTATTCGGAATATCATAGATTGCATCAGCACCTCTCGTGCCGGAATAATACACGCTATATTCCCACAGTTTAATCAGGCCTGCCTTATCTATCCCTGATTTTATTTTAATAACTCCTGCAGGATGGAATGTATCATAGATAAATTCTTCGTCACGGGTCCACATCAGCATTACGGGTTTTCCGGTCAGTTTTGCGAGTTTTGCAGCCTCAATCCCTTGCTGGTATTCCCCTTTGCCTCCAAATCCGCCGCCTACAAATGGTGTTATGACTCTTACTTCCTCGGCTGGTAAACCGAGCTCACGCATTATGCCTTCCCTTAAACCAAAGGGTGATTGAGTCGAAGCCCACACTGTCATCTTACCGCCATCAAGCTGGGCAAGAGCAGTATGCGTTTCTATAGCTACATGGGCCAGGTATGGATCGTGAAACTCCGATTCAAATGTTTTATCACAAAGCTTAAGTCCGGCATCCATATCTCCTGTTGAGTTGAGTGCCTTTGCATTAGAATCAGCCTTCAGCATGAATTCATAGATCGTCTTATCATTAACCGGCACCTCATTGAATGAGTATTCAGCTTTAATTTTAACTATTGCCTGATCAGCTAAGTCACAATTCTCATTAATCACAGCTACCAAATCACCTTCCCTGACAACTTTAGTACCTGCAATCTTCTCTGCCCCTGAATAATCAACAGATGTCATCTTAGCAGCATGAGAAGGCGGGCGTAATATCCGTGCAAAAACCATTCCGGGCAATTTCATGTCGCCGGAGTATTTTGCTTCGCCGGTTACTTTCAGGTTAGAATCAACACGATTGTATGATTTTCCAATAGATTTAAATTTTGTGTAATCTTCCATAGAAGGCTTAACATCGAGGAATTTTTCAATTCTCTTACCCTTTGCCAGTTGTGCATAGCTAACTGTTTTTTTGGAGTCTTTAGTGTCGGTTACAATCCCGTCTTTAACTTCCAATTGTGAAACAGGCACACCCAGCTGTGCTGAGGCAAGGTCAAGAAGAACACCTCTTGCTTCAGCAGTAGCAGTTCTCATAATCTGACCAAAAATTCTGGTGCTTAGTGATCCCCATGTGCCCTGATCCCATGGACAAATATCCGTATCACCCATAACTATCTTTATCCTGTCATACGGAACATTAAGCTCATCAGCCATCATCTGGGGCAGCGAGGTAATTATGCCCTGGCCCATTTCAATTTTGCCTGTGTAGCATGTTACAGTTCCATCTTCAGCTATGCGCAGAAATGCATTATAGTCTTTCGGCACACCCCGGGCTTGTTCAGCCGGCATTCTGTTCAGATCTAATGCTCTCCAGGGTCGAAAGAAAATTATTATACCACCTCCCAGAATCTTGAAGAAATCTCTTCTTGGCATTCCGTGACGTTCAGAAGTTTGCAACGAATCCATATCTTTAATTTGTTCCCTTTTCATGATTACTTTCCTCCTTTCATTTCTTTAGATGCAGTCTGAACTGCTTCAATTATACGCATATGTGCCCCGCAACGGCATAGGTTATTTTCCATACCATCCTTAATCTGCTGTATTGATGGTGTTGGATTCTTTATTAAAAGACCAGTCGCATTCATGATCATTCCCGGTGTACAATAGCCACATTGCAAGGCATCGTGTTCGACAAATGCCTTCTGCACAGGATGTAGTTTGCCTTTTGTTGCAAGTCCTTCAATTGTAATAACATTTTTGCCGGCTGCTTCGCCCACCGATAACTGGCAGGACCTGACAGGTTCATTATCGATCAGAACGGTGCAGGCTCCGCAAAACCCCATACCGCAACCAAATTTTGTTCCGGTCAGCCCGAAATGATTCCTTAAAACCCACAACAGAGTCTGAGTGGGATCAATCACGGCTTCGGTTTGCTTTCCGTTTAACTGAAATTTAATTGTCTCTTCCATAGCTATTGAATTTGATTAATTCCTTCTTTATATTCATCGTATGTGTCAAAATCTCTGAGTATTCCAGGTTCACCTGTTTCAACTTCCATAACATCATCGGGAAACTTACTGGCCAGTGAGTGTAAACCTGAATCAGGGGTGAGTTTTTCAATTTCGTCTTTGTATTTCACGCCAATGAGAAGCGGATGCCCGTGTTTAGTATTATAAACAGGGATTACTATACCCTTACCCGATGATGAATATGCCTCAATTACAGTATTAATTGCGTTTGGAGTTATCAATGGCTGATCACCCTGAAAAACAAGAGCTGCTTTATAATCCGTAGGCAGATTTCTGAATCCGCACTGTACTGAAGACAGCATTCCTTGCATATAATTATCATTATAACAATTCCATACATCCAATTCTCTGATCTTTTCAACTAATGCATCCCGGGATGCTCCAAGTACAACCATGATTTTATCGACTTTTGATTCAGTAACATTGGCAATAACATTTTCTATCATCGTCCGTCCATTAAAAGGTAGTAACATTTTCGGAAATCCCATCCTCTTTGACTCACCGGCTGCAAGTATTATTGCCCAGAATTCATTCATACGATTTCTTACTACTTACTTCTTAATTCTTACTATTCCGCACCAATACTAGCTGAGCAGCAATGCTTACGGCAATCTCTTCAACTGTCCTGGATTTGATATCAAGTCCTACAGGAGTATGAACAGCTTCCCATTGTTTAACGCTTGCCCATCCATTCTCAATAAAACTTGCCCGCATTGATGCAATTTTATTTTTACTTCCGATCATGCCGGTAAAAGCTAATTCAGATCCAATGCACGGTTTAAGAGCCGCGGCATCATCTTTATGACCACGAGTTACAATCACAACATATGTATCATTCTCCTTCTTCAGATCTTTCAATGCTTCCCCTATATCCTTAACTATGATATGGTTGGCTTCAGGAATATTCTCAGAATTAGCGTACTCAGAACGGTCATCAATTACTGTAACCTCAAAATCAAGCATATCTCCCAGACGCGCCAATGTTTTACCTATATGACCCGCTCCTGCAATTATCAGTTGTGCAGCAGGGAACACAGCTTCAAGGAAAAACAGAGAGGAAGGTTCTTCGTCAGGTATTGTTAACTCAAGTTCCCTGTAATCTGACGGATTGCCTCCTGAGATCATATTAAGAACAACAGGTTCAATTTGAGCGAGAAATGCTTCCGGTATAGCTGGTTTAAAAATATTGCTTATCCAGTAACGATTTATAAGAACCGTTTCTTCCGTGAACCCGGTCACCATAGTTATCAGAACTCCCGGAATCCGGCTTTCAATCGAACTTCCAAGCTGTTCAAAAACAGATAAATAATTATTCAGATTGGCATCAATCAGAACATTGATCTGTCCACCGCAGATAGCCTCTTCCGTGTTTGAGATATCGTTCGCCAGGTTAAATTGGAAATGTCCGGATTTTTTTGACAGAATCGCTTCCAGGGCCAGTTTTTGAACTTTCCCTTCCACAACTCCACCTCCAACCGTTCCTGATATAAGGCCCTTTTTATCAAATAAGGCTGAACTTCCAGGCTTCTGGGGCGTAGAACCATGCGTCCTGGTAACCGTAGCAAGGACCAGATGGGAACTATCGGATTTTTGATCAAGAATTTGTAAGTAAATATTTTTCATATTCCGATACATTATTAATTCCAGACACTCGAATTGCAGGTATCCGATTTGTAATGACGCCCAATTTGGCCGTCTCTACCCAATCAGGACACCTTTGCAATTCTATAACGACAAATTTATTCAAATTGATTTAATATTCATAATTTTATGAAATATACAATGTTATTTACAGGGTAGAGACGTCCAAATTGAGCGTCTTTATATAATTAGCACAAAACCATTAAATTATGAAACCAAATTTTACAAAATTCTTTTTGCTGTTTATCTCATTAATTCTGTGTATGATCACATGTAAAACACCTGTTAATACTAATGTTCAGAAAAAAACCGGTAATAGCTGGATTGAAGAATTAACGATCGGAAAACTTCAGCAAGGATACAAAGAGGGTAAATATACTATTGAAGATGTAGTAAAAGTCTACCTGGACAGGATTAACGAAATCGATAAAAATGGTCCCCGACTGAATTCAATAATTGAGATTAATCCTGACGCGCTCAAGATTGCTGAGGAACTTGACAAGGAAGCTGCAGCCGGTAAGCCGCGGGGGCCCATGTATGGTGTCCCGGTAATTTTAAAAGATAATATCGATACTCATGACAGGATGCCCACAACTGCCGGTGCAACAGCATTAAAAAATTCTTTTCCTAAGGCTGATAGCTATGTTGCCAAAAAGTTGAGAGAAGCTGGAGCAATAATTATTGCAAAATCAAACCTCAGTGAGTGGGCAAACTTCCGGTCAAAGATGTCGTCGAGTGGATGGAGCGGTGTTGGAGGACAAACCAGGAATCCATACGTTCTAGATCGTAACCCATGCGGTTCAAGTTCAGGTTCAGGAGTTGCAGTTTCTGCCAATCTTTGTATGGTTGCAATAGGTACTGAAACAAATGGATCCATTGTATGCCCCTCAAATAACAATGGAATTGTCGGAATTAAACCTACAGTCGGACTCATCAGTCGGTCCGGAATCGTTCCTGTCTCATTCACACAGGATACTCCGGGTCCGATGGGAAGAACCGTAGAAGACGTCGCAATAACGCTTGGCGCTTTAACAGGCATCGATTCATCAGATACCAAAACATATGCCTCACAGGGAAAATATTATACCGATTACACAAAGTTTCTGAAGAAAGATGGACTTCATGGTAAAAGGATTGGTCTATCAAAAAAATCAATGGGGTTTTCTGATAAAGTTGATACTCTTATGAATAAGACAGTCGCATTTCTTAAAGCAAATGGCGCAGAAGTAGTTGATATTGATTTTCCGAAGGGATTGAATTATGAAGATCCTTCATTCCAGGTTCTGTTGTATGAGTTTAAGGATGGGCTTAATAAATACCTGGCCGGTCCCGGCAGTGATTCACCTGTAAGGGACATCAAAGAGTTGATCGAATTCAATAAATCAGATAGTGTCGAGCTCAGATATTTCGATCAGGGTATTCTTGAACAGGCTGAACAAAAAGGAGATCTTAATTCGGCCGAATATAAAAAGGCGTTGGCTACTATGACAAAAGCAACAAGGGAAGATGGAATAGATAAAGTGATGAATACTTACAAGCTTGATGCAATTATGGCGCCGACCGGATCTCCTGCATGGAAAACTGATCTGCTTCTGGGTGATCATTTTGTTGGTGGAAGTTCATCACTCGCAGCAATTTCAGGATATCCTGCCATTACTGTTCCAATGGGATTTATTGATGATTTACCCGTTGGAGTCACATTCTTTGGCCGGGCATGGAATGAATCTATTCTGATCGAAATAGCATACAACTATGAGCAGGGGACAAAAAACAGAAAAGCACCAAAGTATAGCATTTCAGACTGATTTACAATACATTATGAAATGAAGGCTACCTCACAATGCATCAAAGAGTCAACCTTTATTTTTTTCTTCGTCTTTATGTTCAGCGCTCATTTTGTAGCTATCATCGTCCAGACGGGAAGCTTTTTTGAATTCTTTCATGTCTGATAAACCAGTTTTCCTTTCAAGAATGTCTTATTAATTTTTAGTTGATTTCCCGCTTTTTCAAACAATATGATATCAGCTCTTTTGCCAGGAGCCAGTTTTCCTCTGTCATGAAGACCATATATCCTGGCAACATTACAGGAAGCCATATTTATACCAATTGCAAGTGAGCAATGCGTGAAATCCATCATATTTTCAACTCCTTTTTTCAAAGGGAAGGAGGCCCCGGCAAGACAACTCAATCCCGGATTTAACAACATCCCGTCTTCTGTAAGAATGACTTCACTTTCTAAAAATGTATACTTTCCGGGAGCCATACCTGCAAGGTAAATAACATCTGAAGTAAGAATAATATTATCCGGACCTTTAACTTTATAAAATACTATTATCTCCTCCGGTTTGAGATGATGTCCATCTGCAATAACAGAAGCAGTCAATTGTTCGTTGGCAAGCTGTGGCCATATCGGGTTTTTATGACGATGTATGAGGTTTGCACAACCGTTCCCAAGGTGTGTCGATACCCTGGCGCCATTATTAACTGCCTGCATTATCTGGTCGGCAGATGCATTTGTATGTCCAATTGCCATAACTATCCCATCGTTGGTGCACAATCTGATGAATTCAATTGCTCCTTCAATTTCAGGAGCAAGAGTGATCTGTAATATTTTTCCGCCTGAAGCTTTCTGATAACTCATGAATTCTTCCATGGATGGCTTGCGGATATACTGAACAGGATGGCAGCCCCTGAAACCTTCCTCAGGAGAAATATAAGGACCTTCAAGATGAAATCCGGGAATGGATTCCCTAAGCCCAGCGACACTTCTAATGGCTTCCCCAAGAATCCTTAAGTTCATTAGAAGGTTTTCATGACTATTAGTTAACAATGTGGGCAAAAAAGTAGTTACGCCCTCTTTCCACATTGCCTGTGTGGCTTTAATTATATCATCTACGGTAAGATTTTTACCTGAGAAATCAACACCTGCATAACCGTTTATCTGATTATCAATTAGTCCGGGAGCAACAAACAAGTTAAAATCATGATTATTTGAACTTGGTATATCAGTTATACTTTCAATAAATCCATCAACGATTTTTATGTTTACCGAATTCCCGGTTTCATAATTAATTCCTTCGATTATATGCTGACTTATTTTCCCTGTCTTCATCTGTACAGACTTTTATATTGGTATTATTTCAGATGCCGAATTTATGTCAAGATAAAGATTAAAATCATTATGCTGTTTCAATAAAGTTGCAGGAACTATATTGGTTATTTTATTAAGAAGAGTGTTCCTGACACTTATAGCCTTCACTTTATGCGGCACACAGGAGATAATAGTTTTACACTGCATTATCTGCCATGGAGTCATTGAAATGGCCTTCGATGGAACTTCTTCAAGCGATTTGAACCACCCCTCATTAACCTGCTGCAATCTGCACGCATCATCGAGATTTACAATTATATAAGCTTCATTGGTGTCGAAATCTGCAGGCGGATCATTAAAAGCAATATGTCCATTGACTCCGATTCCGATCAGTCCCAAATCGATCGGTTTCTTTCGTATCTCTTTAGTCAGTACTCTGATTATCTGATCTATATCGCCCTCAACATCAACGCTATGAAATTTTTTTATTTTTATATGACTGATGAAGCGGTCATAAAGATACTTTCTGAAGCTTGCACTATGTGTTCCCGGGAGCCCGATATATTCATCCAGATGAAAAATTTCTACTCTTTCCCATTCCAGCTTTTCTTTCAACAGAGCCTGAAAAGTTTCGAATTGGGAGCTGCCTGTGGAAACAACCATCCTCGCTTCACCATTCTGTTTTATCGCCTCACATAGCTTTGTCGCAGCAAATTGTGCAGCTCTAAGTCCCAGTTCAGATGCATCCTTACTTATGTTGATAACCATAGAGGAAAATTAATTGAATTCAGTTTCAATAAAATTAAAACAATTAATCGAGGTATTGGGTTGGGTTATATTTTTTCTCTAAGAGATAGTACATTTAACTTGTCAGCTCATAACTGGCAGCTGGTAACTCATAAGTAAATATTCCTGATTCCTGATTCCTGATTTCTGATTTCTAATTCGTAATTCCTGAACCTTATTCAAACTTTTTTTTATCTTGTGACAAATTTTGAAATCCTAAATGTTCAGACCTTCCATATTACTCAGCACCGTTATTCTCATCTGTTTTAATACAATACTTTTTGGCCAGTCAAAAGGAATCAACCGTGAGAAATATCGGATAAATACCAGAGAGACAACTAATACAATTACTGTTGACGGAATTCTTGATGAACCAGTATGGCTGACAGCAGATATAGCTACTCGTTTCCAAAGAGTGTTGCCTACTGACACAGGTTTTGCGATTGCACAGACAGAGGTGAGAGTCACCTACAATGAATCAACTCTTTACGTTGGTATCGTCTGTTACGATTCAACACCTGGTAAGCGTCCGGTGGAGTCATTGCGACGCGACTTCAACTTTCTGAAGAACGATAATTTCGTGGTGTTCCTTGATACATACAATGATCAAACCAATGGTTTTGCCTTCGGAGTTTCCGCTGCAGGAGCACAGTGGGACGGCGTTCAGGCAAACGGAGGGACTGTAAATCTTGATTGGGATATTAAATGGAGATCAGCAGTAAAGAATTACAAGGACCGCTGGGTTGCTGAATTTGCAATTCCATTACGCAGTATCCGTTATAATGGTGGAGAGAAAGAATGGGGAATAAATTTCAGCAGACTGGATCTTAAGACCAATGAAAAATCAAGCTGGGCACCGATGCCAAGACAATTTGCGACTGCGACTCTTGCGTTCACAGGTTCACTCGTGTGGGATAAACCTCTGCCCCCTTCAGGTTTGAGATTCTCATTGATCCCTTATGTATCAGCACAGGCCACTCAAAATAAGGAAGCTGGAGAAGGATTTAAACCTAAAGTCAACGCAGGCATTGATGCAAAGGCTATTCTATCTACTTCAATGAATCTTGATCTGACAGTCCATCCTGATTATTCTCAGGTCGAAGTCGATAATCAGGTGACAAACCTTGATCGTTTTGAACTATTCTTCCCTGAGAAGAGACAGTTTTATCTTGAAAACAGCGATCTCTTTGCTCAGCTGGGTAATGATAACCTGAGGCCATTTTTCTCACGTCGTATTGGACTAGAAAGTCAGGTTTTGGCAGGAGCAAGACTAAGCGGTAAGATTGGAAATAACTGGAGGATAGGACTTATGGATATTCAAACCGGTCAAAATGATACTGTAGAAGCCGGAAATTTTACAGTTGCCGCTATTCAGCGTAAGGTGTTCAGTCATTCCAATATAACGGCATTTTTTATCAACAAGCAGGTTATGAATCTGAAAAATGACACTTCATCCACTAAATACGGGTTCAACCGGGTTGCAGGCTTCGAATATAACCTTGCAAGCGCTGATAATCACTGGCTTGGAAAAGCATTTTACCATCAGTCATTTTACCCTGGAGCCACACATGATGCGGCAGCATTATCTGCCAATATTGCATACAACACTCAATATTTAACAGCAACCCTGAATCAATCATGGGTAGGAGCCGATTATCTTGCCCAGGTTGGATATATCAGAAGAACAGGATACTATGAAATAAATCCTCTGTTCCAGTACAAGTTCTTCCCGGCCTCCAGCAGTGTCGCTGATCACGGACCAGCATTTAAAATGGATATGTATTATGATCCCTCAATGAAACTCACTGACAGGATAGCACAGATCCTTTACCAGGTTGAATGGATGAATAAAAGTATTTTAGTGGTAGATGCTTTGAATACATTTATTAAACTTCAGTCCCCATTCGATCCCACCAATACTGGCAGCTTACCTCTTGCAGCAAATGATAAATTTAACTGGAATGAGATGGGTATTTCTTTCACTTCAGATATACGCAAATCATTTAACTGGCTTGTCAGCAGCAGATACGGCGGATATTATAATGGCACAAAGTGGATGGTGGATGGAGAATTGTACTACCGGGTTCAACCTTACGGAAGCCTGGCAATTGTGACAACATACAACAATATCTCGTTGCCTGTTCCCTATAAAAGCGCTCAGTTTGTATTGATCGGACCGAGACTTGATCTTACTTTTACTGACAAGCTCTTTTTAACAAGTTTTGTACAATATAATAATCAGATCGACAATATAAATTTGAATCTTCGCTTCCAGTGGCGTTTTGCACCGGTATCGGACCTGTTCATTGTTTATACAGAAAATGCTTACCCCAGCGATATTAAAATAAAAAACAGGGGACTTATTCTAAAATTATCATATTGGTTTAATTGACTTTAATATCATTTAATCATAAAATCCAGCAGCGGTTCATCGCCAAGATATGCAACCAGATTATCATTTTTATGAAGCTGACCCACACCGGGAGGGGTACCTGTGAATATCAGGTCACCTGTTTTAAGGGTGAAAAATCTTGAGACATATTCAACTATTTTATCACAGCCGAAAATCATATCGGAGGTATTGCCTCGCTGTACAACCTTCCCATTTATTTCAAGTCTGAAGTCCAGGTTTGCCATGTCAGTTTCACCTTTCACAGGAATAAAACGACCCAGAGGAGCAGCACCATCAAAGCATTTTGACAATTCCCATGGCATGCCGGCTGTTTTGAGTCTGGTCTGAAGATCACGTGCTGTAATATCGATACCTAAAGTTATTTCATCAAAATACCGTGGGGCAAACTTTACAGAGATACCCTTTCCCAGCTTGCTGATTTTTAATACTACTTCAACTTCATAATGGATATCAGTTGAAAAGTCAGGCAGGAAAAAGGGTTTATTGTTTTTCAGGATTGATGAATCGGGTTTAAGGAATACCACTGGTTCATCCGGGACAGGCCATCCTAATTCCAGCGCATGATTCCGGTAATTAAGACCGATACAGATGATCTTCATTCTACTTTTGATTTTTTCCGAAAGATCTTAATTTGATCTCTGTAAGGACTTTCTTGGTATATAAAGGGAATTCACCGTTCATCATCCAGGAATAATATGCCGGTTCCTCATTAAAAACAACTTCAACAGGCTTTCCTTTATGCTTGCCAAAATTGAAAACTTCAACGCCATTTTCATCGAGAATTATTCTTCCGGCAAAATCAACATTGCTGTTAAACGAACTGAACTCAGCAAGCTTTTCAACATCATTTTCCAGATCTTTATACCTGTCAAGCTGCGATTTAAGAATCTCAAAAGTTGCAGCTGTATCGGCCTTTGAACCATGGGCTCCCTCAAGATCTTTTTTGCAATAAAACAGGTAAGCAGCCGACAGCGTACGCTGTTCTTTTTTATGGAATATAACCTGGACATCAACATACCTTCTCTTTGTGAAAGTGAAATCAATATTCACCCTGAGAAATTCTTCGGCCAGAACAGGGATATCAAATTTAATGGCATTATACCCGGCCAGATCGCATCCTTCGAGAAATGTTGCAAGATTTTTTGCAACCTCTTTAAATGTTGGTGATTTAGCTACATCTTCATCTTTTATTCCATGAATGGCTGTCGATTTGGGAGGAATAGGCATTTCCGGGTTAATCCGTATGCTCATCCATTCCTCTTTTCCATTAGGACTTATTTTCAAGATTGAGAATTCAACGATCCGATCGGTTGAAACGTTGATTCCCGTCGTCTCAAGATCGATAAAAGCAATCGGACGTTTAAGATTCAGGTTCAAAGGTCAGGCATTTATCATCATTGGCATAAGAAGCATCAGCAGGTCTTCCGATTCATTATCTGAAATAACCGGAAGGAAGAGTCCGGCTCTTGTAGGATCGGCGAGTTCGATCATAACATCCTGTGAGCCAATGTTAGACAAAATCTCAAGGAGGAAAACAGATTTGAAACCAATCTCAATCTCATCGCCTTCATAGAGGCACTTGATTCTTTCATACGCGGAAATTGAAAAATCAATATCCTGTGCAGAAACCATAACCTGGTTCCCTTTAAGCTGAAGCTTCACAAGATTGCTCGCCTGGTTTGAGAAGACCGATACTCTCTTGAGAATGTTAAAGAATTCTACTCTGTCGATCGTGATCTTACGTGGATTATTTTTTGGAATAACAGAATTATAATTCGGATAGTTGCCTTCAACCAACCTGCATACAACCTTGTAATTACTCAGGATAAAGAATGCGTTTTTATCATCAAATTCAACAGTTACGGGACCCTCTTCTTTCGGTAAAATATTTTTTAGTAGAGAAGCCGGTTTCTTTGGCAGTATAAATGAAGCATTATCATCAGCATGTGCGTCAGTTCTCTGGTATCTTACCAGTTTATGAGCATCGGAAGCAACAAATGTAATTTTGTCGGTCGAGGCTTCTACAAAGATACCTCCCATCACAGGACGAAGTTCATCATCAGCAGTGGCAAAGAGAGTCTTGCTTATTCCTGCAAGCAATACATCAGCAATAATTACAAATACAATTTTTTTATCTTTTTTAATTAAAGGCAAGGCAGGAAAGTCAATTCCGTTCTGCCCGACAACATTGAATTTACCATTTTCAGAACTGATAACCATTGCCATGGTTTCCATATTAATATCAAATGTGAGTGGTTGTACTGAAAACTCTTTTAATGTGTCAAGTAATATTCTTGCGGGAAGAGCTATTGTGCCGTCTCCATCAGTGTTCTCAAGCTTCATCCTAGTTATCAGCGTCGATTCAAGGTCCGATGCAGTAATTTCAAGATCGTTCCCTGAAAGATTGAAAAGAAAATTATCAAGTATGGGAAGCGTATTCTTTGAGCTGATAACCCTGCTTATTGCCTGCAGATGACCAAGAAGTTCCGAACTGGATACTACAAATTTCATATTGGTATCGTTTTAAGTTGATTTATTGATTTCCAAGTTTTANNACTATTACCTCAAATAAAAAATTTTGAGTGTGGGGAGTAAATTGATTTTGACTTCGTCGAGCTCCTCCGCTTTGCGTCGTCGGTTCTTCGCGCCCCTCTTCGCTTTCGCGTAGCTTCAGCGAAGCAAATTGGGGCCGTGGTAAACGAAGAGCCGAGCACATTAGTGCAAGCTAGACGAAGTTAAAATCAATACTTAAAATTCCGATAATCAGAGAAAATAATTATCTCCGAAAGAAATATGATCTCTTCTTAATCAGCGGATCTATATCGAAATATCGCATTATGAAAAGCTCATCCCTTTCCTCTGTTTTACCCAGTAACCTGTCGCTGTCAATAGCTTTTGTATCGCCCTTATTATTCAGCAATCCCCATAGAGTCAGAACATGCTTCCTGCCTGTAATGGTAATAACAGTAAGCCTGTAAAGAGGTTGCTGAGTTTCAATTGATTTCTTCTCTGCTTCTCCAATTTCAAAAGCCCATGATTCAAAGGGGACCCAGGCGAAATATGAAATATAACGCACCACAAGCGAAGAATCCCATCCAGTCAGGTTGCCAAGCGCATCGTGAAGAAAATAATGATGATCTCTGTTAATAATTGAGAAAGAAGATGCTGTGTCAGACAAGTTCTCAAAGTTTACAGAACCTATTTCTGATGGCAAAAGATTGAAAACTGTATATGGTTGCCAGAATAACTCATTAACACTAAACCCCGAGCCAATATCACCCTCATATCCAGGAACATAGACCATAAAAGGTTTCGAAGACTCCTTTATCTTCATAATGTTTCCGTAAATATTTGACCCTGTTTTATATACGAGAAAAGTCTTCAGGAGTATCCTCTTTTCATAAACTCTCACTTTAACAGGAATAACATTTTTCCCATTTATTTCATTTTCATACATTTCCGGAGAAACAGGTGATTTGATTTTTATCTCTTTCAAAATCCTGAGAATAAAATAAACGCCACTTTTTCTGGCTTCCGATTTTCCATTAATTATCCAGCTCTCACCCTTTTTCTCAAGTGTCAGCTTTTTCCCATTTTCTGAAAATTCGATTTTAGTAATCTCTTCCTTTGGTTCTGAAGCAAACGAGCTATTTGATTCTCCGAATGGCGATCTGCTCTTTAATATAATAAGGAGAAACAGCCCGATTACAATGAATAAAAAAATGCATCTGATTAATATTTTATTCATTATCAATGTCTTGTGTATTTTTTGCGTCTGAAATAGCTATAAAGTAAAGCTGCCAGGATAACTATAATTATTGGGCCGGCGATATTGATCATCTGCCATTTAAATCTTTCAGATTTTATCATCTGAGCGTTTAGCAACCTTAGTCTAAGCTCTCTGGATCTCAACTCCATTATCCCATTTTTATCGACCAGCCAATTAAGACAATTGATCAGAAAATCCCTGTTACCGTATAGCTGTTCTGTATACTTATCCTTTCCCAAAGTAAGAGGTGTTTCATTTGATCCTGACCGTTTCACTTCGTTCCTTATAATATCTGCATCAGCAATAACGATCATCCTGGTTTCTTTGCTTTCAGATCTTATCCTTAGATTTTTATCATCGGTCAGATTGCCTACCATCCTGTTTTTAAAAGCTGAAGGGAAGATGCCTTCAAGCAAAACTGCCACCGGCAGATTTGCTTTATTAAAATCTTTCTCTGCAGGAATTAATTCTGCCTCTTTCAGGCTTATCATCACAGGAGGTGAAATAGTACGGCTAAATTCAGAGGTTGACAGAAGTATACTTTTCCTGATTGCTGGATCGAGACCAACTGTGTCGATATAATTTACGAACTCTCCCTCCACTCTGTTCAGGTTACGCGTAATAGGATGATTTGCAGAAGGTTTAAGCAATGGATAATAGACCCATGGAGCCGGCACGACCTGTTGACGGGTACCACCACTCATAACCATGAGCCTTATTTGGACACATTCAATATCCTGAACAATTGCCGGGTTAATTCTGGCTCCATACCTGAACAACTGATCCTCAATATTTAACGGACGATAGAGTCCAACTGTTTCGCCATACACAAGGCTGTCGGAATTTACTGCTACCTCATCTATCAGCCACAGAACCTTACCCCCATTCATTATGTACTGATCTAGCACCAGCTTATCGGATTCATTAAACACTTTTTCAGGTCCGGCAATTATAACTGCTGCATATTTGTCAAGAACACCTGGTTTACCTCCTATAACACCTCTGTCAATTGTAAAAAACCTGGCGAGATTCATTGTTATGTCAGCCGTTTCAATCTCGGGAATTTCGCCATGCCCTTCAATGAAAGCAACCTTGTTTATTGTATCAGAACTTAATGTAGCTATTGTTTGAATCATCTCATATTCAAGACCTTCAACCGAATGAAGTATATTTTGCTCAGATGATATAGAGGGATTATTATTAAGAAAGTTTACAGGAACTTCAATACCATTATAATTAACTATCATTCCAGGAAAAATAATTTTCTGTGACAATCCTCCCTCAGCGTCGCCGGAATGAAGATTAATCGGGTTCAATCCTTTATTTTCGAGAGTCTGATATAGTGTCTCCCTTTGCTTTGCGTCCTTCCCACCTGAAGGATTTATAAACTCAAAATCAATTTTCCTCCCTGAGGCTATTCTGAATTCGTCAAGCATTTCGCCGACTGACCTTTTTAAACGTTTTAATGGAATAGGGATATCGCCATCAAGGTACACCTGTATGTAGATATCATTTTTTAAATGACTTAACACGTGGCGGGTTGGTTCAGAAAGAGTGAATCTTTTGTCTTCTGTAAGGTCATATCTTAATCTTAGGAATGAACTTACCGAAGCGACAAGAATGATCCCGGCGACTGCAGTCAGAAATTGCAGCCAGTTTCTCAATTTAAAGCCTTTGTTACCTGTTTTATCCGTCATGGCTTAACTTTTTTTCTTCCATTTACGCGATAACAGACTAAATCTGGTAGCTTCATTGAAAAAAGCAACTACTGCCACGAAATAGACAACATCTTTAATATCAACAACTCCTCTGCTAATTGATTTATAATGCTCATTGATACCAAGCCTTATTACAAATTCATCCAGTTTTTTTAATCCGGGCAGATAAGCAAATGAATCAAATCCCGCGAAGAGAACAAAACATATTACTAGAGCCAAGATAAATGCAATTACCTGATTATCTGTCAGAGATGAAGCAAATATCCCCGCTGAAGCATATACCGCTGCCAGAAAAAAGAGACCGATGAATGAGCCCATTGTACCGCCTTTATCAAGGTTTCCGGGAGATTCGCCAAGCTGATAAACCGAAAAGTAGTATATCAGTCCCGGCAAAAGTGCCAGTAGAACCAGGCAGACTGAAGCAAAGTATTTTCCATATACAATTCCTCTTTCGGTGATTGGCCTTGAATAAATTAACTCAATGGTTCCCAGTCGTTTTTCCTCTGCGATCATCCTCATTGTTACAGCTGGTACAAGAAACATGAAAACCCATGGTGAAAGGAAAAACAAGGTATCAAGGCCGGCATATCCGCTATCAAGTATATTCCACTCGCCTGGAAAAACCCACATAAACAGACTGTTTATCAGGAGAAAAACAATTATTACAATATAACCAGTCAGGCTACTGAAAAAACCGCTTATCTCCTTTCTGAAAATTGCGAACATAAAATATCATTTGTTTTTAATAACAACAGCATTATTAATATCCGAAATTAAAACACCAAAATAATAAAAATCAATGATCTGTTTATAATTAAATCCCTTTGTTGCCATCTCCATTGCCCCCTCCTGACAAAGTCCTACACCATGTCCATATCCTCTTCCTTTAAGTACAATGGAATCTCCGATTGCATAAACGGAAAAAAATGTTGACCTGAGGTTCAGTTGGGATCTCATCGTTCTCAATGGCATTGTGAATGATCCTGCTTTATAATCAACCAGTCTCGATTCCTGTAAAAAATTGAAAATCGATGGATCCTCAACTTTTCCATTATATCCCGATTTCCTGAGATAACTTATCCAATCGTTTGCCCTAAAATTCTTTTGCCAGATAGCATTTTTAGAGGCAAGGCAATACGGATCAGCTACACTTTTAAGGTAAGGTTGACCCAATAGCCATACATCATCAGAAGATGAAGTCTCTCCTCCGCAATTCGAATGAAAAGCAGCTATGATCAGAGTACTATCCTTATCAAGAATTACAAGGCCCCTGGTTTCCATGGCTGCCTTGTTAAGAAGACTATCTGAAGATAATCCGTTAAACACCTGACAATGTGTATTATCACATACATTATACCTGTCATTCAAATGTTTATCGAAATATTTATACATGTACGTCCGTGCAATAATAGCCTGGGTTTTGAAATACTCTAAATTTTGTCCGGTTCCACCTTCAGCCATTACCACACCAGAAATATATTTTTCAACGTTGGAAATATTTATGAATACCAATGTTCCAAGATCAGGAAAACACTGAAGATCACCTGAATAGTATTGTTTTGTATGGGATTTCACATTCATCATGAGGGAAAAAGAATCATTCCCGGTTTTGCCTGAAATGATCAGAGAATCACAAATAAAACCTTCTGTATTTCTCTTTTTTATAGCAAGTTTCCCATAATACCTTGTTATAATGACTGGCTCATCTTTAAATACCCTGAGAATTTCGCCGTTGAAGAGATTTATTTCGTAAACTCCTTCCCTGACTGAAAATACAGCTGATTCTGGAGACTGATTAGCGAAAAGCCGGATTTTGACCTGCGCAGAAACAACTGTTGTAAAGACAGTTAAAAATAAAATAAATAATATGCTCACTTTCACCATAAATAGAGTTTCAAATCTGATGCATTTTTGCCGCAGAGTATCACGGAGTTTTCACTGATTATCACGGAGTTGATTTAACTCGTTTCTCCTTTACTTTTGTCTTTTTACTTTAAATCATGCCTTCTCCCTTTCTCCTATTCTCCCACTCGCTTCTTCAGCTCTGCTAACATCTCCCTGGCAATCCTGCCTGAAGCACCTGCTGATCCCATTTTGCTTTTTAGTACCTCATAATCAGATAATAATTTTTCCCGTTTTTCTCCTCCTGGCAGGATAGCTTTCAGCTCAGTCAACAGAGAGTTCTCAGTCAGGTCGTATTGAACCAATTCCTTAACAACTTCATAACCCATAATGAGATTGACCAATGAAATATATTTCACTTTAACCACCATCCATGCGATCAGCATTGAGAAGAAATCACCCTTATAGCAGACAACCTGAGGAGTATCATGCAGTGCAGCCTCAAGTGTTGCCGTTCCGGAGGTAACGAGGGCGGCTTCTGAAGTGTAAAGAATTTCGTAAGTTTTTTCTTTAATTACTTTAACCTGGGCTTTGTCAATGATTTTATCATAAACTTCATCGGGTATGTTTTTCACACCGGCGAGAATGAATTGATATCCGGGGAAATGATGTATCGTTTTCATCATTTCGGGAAGTATAAGCTCAATTTCATGTCTGCGGCTTCCGGCTAATAAAGCAATTACAGGTTTATCTTCAATCCCCAGATATTTGTACATACTCTCTTTTGCCGGAAAAAGTGTGATTCGTTTTTCAGTCTCATCAATGAGTGGATTTCCAAAATATTCAACTGTTATGCCATGTTTTTTATAAAAATCAACCTCGAACGGAAAGATGATGAACATGCGATCAATATACTTTTTAATCTTCCTGACCCTGCCTTCATTCCAGGCCCAGAGTTTTGGGGATATATAATAGAAAGTTCTGTAGCCGGCATTTTTTGCAAACTCTGCGATCCTGAGATTGAAACCGGGATAATCGATAAAGATTACAACATCAGGCTTATATTCAATAATATGCTGCTTACAGAGCGAAATGTTTTTAGAAATTGCACCGAGGTTTTTTATAACAGCGACAAAACCCATAAAAGCCAGTTTTCTGTAGTGAACAAGTAAAGTGGCTCCGGCGGATTCCATAAGATCTCCGCCCCAGCAAAAGATCTCTGCACCTTTATCAGCTGCTAATAACTCTTTCACCAGATTCGAGCCATGGAGGTCGCCAGATTGTTCTCCTGCAATAATAAAGTATCTCATAATAAAAACTTTACACCAAAAACAATCACAGCCCAAACAATAGTCATTGCCAGCACTCCGCGAGTGGCTCTCAGCATATCGAACCGGTTGAATATCATAAAAATAAGAATATTCGGGAAAACACATAATGAAATTGAATGTGTAACAATATTTGAATCCGCTATCCGTGTAAGATAGGAATGAAGCGATTGATGACCAGACGAAATAATATAAATGGCTATTCCTATAATAAAGGGAAATACTAGTCCTGAAATTAAACCTGTGAGAACTTTGTCGTATTTCTCGTAAAATTTCATTTCTTAAACCGGACTTTAAGTTTATCTATGTACCAATGGGCTGTCATATCAACAGTAACAGGCACTACTGAAACAAAATTGTTTGCGATTGCCCACTCATCTGTATCCATAGCATCCGGTTCATGATTCTGAAAAACTCCGGTCAGCCAGTAATAGGTTTTCCCCATCGGATCTTTTCTTTTTTCAAACTCCTCTCTCCAGTTTCCTTTTGATTGCCGGCATATTTTTATCCCTTTTATTTCGCCCTTCTTGGCAGCAGGAATATTTACATTCAGGCAAATACCTGCAGGGAGAGGTTCTGACGCAAGCTTCTTCATAATGATCCGGATGTACTTTTTGCATATAGAGAAATCAGCAGTGGATGAAAAATTATTCAGAGAAAAACCGACAGAACTTATCCCGTAAAGACACCCTTCGATTGCAGCAGCCATAGTACCTGAATAGAGAACACTTACGGATGCATTGGATCCATGGTTTATCCCCGAAACTACCCAGTCAGGCGTTCTTTCAACCAGTTGATTAATAGCCAGTTTAACACTATCTGTCGGAGTTCCGTTGCAGGCATAGATCCTGTGCCTGTCATTTTCTCCAAGCAGTTTTACACGCAATGGAGTTTTAACTGTCAGTGCCTGCGACATTCCCGACATGCTTTCGATAGTTGATATAAGAATAACCTTTCCAATTTCCTCCATCACCTCAAGAAGTGTCTTTAATCCCCCAGCATACAAACCGTCATCATTCGTTATAAGGATCAGTTTATCTTCTTTTTCAATAATCATATAAATAATGTGTTTGAGTTACAAATATAGACAAATTAGAGACACCCTGATTGAGCTTTATGAGGCGTTCCATCAATAATAGGAACTGATGCTAACAACATGATTCGAATTGGATTGTATAGTTTTGGGTGTGAGAGATTCCTCTTCCACCAGTTGGCGGACTCAGAATTGATAGAACAAATACGGGACATCGAGGGAAGAGGTGGCGATTCACGGGAGGTGCAAAAACATTAACAATAGCAAACGCACAGACTGACAATAAATTACACACAATGTTATTGGTTGTTATTACTCGAATTTATATGTATATGGCAGCATGTCCCCAACACGCTGGTCCATCATTTCGCCTTCCCAGCTTATGCTCATGCCCGTTTGATCGAAATATCCATCTTTATCAAAGTAAACTTTCTCTTTAAGAAAAACAATATTACTTAATAGTGTATTATATAATATACTCAGTTTTTCAGAGTATTTAAGAAATTTTTTGTGATTATTAAGAGAATCTGGGCGACTTTCTTCAACAATATCTTTGTAGTTGAGATATTTATTATCTGAATTTTTGACTATAAATCCAGCTGACGTTAAATCATCTGCCCAAAGTGCCCTGAAAAAGTGCATTCTCGACCCAAGATAAGCGTCTTTTCTTCTTCTTTCAAATAATTGTTTATGTGTATCTTCAATTGCTAAATCTTCGTTGTAGATTAGACTTCCCGCAAAAAATATGGACCTGTCTTTTTTATAATACTCAAATCTATCAAGATAATAAGTGATTTTATACCCCAGGGACCTGTTGTTAATGATGATTGGCTTTGAAGCAAATGCTTTCAAGGTATCACGATCAGAGTCATAGTTAAAGGTAATGTCGTTTTCATTAATTATTTCACAATTCCGCGCATTTGCTGTTGTTCCAAGAAATACTTTTTTAAACAAATTTAAATTAGCTTTTCTTCTCTTGGCAAGGGATATAGAAGATATGACAACTTCCTTCACTTCATATACTTTGGGTATCAAATAAATTAATAAGGGTTTATCAGTTGAAAAAACAGTCAGAGTAACGGAATAATATCCTATCGAGCTTATAGTTAATGGCATTGAAGCATTTTTTGAGATGTCTAACTCAAAATTTCCATTCAGATCTGACAGAGTCCCGTCAAATGTTCCGTTAAGATAGATTGATGCAAAACAAATTTTGGATTCATTAGACTTATCGAGAATTGTTCCTCGAATTATTTGAGAGTAACCAAATAGATAGAAATTGATCAATATCAGGAATAAGATGATCCTTTTCATTTTGACTGTAATTTAAGAACTATTACCTGATTAATATTTATTACATATTTAAGTTTATCCTGTTGCACAGCCCCATCAGTCACAGAAGCATTTCACCAACAGCCCCTATATACTCTCTTATAAAATGCTTATAGTTGCCTTTCAATATTTACAATTCATATTAAAGTTAAACAAAAACTGAAATTGCGAGTGTAGATTTTCACAAATAATATCAGATACTCCGGCAGAGTAATATTCCACCGAAATATTCCACCGACCTGGGCATACCTTTATAGTAACAATTATCCTATGCAAACCCTCAAAATGCAAAATATAAGCTAAATTTAGTATACTATTTTTATGGTATAGAGTAAACCATTATTTCCAAATTGACATGAAAATTGCATTTGTATTCAATTTAATGGTAGCACTTTTGCAGTTCTCTTTCATCAATGCTCAAATTGATGATCAAAGTATCCTGTTGCCGGATTTCAAAAAAAACGGTGAAGTACCCTTTGAAAAGGTGTATTTGCATCTGGACAGACCTTATTACTCTGCCGGAGAGGATATCTGGATTAAAGCCTATCTGGTCAATGCCGTGACGAACGAATTATCTGATAGCAGTAACAATCTTAATGTGGAACTTTTCTCTCTCGGATCAAAAATTATTAAACGTTTGATATTAAGACTAGATAATGGAGTTGGTGCCGGTGATTTTCACCTTGGGGATTCAATTGCTTCAGGAAATTACGTGATCAGGGCATACACCAACAGGATGCGGAACTTTGGAGATATTTTCTTTTTTAAGAAGGAGGTTGTAGTTGAAAATCAACTGGAAATAAAATCGATAATTCAACCTGATCATCAGGAAAACAATGAAAATGTTGATGTTCAATTTTTCCCGGAAGGTGGGCCGTTAATTGAAAATGTATATACTCTGCTAGGTTTTAAAGCAGTAAATTCCTCAGGTTATGGATGCAATGTAAAGGGTCATGTGTTTTCTTCACCTGGAGACACTGTAACAAGCTTTTCCAGCTCACATCTCGGTATGGGGGGATTTTTCTTTCTTCCAAAAAAAGGATTAAAATATTATGCAGCAGGATATGCCGGGAATGGAATTCCTTTCAAGGTTGAACTTCCAGCTGTGTCAGAAACCGGATATTCTATAAAGGTATCCGAAATCAATAAGGATTATTTCCGTGTAACTATTAAAACAAATCAGGAAACTCTCGACAAGTGTCCACTCAATGAAATGGTGATTGTTGGCACTTCCCATAATTCGCTATGCATAACTGCCAAAGCAAAAGTAAGGGCTATTGATAATCCGGTTATTTTGTCTAAAAAAGAATTTCCTGAAGGTGTTGCCCTGATAACCCTGATGGATACAACCGGTAAGAAATATTGCGAGCGTGCATATTATGTTCATCCGAAGAAGAATTACCAGATAACCATTATTCCCGATCACGAAGCTTATGCTCCCAGACAAAAGGTAACATTACAAATCTCAGTAAGAGACACTTCTGATAATCCGGTTGCAGCAAACCTTTCTATTTCTGTTGTCGATGGCAACCAGATAAAAAGCTTTGAAAAGAAATCTGATATAAGCTCATATTTATTACTTGAATCCGAGATCAGGGGTTATATCGAGCAGCCTTCCTTTTATTTTGACACAACCATCTCCGGGCGTTATCAGGCACTTGATAACCTGTTGATTACTCAGGGATGGCGTAATTTTATCTGGAACAATCTTCCTGATACAGTGAATAAATTTAATTACCCGATTGAGGAAGGGATTACCGTGTCCGGAAGGCTATGGTAATGCAACCATTTCGTTTTACAATGCTGATAACAGGGCGACAATTAAAGTAGATGTCGAAGGTATTGCAGAACAACGGGTACCTCTGGTAGGAAAGACGAGCTTTGAGGTAAAATAAGGTCATGTTTTTAATAAACTGTTTAATATTGTATACAGCCATATAAACCAACCGCTAATAAAGCAGTTGTTATACCATCACTTCGGAATTGATATCAAATGAATCAACAAGCATATAAAAATTAGAGACACCCTGATTGAGCTTTATTATGAAACCACTCCGTGGTTTAAGATTGAAAACACTATTCCTCTCCTATTATTGGTGGAACCGCTCCGCGGTTCATTAAATCAAAAACTCTTATCGGTAATTTAAACGCCGGAGGCGTTCCATCAATTATAGAAACGCAGATTATTCAGAATGGAAAACGCCGGAGGTGTTCCATCAAAACATTAAATCAGGAATATTTGATCCCAATTTAGAAATCAGCATTCATAATCGTATTTTAAAATTCCTTACTTTTGCAATCTTACTGGTAATTTTATAAGCTCATCTCTATAATGAAGATTTCATACAATTGGATTAAAGATTATTTAAAGATTGATCTTGAGCCTGCAAAAGTTGCAGAGATATTAACAGCTATCGGCCTTGAAATTGAAGGAATGGAAGAATGGGTCTCATTAAAGGGAGGTCTCGAAGGGGTGGTTATTGGCGAAGTGCTAACCTGTAAAAAACATCCTGATGCCGATAAACTTTCTGTAACCACAGTTGATATTGGTGGTCCTCAGCCACTTCAGATTGTTTGTGGCGCACCTAATGTTGCCGCAGGTCAGAAGGTATCGGTGGCAACTATCGGAACAGTTGTATTTAAAGGGAATGAGAGCATGGAGATCAGAAAATCTAAGATCCGTGGAGAGTTATCTGAAGGAATGATATGTGCTGAAGATGAGCTGGGCCTGGGTAATTCTCATAACGGGATTATGGTTTTGGACAATAATGCAAAACCAGGAACACCTGCTGCCAGTTATTTTAAAATCGCAAAGGATTATGTTTTTGAGATAGGACTTACTCCTAACAGGATTGACAGCGGATCACATTTTGGAGTTGCAAGAGACCTTGCTGCATACCTGAATCTTAATACAGGGATGGATCAGAAAGCTGTACTTACTTCAGTATCAGCTTTTAAACCTGATAATAACAATAACCCATATGAAGTTATTATCGAAAACACAACGGACTGCCCAAGGTATACAGGTATCACTATCAGCGGTGTAACAATTGGAGAATCTCCCGAATGGCTGAAGAATAGACTCAGGGCAGTTGGTCTTAATCCGATAAATAATGTCGTAGACGTCACAAATTTTGTCCAGTATGAAGTTGGTCAGCCATTGCATGCATTTGATGCTGATAAAATTGAAGGTAAAAAAGTTATAATCAAAAACCTGCCTGAAAAAAGTAAATTCATTACTTTGGATAATGCAGAAAGAAGCCTCTCTTCACGTGATCTTATGATTTGTAATTCAAAGGAAGGTATGTGTATTGCAGGAGTATTTGGCGGAATTAAATCCGGTATAATAGCCTCAACAAAAAACATCTTCCTCGAAAGTGCTTATTTTAATCCTGTTGCCATCCGCAAGACTTCAAAGAGGCACGGATTGAAAACTGATGCATCATTCAGGTTTGAAAGAGGCGCGGATCCGAATATTACCACATGGGCCCTTAAGAGGGCAATAATGCTTATAAAAGAAATTGCAGGAGGTAAGATTTCTTCAGATATCGTGGATGTATATCCAAACCCGATAAAAAATGTCCAGGTTGACGTTAACTATAGCAATATAAACAGGCTCATTGGCAAGAAGATTGAACCACAAACAATAAAGAAAATTCTGTCACTTTTGGATATCGAAATAACCCAAGATGATGGAGTCAATCTTAAACTTGTAATTCCATCATATCGTGTCGACGTTAAACAGGAAGCCGATGTTATTGAAGATATTCTCAGAATCTATGGTTACAATAATGTAGAGGTGAGTATGCATGTTAATTCGACGCTTTCATATCCTGAAAAACCCAATAAGGAAAAGATTGTCAATATAATATCTGACCTTCTGTCAAACAACGGCTTCTCGGAAATAATGTGTAACTCCCTTTGCCCTGCCGCCTGGTATGATCAGAATAACGATTTCGATAAGAATCAACTTGTGATGCTGGCGAATCCGCTTAGTTCAGATCTGAACGCAATGAGGCAATCTCTGCTTTTTGGAGGCCTCAACTCGGTAATATGGAACATTAACCGACAGAATCTTGATCTTAAGCTTTACGAGTTCGGGCATTGTTACTTTTATCATAAGTCAGGTGAGTCATATCCTAAAGTGGCCAATTATATTGAAAAAGCCTCGCTTGATCTGTTTATTTCAGGTAATACAGGACGTCAGAGCTGGAACAGCAAAACCAATCCCTCAGACTTCTTCAACATAAAATCATCAGTTGAAATGATTCTATCGAAGCTTGGAGTTAATCCGGAAAGTTTGTCTTCAGGCGAAACCGATAAAAAATATTTCGCAGAGTCTTCAACTTACCTGGTTAACAATAAGATAGTAGCTGAGGCCGGACGTATTTCGAAAAACTATCTTTCAAAATTTGATATCGGACAGGATGTTTATTGGGGTCATATTGAATGGGATCTCCTACTTAAACTGATTAAAACTCATTCTATCACTTTCCACGATCTTCCGAAATATCCATCTGTAAAACGTGATCTTGCATTGCTTCTCGACAGGGGTATTAAGTTCGGACAAATCAGAGATATTGCATTCCGGACCGAAAAAAATATACTTCATGATATTAATCTTTTCGATGTTTATGAAAGTGACAATCTAGGTAAAAATAAAAAGTCATATGCTGTTAGCTTTATACTTCGTGATGATCTCAAGACTATGACGGATAAGAATATTGACAAGATTATGAGTAATCTCATTAAGGCCTTTGAAAATGAACTTAATGCACAGATAAGATAGCAATGAGTAAAAGGAGGGTTGAACTGGTAAAAGGAGATATAACTTCTCTTGATGTTGATGCTATCGTGAATGCAGCCAACAACTCTTTGCTTGGTGGTGGCGGTGTGGACGGGGCAATTCATAATGCTGCCGGACCGGGTCTTCTTGCTGAATGTGAGAAACTTAACGGATGTGAAACCGGCCACTCAAAAATCACTAAAGGTTACCGGCTTAAAGCAAAACATGTTATTCATACAGTGGGGCCTGTTTGGTATGGAGGGTATCGTGATGAAAATGCATTGCTGGCATCCTGCTATCAGACCAGCCTTATTCTTGCAAAAGAAAAGAAAATAAAGACGCTGGCTTTCCCCGGTATTTCAACAGGGGCCTACGGATTTCCAAAAGAGCTTGCTGCCTTAATAGCTGTTAATGAAACTAAAAGATTTATGAATAAAAACAGCTACCCTGAAAAGGTAATCTTTGTTACCTATGGTGATGATAGTTATGAATCTTACCGGAAGCTTCTGGATTTATGATTTCGCTTCTCAGATCATTGAGGGACTATTTCTCTCTAGTAAAGTTCAGCCATACTGTCTTTGCAATGCCTTTTGCTCTTATCGGCTTTTCACTAGCCGTATCAAAACCGGAATTTGAGTTTAGCATCCATTTGCTTCTTCTTATCATTCTATGTATGATCTTTGCAAGAAACACGGCAATGGGATTCAACAGACTTGCTGACAAAGATTTTGACGCTCTTAATCCAAGAACAAGTAAAAGGGAGATACCTTCAGGTATAATAAGCTCCAGATCCGCAGCAGTATTTATTGTCATCAATGCAGTTCTGTTTATTGTTACAACCGGGTTTATTAACAGGTTAACTCTATATCTTTCTCCTGTTGCACTGCTGGTTATTATTGGATATAGTTTTACTAAAAGAATTACTTCACTGTGTCATTTTGTTCTTGGGCTTGGACTCAGTCTAGCCCCTATCGGTGCATATATATCAGTATCAGGAAAATTCAGTGTTCTTCCTGTAATTTACTCCTTTATTGTTCTGAGTTGGGTAAGTGGATTTGATATCATATATGCGCTTCAGGATGATGAGTTTGACAAGTCAAATAAGCTTCACTCGCTGCCCTCAGCCACCGGAAGAAAGAAAGCTCTTGCTATTTCAATCTTTGTTCATGTTATCACATTTGTACTTGTTCTGACCGCTGGATTTTATGGAAAAAGCGGAATACTATTCTGGACGGGGGCAACAATATTTACCTTATTATTGATCTATCAGCATAGCATCGTAAGTCATGATGACCTGAGCAAAGTAACGATGGCTTTTGGTACAACAAATGGTATTGCGAGTATCATTTTTGCAGTTTTTGTCATTCTTGACCTTATTTTACGATACCATTAATTTGAATTTTATTTTACAATGAATTGTTCTTATTAAAGTTTTTTTGTTTCTTGCCACCTTCAAATACAAATCTTTATGGGGGAAATAGTTATTAAAGAGGTTCTTACCCGAAAAGACCGGCGTGAATTCATTTATCTGCCGGAAAAAGTTCATGCAAATGAACCTGATTGGCTTCCTCCTATCTATCTGGATGAATGGGAGTTATACAATAAAAAGAAAAATAAATCATACCAGTATGCTGATGCACTACTTTTATTGGCTTACAGGGATAATAAACCAGTCGGCAGGATAATGGGGATTATTAATAAAAAATATAATGCAATTAATAATGAACAGCATGGCCGTTTTTGTTTTATGGAATGCTTTAATGATAAGGAAATATTTCATGCTCTTTTAACCAGGGTCGAAGAGTGGACAAGGCAGAATGGGATGACCAGGATAGTAGGACCATTGGGATTCTCTGATAAAGATCCACAGGGTTTCCAGATTGAAGGATTTGAATATCCTCTGTTTATGACAGCCCCTAACAACTCAAAATATATGCCCGAGCTTATTGAGGCTGAAGGGTATGAAAAGAAGGTTGATCTTGTTAACTATCTCGGAAAGATACCTGAACAATTTCCTTTGATCTATGAAAAGGTACTTGCACGTTTTGAAAACATTAATGAGTATAAAATTGTTGAATTCACCTCTAAAAAAGAGCTGAAACCATATATCATCGATGTGCTGGAACTTATGAACGAAACTTTTGCGGAAATTTATGGTTTTGTCCCGCTTAATGATAAGGAGAAGACCGATTTTGCTACCCGTTACCTGCCTATTCTCGATCCGAAATTCATAAAAGTGATTGAAGCAGAGGGAAGATTAGTAGGCTTCGCTGTTGGTATGCCGGATATCAGTAAAGGTATTAGAGAGGCAAATGGGAAATTGCTGCCATTCGGTATTTTTAAGATCCTTAAAGAATCCAAAAGGTCAAAAAAACTCCTGATGATGCTTGGAGGTGTTAAGAAGGAGTTCAGAGGAAAAGGGCTCGAAGTACTCATGGGTGTCAAAATACTACAATCTGGCATTAAACATAAAATGGACACCTTAGATAGTCATCTCGTACTTGAAAGCAATTCCAAGATGAGAAGTGAATATGAAAGGGTCGGATGCAAGGTGGTTAAAAAATTCAGGATTTATCAGAAAGAGCTGTAGAGGCTTTGGAAGCTGTAGAAGGAGTTAATCCATAAATACGGTAAACAGAATAAGCTTTTAATATTCTCCATTTTACCGTCATCCATTTCCTATATTTTAAAACCTGAATGAGAGGGCGAATCCCAGCATCTCTTTGTATTGAATTCTGGCTGTCTTTTTCTTGGTTCCATCAGGCTTTAAAACCGGCTGACCATTACTATACTGTTCATCAGTTTTGGTATCATCATCAAAAATTAAATGAGTATTGAACATAACATCAGTGAACCAGTTCAATTTTGTAGTAGCTATCATTTCCCAGTCAACATCTACATTCTGAGGATTATGAATATAATTGGTAAATAATTGTAATCTGTTTACAATTGTGACTGTTTTAACAGGTTTGAATTCATTGGTTATCATAAAGCTTACACCAGGTTCGTTCAGTGATTTCCTGTTTTTTGCAATACCATATTGGGTCTGATCAATGTTAGCAGTGTCTGTAACAAAAGTACCCTTGTACGAAAGTGGTGAAAAGTTGATTGATGTTGTTTTATTTGGTCGATAATCAAGCCCCAATCCGATTGTAAGAATGGCTGGGTTCATGAATTTCGACACCAGATTTGAAGTATCTTTTCCGGCGGTAGTTTTAAAGTAGTTCCTTCCAATGGCGATCTGCGTCTTAAACAATAAAATAAAACTGAAATCAAACTTTCCGAATGCTTTATGATTAAATTTTGAGTTTGTCTCAAGAAGATCAAGGTTTTTTCTTATGCCGTCTTTACCTGTTTCAATATATCCGAATTTAAGCCGGGCAAAATTATCCGATGAAAGCTTTAATTGCTTATTATTATAATCAGCATACTCTGTTGCATCCAGAGCAGTAGAAATACTACTTTCCCCTCCTTTTACCCAATTGCTAAGAGATGCCTGATTGAGAACGAAGGAAGCTTCAGTACGGTATTTCCAAAAAGGTTGTTTAACAATAGCATTCCGGAGATCCTGTAACTTTTTATTGTCAATTGATGGCATATCAATCTTTGGACTGGCATAATTTCCCTGCCTCCCGGGCCTTCTGAAGTTAATTCCCTGCTCAAGATAAAGACCAATTGTATTTTTGTATGGATTCGCCAGCCAGACTGCCACCGAATCTGAAAACTCGTTTTTCAGCCAGAAACGCATAACTCTCCCTGTTTTTGAATTCAGCATCATGGGTGTAGCAACTTTCCCAATCCCGGTAATAGTGACCAATGATGAATCACGATTATCAATAAGATTTAATAAGGATTTGACAGCAGCCTGAATTGAGTCGCCCTGATAAGGATTACTGTAATATTTGAATGGAAAGCTTGAACGAGACGGGGTCACTTGATCAAGAGTATCAACTATTACCATTATCGTCGTGTCTTTAAATTCAACAACCGGCCTATTAAAGCCAGTTGCTTTATTAACACTCAATGGTCTGGGGTTGAGAGAATCTATGCTGACTAAATTTTCAACGGATCTTATTGCCGATGTGGAATCTGGAAAAATATTAGTCTCAGGGCTGGAAATAACAGGGATCTTGATTTTGAGAGCTTCCCATACATAAAATTTGTCCCATGAAATACTAAGTGAATCGTATGGATATTCCATTAAGGCTGTCTTTAATGAATCGAATTTAGAATGGGAAGCCTCATATACCAGTCGGCTAAAAGCCTGCCTTAAAGGGTCGTTCGAATTATTCCACAGCTGAGGATGTAATCTTTGCTGCAGATACTTAAGCGCCTGGTCTGTTGAAAGTAAAATTTCCGGTTTCTTTGGAGTATTGCCAAGAATCACACCGCTTCTTTTTAAGGAATCAATTACACTGGCTCTTGTAAGTGCTTTCCTAAAAGTATCCTGTGAAAATCCTGATATATAGAAGCTTATAAAAATAAATGTTAAAAATAATTTTAGAATTTTAACTCTCATTTTTTCTATTTTTCAGATCAGATTTCATGATTGAATATATCATAAAATTCTCTTAATTTTACGGAAATAAATTTCAAGATTGATGTCCCTTACTATGTTAACGGAAAAAAGCCTTGTAAGTATATACAGGAATATCAAAAACAGAGACTTCTTTTCTATAACCATCTAGAATAAGTCCAATTAATGGTCTTATTATCAGCATTATAAAACTATTATTATTTTCTAAACATTTTTTATAATCTATTGAATTTATGGACTTGCCATTCACAGAACCATTTAAAATTAAAATGGTAGAAAACATATACAGGAGTACGAAAGAAGAGAGAGAAAACTGGATTAAAGATGCTTCATTCAATCTTTTTAACCTGAAATCAGAACAAGTCTTCATTGATCTGCTTACAGATTCCGGTACAGGAGCCATGAGCGACAAACAGTGGTCCGCAATAATGTTGGGCGATGAGAGCTATGCGGGAGCATCCTCATATTATAAACTGAAAGATGCGATAAAAGACATTACCGGATTCAATTTTTTCCTGCCGACTCATCAGGGAAGAGCAGCAGAAAACGTTCTCTTCTCTGTCCTTGTGAAGGAGGGTGACCTCGTACCGGGGAACTCTCATTTTGATACAACAAAAGGTCATATAGAATTCAGAAAGGCAATAGCTGTCGACTGCACAATAGATGCTGCATCTGACACAACACTATGGCATCCTTTCAAAGGAAATGTCGATTTGGAAAAACTTGAGAATGTACTTAAAAACAATCCCTCGGAAAAAATCTCCTGCGTAATCGTTACAATCACTAACAATACAGCAGGCGGACAACCGGTTAGTATGTCAAACCTGAGGGAAGTAGCTAAGCTTTCACATAAATATGGTGTTAAGTTTATTATTGACTCTGCACGTTTTGCCGAGAATGCATATTTTATAAAGCTGAGAGAAGATGGCTATGCCGACAAGGATATCAGGGATATAGCCAGGGAGATGTTCTCCTATGCTGATGGTATGACAATGAGTTCAAAAAAGGACGCAATAGTGAACATGGGAGGCTTTATTGGCTTCAGGGAAGAAGGGCTCTTTCGCCAGGCATCAACATATAATATTATATATGAAGGTTTTATAACATATGGAGGTATGTCAGGAAGGGACATGAATGCCCTTGCCCAGGGACTATATGAAGGGACTGAATTTTCATATCTGGAATCGCGAATAAACCAGGTTGGCTACCTGGGAACAAAGATAAAGGTGTATGGGATTCCGGTTCTTGAGCCGTTCGGAGGACATGCTATATTTATTGATGCAAAAAAGTTCCTCCCTGATATTCCAAAAGAAGAATTCCCTGCCCAGACACTTGCTCTTGAGTTTTATACTGAAGGTGGAGTGAGAGGAGTTGAAATAGGTGCACTAATGGCTGACAGAGATCCGGTAACACGCCAAAACAGGTTTCCTGATCTCGAAACAGTAAGACTCGCATTACCACGAAGAGTCTATACCAATAACCATATGGATTATGTTGCTGAAGTAGTCAGAAACGTTTTTGAAAGAAAAGATCAGATAAAGCGTGGTGTAAAAATTAAATGGGAAGCGCCCATAATGAGGCATTTTACGATTGACTTAGAAAGGTTACATTAATATCAAATACATGTCTTTGATGAGGCTTTCAGCAAAGCTTGTATCAATAAATTTGCGGTTACGTAAACAATAATGTGTTTTTAAGAGTTTTATTGTTAGTAACATATAAAACAGAAAAGACGCACAGCTTTATAGGGGTATTCACCCTCCGCTACTTCGCACTAATGATGTCAGGGTTGTCCATTCGGCATCTGTGGGTACATGCCAGCCTTGTGGGCATACGTTTTTACTAGCGTTGCTTGCTGCATCTAATATATACCAGTTGTAAAGTGCTCCATAAGTATCTTTACAGGTAGTAGCATCATTATTATACCAGCAGCACCAGGTGTGGCTAATGCTGCCCATGCTGATCCATCTGTTACTAGCCGAATTCTATGTCGCAAGCAGGCTTAATGAATTTGCAATCATTCCCTCGATATGGTTCTCCCAGGCACTCTCGACAATTGTGTGCGATTCCGGCAGGCTGGCTGATCGGTTTGGCTTTATCTATCTCTTATTATGAATCAGGTCGTTGAAAGAAGTAAGCAGTTGTTAAATACGATGAGAATTCGTAACTTTCAACCTTATATTATTTTCACTCAAAACCAATGTAAAGGGAGATGATTAAATCCATGACAGGCTACGGAAAAGCCATTGCTGAAACTCCACAGAAAAAAATAACAATAGAAATAAAATCATTAAATTCCAAACAGCTTGATTTAAATACCAAGCTCCCATGGTTATATAAAGAAAAGGAGCCTGAAATAAGGAATCTTATCAGTCAGAAACTCGACAGAGGGAAAATTGATTTTTCAATTTTTTGTGATATGCTCTCTGATGAAGTTGTTACTGTAATTAACAAATCTGCAGTCAGAAATTATTATAACCAGTTTAAAGAGATTGCTGCCGAACTGAGGATAGATCTTGATGATCAGATTTTTACTGCTATTATGAAGCTCCCCGACACACTTAAAACCGAAAAACCGGAGATGCCCGAATCTGAATGGGTAGTTGTCAGGAATCAGATCATTGAGTCTGTTGTAATGCTTGACCTATACAGAATTGAGGAGGGTAACTCAATTATGTCAGATCTGAAAAAATGCATCGGAAAAATTATATCACTACTTGAAACTGTCCAGACATTTGAAGCCGGAAGGATTATCAAAATAAGGGAAAAGCTAATGTCTCTTCTGGAAGAAAATCTCGGCTTAGAAAAAATCGATAAGAACAGGTTTGAACAGGAAATAATATTTTATCTTGAAAAATATGATATAAATGAAGAAAAGGTCAGGCTGAAGACCCATTGCGATTATTTCATTGAGACAATCAGCACCCCTTCACCAAATGGTAAAATATTGAACTTCATTGCCCAGGAAATTGGTCGTGAGATCAACACTATTGGTTCAAAAGCAAATGATGCTTCTATTCAAAAGCTGGTAGTAATGATGAAGGATGAACTTGAGAAGATTAAAGAACAGACTCTGAATGTTTTATAATTAAAAGGCGCAAAGGTATAATGGCCAAAAGGCACAAAGGAGGAACCATGTCTAATAAGATTGTCTTCTTTGCCATAGAGCCGTTGAGCTTTTGATAAAAAAGAAATGGAAACAAAACTAGTAATACTATCAGCACCCTCAGGTGCAGGAAAAACGACAATCGTTAAATATTTGCTTGACAATGGATTGAATCTTGCTTTCTCAATATCTGCAACAACCAGACCAATAAGGGGTAATGAAACCGAAGGAGAAGACTATTATTTTCTAACTATTCAGAAATTCAAGGAGAAAGTTGAAAACAATGAATTCGTTGAATGGGAAGAAGTATATAAGGATCTCTTCTATGGCACTCTGAAAAGCGAATTAGAGAGAATATGGGCTAATGGAAATAATGTCTTGTTTGATGTTGATGTTAAAGGTGGGATAAATCTGAAAAATAAATTTGGTACAAACTCTATCGCAATCTTCATTATGCCTCCTTCAGTCGCGGAACTTGAGAACCGCCTTATAAAAAGAGGGTCCGACACTCCTGAAAAAATCAGAATAAGGGTTGAAAAAGCAAAAGATGAGTTAAAGCTTGCCAATCAATTTGATACAGTTATTGTAAATCACCAGCTGGATAAGGCAAAAGAAGAGACTTTAAAAATTGTTTCTTCGTTTCTCGGAAGATAATTGAGGATACTCAGATGGCAAAAATTGGTTTATATTTCGGATCTTTTAACCCCGTTCATATCGGCCATATGGCTATTGCCGGATACATGACAGAATTTGCTGGTCTGGATCAGGTATGGTTAGTGGTTAGTCCGCATAATCCATTAAAAAAGAAAGAGACTCTGCTTACCGATCACCATCGTTATTATATGGCAGAACTGGCTATAGGAGATAACGACAGACTAAAAGTTACCGACATAGAATTCAAATTGCCTCTTCCTTCATATACTATCGATACCCTGACATATCTGAAAGAAAAATACCATAAAAATGAGTTTTGTCTGGTAATGGGTGAAGACAATCTGAATACGCTTCATAAATGGAAAAATGCGGTTGAACTTGTAAGTAAGTACCCGATTTATGTTTATCCGCGTCCTTATTCAGAAAAACCATCCTCATTCCACCTGGATCAGATACTTTTGACCGCTGATATTCATCATATTGATGCTCCGCTTATGGAAATCTCAGGCACTTTCATCCGGAACGGAATTAAAAATGGAAAGGATATGTCGTATTTTCTACCGGCGCCAGTGTGGAAATATATTAAGGAGATGCATTTCTATGAGAAATAGGACATGGGACAGACACTCCTTTGTCGCTTCGCGGCATCTCCCCCTTGAGGGGAATTAAAGGGTGTCTCTATTCAGCTTTCTGAACCTCCCTTATTATCTCTTCACCCCTTTTCAGTGCCTTCTCATTCATGGGAATAAGATTATGATATCTTTCAGGCAGAGACTTTTTCAATCCTTTAATTACATTTTCCAGTTTAATTATCGGCTTTACTTTCAGATAGCCTCCGAGAACAATTGTATTAAATGTTTTCGGGCTGTTCATCCTGGAGGCCTCTTCAGCTGCATCGACCCGATAGACAGTGATATCCTTTCTTTCAGGATGTCTGGTAATTCCGTTACCATCGTAGATGAGAATACCACCCGGTTTGATTGAACTCTCAAATTTATCAAGCGATTGCTGGTTCAGGATGATTGCCGTATCAAAACGTTTTATTATAGGTGAACTGATCCTGTCGTTGCTTACTATGACAATGACATTTGCTGTTCCTCCGCGCATTTCCGGTCCGTAGGAAGGCATCCAGCTGACTTCCATATCCTGCATAACACCTGAATAAGCTATTATTTTACCCATTGAAAGGACACCTTGTCCCCCAAATCCGGCTATAATTATTTCCTCAGTCATTTTCTTATGAATTTCTTTTTTATTAGAATTGACTATTCTTCCGGAGTTTTCAGATCTCCCAGTGGATAATAAGGGAACATATTTTCCTCCATCCACTTATTAGATTGCACCGGCGTCATCTTCCATCCTGAAGGGCAGTTTGAAACTATTTCAATCAGACAAGTACCCTTATTAAGCTTCTGGTACTGAAAGCTTTTCCTTATTGCTTTCTTTGTCTTTTTAACATTTGCTGCTGTATGAACGCTCTGACGGGTGACGTAGTAAGACCCGGGAAGTGATGCAACAATATCGGTTATTTTAAGTGGAAACCCCATTGTTTTAACATCTCTTCCATATGGAGAAGTTGATGATTTCATGCCAGGCAGCGTGGTCGGTGCCATTTGGCCCCCGGTCATTCCATAGATACCATTATTAATAAAGATTATCAGAATATTCTCTCCTCTGTTGCATGCATGTATTGTTTCAGCTGTACCGATGGCTGCCAGATCACCGTCACCCTGATATGTAAAAACAAATTTTTCCGGCAGCAGACGTTTGATTGCTGTTGCTACAGCCGGAGCCCGGCCATGGGCAGCCTCTTGCCAGTCAATGTCAAGATAGTTATACATAAAGACGGAACAACCTACCGGTGACACACCTATAGTCTCCGATTGAAGACCTTCTTCGCCTATAATTTCGGCAAGGATCCTGTGTGCGGTTCCATGCCCGCATCCCGGGCAATACGACAGAGAGTTTTCTGTCATTATATTAGTTTTCTTATATACCAGATTCCCTGGTTTTATTATTTCTTTGATTCCTGAAAATTCAACCATAAATTAGCCTCCTATGAAATTTGATTTCAAACTTTCAACCACCTCTTCAGGTGTTGTAACAATTCCTCCCATTCTTCCAAAATGATAAACAGGTACTTTTCCACTAACAGAAAGAAGTACATCCTCTACCATTTGTCCGGCACTCATCTCAACCGACAGCATTCCCTTAACATTGTCGGCAAGTTCTTTAATTCTTTTTGTAGGAAATGGGAACAAGGTAATTGGTCTCAACAAACCAGCTTTTATCCCCTGTTCTCTTGCAAGCTGAACTGATTTCTGACAAACTCTTGCACTGGTACCGTATGCAACCAGAAGGTATTCAGCATCCTCACATTGAAATTCTTCAAAACGTACCTCCTTTTCCCTGATCTCATTATATTTAGCCAGGAGCTTCCTGTTAAACAATTCCTGCCGGTTGGGATCAAGATCAAGTGATGTTATAATATTTCTTTCCCTCGTTGATGGTTTTCCTGTTGTAGCCCACTCCGGGACAGTTTTGGACCTTTCCTTTTGTGGACTCAGGTAAACTTTTTCCATCATCTGTCCAATAGCTCCATCAGATAGCATCATAACAGGATTCCTGTATTTAAAAGCCAACTCGAAGCTAAGATCTACAAAGTCAGCCATCTCCTGAACCGATGCCGGAGCCAATACTATCAGGTGATAATCTCCATGTCCTCCCCCCTTTGTTGCCTGAAAGTAATCCGACTGAGCAGGCTGGATTGTACCAAGACCCGGTCCGCCTCTTACAACGTTGACAATAAGACATGGAAGTTCCGCTCCGGCTATATAGGTAATACCTTCCTGCTTCAGACTTATCCCGGGTGAAGAAGAAGATGTCATAACTTTTTTGCCGCATGCTGCACCACCATAAACCATGTTAATGGCTGCAACTTCACTTTCAGCCTGAAGGACAATCATTCCGGTTGTCTCGGCTGGATTAGCTTCCATAAGATATTCTATGATTTCAGTCTGAGGTGTAATGGGGTACCCAAAGTAGCCATCTACTCCGGCACGGATTGCAGCTTCAGCAACTGCTTCATTTCCTTTCATCAATCTTAATTCCTTTTCCATTACGGGCTTATATTTTTGTTTTATAAACTGTTATTACACCGTCAGGACAAACCATAGCACAATTAGCACATCCGATACACAGCTCAGGATTAGCAGGAAATGCATAGTTGTAGCCTTTCCCGTTCACCTCTTTAGCCATCTCGATAGTACCTGTCGGACAAGTAACCATACATACTTCGCAACCCTTACATCTCTCAACATTTACTACAATGCTGCCCCTTATCTTTGCCATATTCTTATATATTAATTCTTTTCAATTGGATGATCTTTACCGAATTTTTTTAATCGTATTTCAAGTTCATTGAATTGTTCCCTCGGAACTTTTGAAACACATGCTCTCAAACCATTAGGTCTGTCACTTCCTGTAGTCATAAGTGAAATAGCACTTATTCCATAGCAGAGTAGCTGCTCGATCAATCTATCTCCTGACATGCCAGGATAACCGATCGTAAAATAAAAACCATCAGCTATCGGTTCATCAAGGTCCGTGTCATAAACTAACTGGAAACCATTTGAAATAAACATCCTTTTCATTTCCCTGGCCTTCTCACCATATTCCATTACATCATCGCGGTATTTGTAATTCCCATCATTAACTGCTTTAAGAAGAGCAGCTAAACCGTACTGAACAGAATGAGTAACACCTGCTGATAAACCATATAAAGCACCAAATATAGCTGAATGTCCAAACTTATCCGTTGAATAATATCTTAAAAGGTCAGGATATGATCTTTCAAAAAGCTGATCAGATATAGCCATCATACCTATTCTCTGACCCGCATAACTGAATATTTTCGAACTCGAAATAAGCATAATATATTCGTCAGTGTAGCGCGCAACTGTTGGCTGGAAGGGCGGTCTGCCAGGATTTGAATAGTCTTTCCTGAAATCCATACCGAAGTAGGCCAGATCTTCAATTACGATAACATCATATTTCCTCGAAAGTTCGCCTATAATTGCAAGTTCTTCCTCAGTGAGACATATCCATGAAGGATTATTCGGGTTTGAAAAGAGCAAAGAAGATATCTTTCCTGATTTCAGATGTGATTCAAGTTTTTCTTTTAAATTCTTTCCCCTGTAATTATAAATATCAAAAGAACAGTAATCGTGACCGAGCATTTTAACCTGCTGCTTCTGAACAGGAAAACCAGGGTCAATAAACAGAGTTCCCTCCTTAGTCTTGTCATTTCGGTTAGCTACCAGGAAACTGACCA
>PLLX01000005.1 GCA_003141415.1 Bacteroidales bacterium
ATACTGCCCTCCGGCCGTGATGCATCGGGTAACGCTTACTTACTCTACCGCCGGGCCGTTAGCACAAATACTAAACAACAGTTTTTGAATTGGCCACCCACCGTAATTTATTATGCTATACCGCGATACAAAACATTCTGGTAATCTATTTGGAAAGTGCCATCGCTCCGGTTGTTCTAATGAAAATAGTTCATGACAAGAGTATTTCTTGCTCCTTGACTGATTCCGTCCCCGGCCAATTTTTATAGGCTGACAATAGATTAACGTACTTGTGCTAACGTCTTTTATTTAATTTTATAAAACAATTATAATATCAGAATATAATTCTATGGATCCAGGGATATCATATTGTGGTTTAGCTTGTGATACTTGCCTCATTCATTTGGCTACACTAGAAACAGACATTTCTAAGAAAGCTGAAATGAGAGTGTCTATTGCAGAGCAACTTTCAAAAATCTATGGCACAACTCCTAAACCAGAAATTATAACAGACTGCGATGGATGTAAAGTTAACGATGGAAGATTGTTTACAGGTTGTGCTGATTGCGAGATTAGAAAATGTGCTATATCAAAAGACCTAATAAATTGTGCATTTTGTAATGATTTTGCTTGTGAAAAACTTGAAAAACACTACACTTTTGATCCAAACTCAAGAGACAGATTGGAAGAAATTCGTATGAACATTTCTGCGACTAGGAAATAAATAAAGTACTTGTGCTAACACGGACAATAAAGGTAATTTGTTCGTCATGGTTTTTGCATAATCACTGCTTTTAACCGGGGACCTGTATATGGCTCGGCACCGGGACCGCTCCACTGCTGTTAATAAAATAACAATNNACTCGTAAAACTCAAGAAACTTGTAACATGACGGCAAAAACCACGCCGTGCTTCGCTTATTGCGGCCTAAGAAACATTTTCTCCCGATTAGAGGACACTAATCTCCGGCCTACATGCGCTCAGCAACACAAACTCCCTTTATTGCCGGGCCGTTATATTTAAGCCATAAAGCGACTGATTAATAGAGACTTCGACTTAAATGGCCTAAATATAACTTTGAAACCAGCAATATTTAAATATCTTAGTAAGCGGTAACCAAGATCAACAAAATTAGAGACAACCATGAAAATATTTATTCCATTTCTCGCAGTGATTCTATTTTTTAGTAGTGGACAATCCAACTCTGAATCATCTAAAAATGAAAAGAAGAATTCAACGGATAGTTTATTAAAATCGCTGGATAAACTGTTCACAGTCAAAGATACTTTAACACTTTACGATCTTGACTCAGCTCTCGCTATTCCCGAAAAGGTTATTCATCTTATCATTGAACCAAGAGATAATCCTACTTCTAGGATAGCTAAATATTATGATTTAAGACACCTCCCGTCCCAAATAGGAACATTAGTTAATCTAAAAATATTGGAAATTCATTGCCTGGAAAAACTTGAGGACCTCCCTATTGAGATAGGTCAATTAGAAAAATTAGAAAAGCTTATTATTAATAACGGGAATGGTTGTGTAATGAATGTTTCAATTCCATCTTCAATTGGACTTCTAAGGAATCTTAAAGAACTGACTCTTTACGGTGCAATGGATGCTCCTCTTTTTATTAGGGAGGACTCAATTAACAATACTAAGAATCCTCTATCGATAGTTAAGGATATACCTGATGAAATTTCAAAACTTAAGAATTTGGAAGTCCTAGACCTTGGGAGAAATCGTATCGCATATTTCCCTCCTCAAATAGAATATCTGACCAAACTAAAAATATTACGATTTGAATACAGTGCCATTAAAGAAATACCAGCATATATTTCCAAATTTAAAGACCTAGAAGAAATAGATCTAGGCAAAAATGGTCACGTCAAATTACCAGATTCCTTGAGAGAATTGAAAAAACTTAAAATAAAAATGGCGGATAATGGATTGACTATTAAGGAACAAATTGGTTTAAAAAACCGGTTTCCTAATATCACATTTGATTTCCAAAATGATTATGGTGGTAATGAAGAGCCAACGCAATAATTTTATTATGAAATTTCAAATATTACCTATCCGAAAACACAGAGAATGTAAAAAAGTTTATCACGCATTTTGCATGACTCTAAGCCATCTGCCGAGACTCGTAATTGGAGACAAACCTGTACCGTATCGCTGCTGTTATTAGATTAACACTACCATGACAATTTGTTTACAAAAGATAGTTTTAATCCTGGCCTAAATATAACACGGATGGTATAGGTAATTGCCTTCAGCAGCCCGGACAGCTTAGTAATCAGCTCCATAAGTCTATGCGATTAAGTTTAATTTCACTTATCAAATTTTGTCTACCGTGACTATTCCTGCTGCCGAGACAAAGTCAATAGGGCTGCTGGCCTACGCGCCGTTGTCATGGTTTTTGCATCGCCATCTGGACTATTTTATCATGACGTGACAAATTCGTACCATTTATCGGGACTCAGCCGTCTGGACAATTTTATCGTGACACGGAAATCCTGCCCACTTACCGGGACTTTGCAAAAACGCATGCCAACCCTGACACAGACGGCAACTCCCCATACCACCGGGCCGTTAGGTGCAAGCATCAGGCACACTGATTATTATAGCAACATTTATGATAAGTAAAAACAATAAATTGTACATAAAAGCAGGTTCTCTTGGTTGGTTGAATTTTTATGGAATTCCCACTTTCTTTATTGGAATTGGATTTACTGCACTATTTATTTACCTCATTAAAGGTGGCGGATTAAAAGACTTATCTATTTACCTAATAGTGATTGCGATTGGGACGGTCTTATATATTTATCAAAAAAAGAAACTTAGGTTCAAATCCCTTGACCTAAATATTCCTACTGATCTTTTTATCGAAAACACTAGGAAGCTATTGATGAGTGAAGGTTGGATAATTGAATATGATAATCGGGAATATCTTCAAGCAATTTATCGGACTAGACTTTTTCGACTTGATTGTTTGACAATCAAGAAATACAAACATAAAATAGAATATAATTTAATTCACCATCCCGAAGATCATAACTCTATTGCTTCTCTAATCGATCTTAATCTGAGGGGTAAGAAGACTTTAAAAAAAATAATTGCCAGCACCTAACACGGACAATAANNCATTTGTTTGTCACGGTTTTTGAGGCTTCCTGCTTTCTTATAACGTGACCATTAAATCGCACCACCTGGACTCCGCACCAGTACTCGCAATTTAGATTCTGTACCATGATAAATTCCAGTCTCCGTTATCAACTTGTACCGCGACACTCGTATNNTGGTACCAGGACTCTACCCCGATGACACAAAACTGCTCCAGCCTCCATTCACTCAGCAACACAAACGCCCTTTATTGCCGGGCCGTTATAGTGCATTCGGGCTTTGTACTGCAAGACTGCCACTTTTTACGAACGCACTATAACTCACTTGTAATTAGTTTATTAGATATCCATAAACCTCATTCGTTATGAAAAAGTCTATCATTTCATTTATCCTGATTTCTATTACGATTGCTTCTAATTGTGATGTGATTTTTTATCCACAATATCATCATGATCAATTATGTTATTCAACAGAACTGATTTACAGCTTTGAAAAAGCAAAGAAAACTAACTGGACAACAGTCTTTTGGGGCGGAGCCGGTTGTGTAGGATCATTAAAATCCATCGGTCATCCTTCATATGGATTAGAAATCGCAGTTGAGAAAAGATACTATTTTCAAAAAGATAATTTTAAACATTTCTTCGCCAGCGCCTATCTCGGATCTGCCTACATGACTGACTTCGAGGATGCTTCAAACTTCGGCATTATTCCAGGTATTAAAATCAATTACAAAGCTGAAATTTCAAGTAAATTACTTCTAGAGCCTTATATTAGCCTGTCTTATCCATTGTCTTATGATTTCAAGGAATCAACAGGAATTAAGCCAGTTCCAGTTGTGACACTGGGAATCCGGTTTGGACTATTTAAATTTAAAAAATAAGAAATGACTACAACGTGATTAATAAAAAACGCACTATAACACGGACAATAA